>NZ_CP141769.1:2107686-2408784 GCF_035621355.1 Thiobacillus sp. SCUT-2 | reverse complement strand
CGGGCTATCCGGACTGCCGCCCCGAGTTCATCGCCGCGTTCGAGCACATGGCCAACCTCGCAACCCGGGCCGGCGTCGAAGGCGCGAAGCTGCGCATCCACGCGCCGCTGCAGCAGCTCTCGAAAGCCGAGATCATCCGCCGCGGCGTCGCGCTCGGCGTCGATTATGCGCAGACCGTGAGTTGCTATCAGGCGGATGACGAGGGGCGGGCCTGCGGTCGTTGCGATGCCTGCCGCCTGCGGCGCGAAGGGTTTCGCGCGGCCGGCGTGCCCGATCCCACGCGCTACGCTGACGCGGGTTGAACACGCGTCGCCGGAGCCGCCTGCACCCGGCGTACCTCCCGCTCGAGCGGCGGTCGGCTCATACCGTGCCGGACTGGTATTTATTATCCAGCCTGAGGCGCGCGCAAACCCTTTAAGATTCCGCTGCTTGTCGGGCTTCGAGGCCGGGCGGCCTTGATCGACACCCACGGAGGAACACACCGATGACCCTGACCTACGAGAATTTTGCGAGCGCGCAATCGTTTTTCCTGTGGTCGACCTTTGGCATCGCCCTGATCATGGGCGCGGTCGTCAACAAGACCAACTTCTGCACCATGGGGGCCGTCTCCGACTGGGTCAACATGGGCGACACCGGCCGCCTGCGCGCCTGGGGGTTCGCGATCGCGGTCGCCGTGCTGGGCGTGATGGGTCTCGAGGCGGCCGGCCTGGTGGACGTCACCAACACCTTCCCGCCCTACCGCCAGACCTCGCTGCCGTGGCTGGAGAGCCTGCTCGGCGGCCTGATGTTCGGCATCGGCATGACGCTCGCCTCGGGATGCGGCAACAAGGCGCTGATCCGGATCGGCGGCGGCAACCTGAAGTCGATCATGGTGTTCGTGATCATCGGCGTGATCGCCTATTTCATGGTCAACCCCTTCCCGGGCAGCGACAAGACGCTTTATTCGACCCTGTTCTATCCCTGGACCCGCCCGGCCGCGCTCTCGCTCGCCACCCACCAGGATCTCGGCTCGCTGCTGTTCGGCGACAAGGCCGCCACCGGCCGCATCGTGTCGGGCGCCGTGGTCGGCGGCCTGCTGCTGGTGTGGGTGTTCAAGTCGGCCGACTTCCGCGGCAGCTTCGACAACATCCTCGGCGGCCTCGTGGTGGGTCTGGCCGTGCTCGCCGCGTGGTACGTGACCAGCAACGTGCGGATCAACGCCGACGGCGAGATGATGTCGCTGCAGGCCTACGTGCAGAACTGGGACTTCTATTCGCCCGCCGATGCCGTGCGTCCGGCCGACGCCGCGCCGCTCTCGCCGCAGTCCTTCACCTTCATCAATCCGATGGGACAGGCGCTGGGCTACGCCGCGGGCAAGTTCAACCATACCCTGCTCACGTTCGGCGTCATGGCGCTGGTCGGCGTGCTCGCCGGCTCGCTGCTGTGGTCGCTGCTGTCGCGCAGCTTCCGCATCGAGTGGTTCGCCTCGTTCCGCGACTTCGTCACCCACCTCGTCGGCGCCGTCCTGATGGGCTTCGGCGGCGTGCTGGGAATGGGATGCACGATCGGGCAGGGCATCACCGGCGTCTCCACGCTGGCCGTGTCGTCCTTCATCGTCCTGGCCTCGATCATCGCCGGCGCCGCACTCACGATGAAGGTGCAGTACTACCTGATGATGCGTTCATGAGGCCGACGCCAGTGGCCGGCCAGCGACGCGTTTCTCATGCAAAAAATGCGCGCGCCACTTTACCCGGATCGAGAGCTTCGGCTATAATCTCGGGCTTTCGCGGGTAGGGCTTCTGCCGTCAGGCAGCGGTTCAAATCCCGGGGTCGGTAGCTCAGCCGGTAGAGCAGCGGACTTTTAATCCGTTGGTCGCGAGTTCGAATCTCGCCCGACCCACCAGTATCCAAGCGGCCTGCAGCGATGCAGGCCGTTTTGCTTTTGGCGGACGCGATGTCTCCGCTCCGCTTCCCGGCAGTCCACGCCGCAAACGCATGCAAGCCGCCGGGCTGCGGGAGGCTGGTGGCGGCTCATGGGGCCGCCCTGGGTGACGAAAATTGTCAGCTGCTGCCGGTTAGGGGCAGGCGGTGCGCGCCCGGATGCGCCGCAAGGGGGCAAGTCCTTCCACCAGCGCGCGATGCCGCAGCGCGCGGGTGCAAGGGCTGGCGCGCGATTCGGGGAGGTTTCCGGGAAAATTGGGAGCCGCCCCTAAAGTTGGCACGGCGACTGCTCGTTAAAGCTCCAGACACGGGAGGCTCGTGTTCATCTTGCCCAACCAAAGGAGATTTGACATGCGTAAAGCTCAACAAGGTTTCACCCTCATCGAACTGATGATCGTCGTGGCGATCATCGGTATTCTGGCGGCGATCGCTATTCCCTCATATCAAAACTATACTCGCAAGGCGCGTTTTTCCGAGGTTGTTCAGGGCGCGTCCGCAGTCAAGCTTGCAGTGGAAACCTGCTTCCAGGATCAGGGAACGCTGGCCAACTGTGGCGCCGGATCCAACGGCGTTCCTGGCCTGACGACTGCCGCTGGTGCGAATCCCACCACCGTTGACACAGGGTCGGGCGTGACGGCGAATAGCGCCGCATCCGTGACTATTACGATGATTGCCAAGTCGAGCGATAGCGTCCTGAACGGTCTGACGTATATTCTGACGGGCACGCCGGGCGCCGCGGGTTCCAACAATGCAATTTCCTGGGGAAAAAGTGGCACCTGTGTGACGGCCACCGGCGGACCGTTTTGCTGATTGTTTTGAGTTCTGTAACAAAGAAGCCGCTCTCGAGCGGCTTTTTTCTTTCTTCGCGATATCCACCTGAGGCGGGTCATTGCGTTAGCGTTTGTCTGGATTCACTCAAGGGTGGGCGTGCATTGAGTCTGGTCGCGCATAATGCCTACATTAAGCCAACGGCCATTTAATTGAGCTTTACTCATGCGCTTGAAACTTCCCACTGATCCGATTTACGTGATCCTGATTGGCGCGACCGTCGCCTCTGGTTTTGTGTTCGTTGGCGCAGCCTTGACGGGGCTGCTATTGCTGATCTGGGTGGCCTTGGTATTGAGGCGGACATTCGCCTGTGGTCGTTGGCCGGTCTACCCCATGAGCGTGTGGATGCTGGTCTATCTGGCTTGGCTGGCGGTTGTTACTGTGTCGAGCGCCGCAGCGAACGTCAGTTGGTTGACGTCCTGGGTGCTAGCCGGGTTGCCGATTGCCTACCTTGCTTGGGGCATAACCCGCAATTCCACGAAGATCTGGAACGCCTTGCGCGTTGTTTTGCTGTTGACTGGCCCGGTGTTTGCGCTGTGGGGGCTTGGGCAGGTAATTTCCGGCTTTGGCAACGGCCAGCCCATCGGACCCTTGGTCGACAAGAATGCCTTTGCGGCGCTGCTGAATCTGTTCTGGTTCATGGGCAGCGCTCACTTCATTGGAAGAGTAAGTGATCGTGGCCCGTATTGGCGCTTGGTTCCGGCGGCACTGGGGTTGCTATTAATCGCGATGACGCTGTTTGCGGCTGAATCGCGCGGCGCAACGCTGACCTGGCTGCTATTGATGCCCATCCTCTTGTGGGCCGGATACCGAAATACGCGGAACAAACCAGCACTCGTTTTTGTGCTGGCGATTGCGCTGACGGGCTATACGGGGGCCGCCACTCTGCTGGGGTTGAACGTGGGGCACCGCACGCTGAACCTCGAGGCGGATGCCTCGGCCAGCGCACGTCTGCACTTATGGAAATCGGCTGCCCTGATTGCGCGTGATCACCCAATCGCCGGAACAGGTTGGGGAACTTTTGCGGCTCAGTATCCTGCGTACCGCGATCCGCGAGAAAACACCACCGCCGGCAGGTATGCGCACAATGATTACATTCAGCTCACGGCAGAGGGAGGCGTCCCTGCTCTAGTCCTGATGCTCGGAATCTTCGCAGGTTTAGTTGTGCAATTGAAACGCAGCGTGGCAACGAAGCCTAATTCACATGCGATGGAGGCTACCGGACTATTGCTGGCGGTGCTGGCCTTGTTCATCCATGCCAGCCTGAATTTCATTTTTTACTTCGCTTTCATGAATGTTCTGGCGGGATTGTTGGCTGCCCGTGCTGTTCAGCTCAGCACCACGACGGAGGTTGTTCATGTAAACACGAATCGGTTGTCTCAGATTGGGCGGGCTACGAAGCTTATGGTAGCCGGTTTCATGGCTCTGCTTTTGGCGGGCCCATTATTGCTTCAGTTGTTGGCTCAGTCCGTCCTGACGGGGGCGCAGCCGGGCCTTGCGCTCATGCGCATGGTTTGGCCAGCAGGCAATGCCTATCAAGTGGCAAAGCTCATTTCTGCTGTTCGTCCAAGCTCGGGGATTGCGCAGGAGGTGATGCTGCAAGCCAGCGAAGCAGCCCTGAAGGACAGCGACGTAATCCGCATGAGTGGCGGGAATTTTCAGAGGGAATTGCTGCGGGAGACGCTTGACCGTTATGAGCTTGTGCGTGCCCAAACGGCCAATAGTCCGGCCTACGGCGTGCGGGAGGCGCGCACGCTGATTCAATATCGGGATTTGCTTGATGCCGGCGTTGCGTTGACGCGTGCGCGCGAAATCCTTATGCAGAATTTGCGTGTGGACCCATTTCATGTCGACAGTATGATCGCACTTTCACGTCTTGATGTGGCCGAGAGGCATTTGCAGCAGGCACAACAACTGCTCGCTGTATCCATGCAGCACGTTCTTAGTCGTCGTGACCAGCAGCTACTTGTAGTTGAATTGCTGCGCCAACGTGCGGCACCTCGGCAAATTCCCGAATTGGATTTGATTGAAAGGAAATTGAGGGCCGTTCGGTCTGATTCTGAAACGGGTAAGCCACTGATTCTTGATGCCAATTTCAGCGAAGGCATCGATATGCGCCTTAAGCGCATTGCCGACACATTGTAAGGAGTAGCGTGGCGCTTGCCCGCGCTGGGTGTTGCAACGCAACTCCGAGGGCGGATCAATCGCAAGCCGTGATGACGCTCCGGATCACATCGGGGCTGAATCCACGACTTTGCAGGAAGCGCATCTGTTTGGCCTTCTCGGAGGCGTCGGCGGCGACGCAGTGAAATTTCTTCAGCCACACTTCGCGCGCCCGCTCGATCTCGCTGTCGCGACTCTCACGCAGCACCGCCTGAATGACCTCATCGGCCACACCGCGCTGGCGCAGGTCGTAGGCGA
Organism: Thiobacillus sp. SCUT-2; assembly: GCF_035621355.1. Taxonomy (NCBI): domain Bacteria; kingdom Pseudomonadati; phylum Pseudomonadota; class Betaproteobacteria; order Nitrosomonadales; family Thiobacillaceae; genus Thiobacillus; species Thiobacillus sedimenti. Next base: position 2,403,615 of record NZ_CP141769.1, on the reverse strand, counting down.
GCTTGACGCTGCCCGCCTTGGCGCGATGGTCGGCGACCCAGCTTTCGGCGAAACGCCGATCGGACAGCCAGGTCCTGGCTTCGAAATCGTCGAGCAGCGGGGCGATGTCCTCGGCGGCGAATCCCGCCTGCTCGAGCTTGCGGGCGAGTTCCGCGCGGCTGTGCTCGCGCCGCGCCAGCAGGCGCAGCGCGCGCTCGCGCAGTTCGCCGGCCTCAGGCCTCCTCGAAGGCTTCATCCTCGTCCTCGGCCAGCACGGTCGGGTTGTTGACGCCGACCGCGGCGCGGACCTTGGCCTCGATTTCGTGGGCGATTTCCGGATGCTCCTTGAGGAACTCGCGCGCGTTGTCCTTGCCCTGGCCGATCTTCTCGCCCTGGTAGGCGTACCAGGCGCCCGACTTGTCGACCAGCTTGTGGGCGACGCCCAGCTCGATGATCTCGCCCTCGCGCGAGATGCCCTGGCCGTAGAGGATGTCGAAGAAGGCTTCCTTGAACGGCGGCGAGACCTTGTTCTTCACGACCTTGACCTTGGTCTCGTTGCCGATGACCTCGTCGCCCTTCTTGATCGCGCCGACGCGGCGGATGTCGAGGCGCACGGACGCGTAGAACTTGAGCGCGTTGCCGCCGGTGGTGGTCTCGGGGTTGCCGAACATGACGCCGATCTTCATGCGGATCTGGTTGATGAAGATGACGAGCGTGTTGGTGCGCTTGATGTTGGCGGTGAGCTTCCTGAGCGCCTGCGACATCAGGCGCGCCTGCAGGCCGACGTGGGCATCGCCCATCTCGCCTTCGATCTCGGCCTTCGGCGTCAGCGCGGCGACCGAGTCGACGACGACGATGTCGACCGAGCCCGAGCGCACCAGCATGTCGGCGATTTCGAGCGCCTGCTCGCCGGTGTCGGGCTGCGAGATCAGCAGGTTGTCGACGTCGACGCCGAGCTTGGCGGCGTAGGCGGGGTCGAGCGCGTGTTCGGCGTCGATGAAGGCCGCGGTGCCGCCGGTCTTCTGCATCTCGGCGATGACCTGCAGCGTCAGCGTGGTCTTGCCGGACGATTCCGGGCCGTAGATCTCGATCACCCGGCCGCGCGGCAGGCCGCCGATGCCGAGCGCGATGTCGAGGCCGAGCGAGCCGGTCGAGACGGCCTGGATGTCGCGCGCGACGTCGTGGTCGCCGAGGCGCATCACCGAGCCCTTGCCGAACTGCTTCTCGATCTGGCTCAGCGCGGCGGCGAGCGCCTTCGACTTGTCATCTGCCAATGCGGGGGTAGCCATGGTTTCTCTCTCCTGATCAATCGGTTTGCGTGGATGGCAGGCGTCGCGGCGTCTGCATGGCTTGCACTGTAGGTGGTACTTTCCATAATGTCAATAAAAAATATCACCTACATAAAAAATACAAGTTGGCAGATTGTATTCGGGCGGCGGCTCCCTATAATTTCACGCAAACCGGCTCGAGCGGAGCGAGCTCCATGAATACCAAGGAAAAAATGCGGCTGGACGTGAAGTGGGCGACGCGCCAGCGGCTGCAGTACATCGAGATCATGGCCTTCTACGCCGGCGTCGTGACGCGCAGCGACGTCGCGCGCGCCTTCGGCCTGTCGGATCCGGCGGCGACCAAGGACCTCAAGCTCTACGGCGACCTCGCGCCGGGCAACCTCGTCTACCACCACGGCGTGTTCGGCTTCGTGCCCGCCGCGGGCTTCGCGCCGGCGTTCGCCGACCTTTCACCCGCCGCGGTGCTGCCGGTCATCGCCGCCAATCTCGCGGTGGCGAACGGTCCCTATGGTGAGGCCCTCGTCTACGGCCTGCCGACGGCCGCGCTGCCGCTCCCGGCGCGCCTGCCGGGCGCGCAGACCCTGGCGCAGATCACGCGCGCGATCCATGGCCGGCGCAAGCTGCGCGTCGCCTATCGGTCGCTGTCAGGCCGCGACAGCCAGGGCGCGCGCATCCTCGAGCCCCACACGCTGGTCAACACGGGGCTGCGCTGGCACGTGCGCGCCTACGCCGAGGACAGCTGCGACTTCCGCGATTTCGTGCTGTCGCGCGTCATGGCGGCCGAATGCCTGGAGACGCCGGCCGAATCGGGCGAGCAATACGATGACGACTGGGTGGAGACGGTGAGCCTGCGGCTCGCCCCCCACCGCGGGCTCGACGCTGTGAGGCGCGAAAGTTTGCTGCTCGACTATGGCGCGAGCGGGGACGTGGTCGAGATCAGCGTGCGGCGCGCACTGCTCGGCTACGTGCTGCAGCGCCTCGGCGTCGACACGACGGTCGACCACAGCCTGAACCCGAGCGCCTATCAATTGATGCTGTTGAACCGCGACGAGATCGAGCCGTTCGCGGCGTGGGCGTTCAGTGAACGGTAAGCGGTGAGCTGGAAGCGGAAAAATCCTGGCCGCTCACCGCTCACCGCTCACCGCTCACCGCTCACCGCTCACCACTCACCACTCACCACTCACCACTCACGCGACCAATTCGATCAGTCCCCGGAGCGCCGCCGCCACCGCGCGGGAGCGGATCTCCTCGCGATCGCCGTCGAGGCGGCAGGTGGACGACATCACGGTGCCGTCTTCCAGCGCCCAGCCGTAGCAAACCAGGCCGACGGGCTTCTGCGGGGTGCCGCCGCCGGGACCGGCGATGCCGGAGATCGCGAGCGTGGCCTGGGCGCGGCTGTGCGTCAGGGCCCCTGCGGCCATCGCCATCGCGGTCTCTTCCGAGACGGCGCCATGCGTGGCGAGGAGTTCCTCCGGCACGCCGAGCATCTCGACCTTGGCCGCATTGGCATAGGTGATGAAGCCGCGCTCGTACCAGTGCGAGCTGCCGGGGATCGCGGTGACGAGCTGGCCGACCCAGCCGCCGGTGCAGGATTCGGCGGTGGCGAGCATCCAGCCGCGCGCGCGCAGCTTGTCGCCGAGCTCCAACGCGAGTTGATGCAGTTCTTCGTCGCTTACACGAGCCATTGCAGTCCCTTGATGGCGGCGATGGCATAGCCCGCCGCGAGAAGATCGTCGAACATCACGCCGAAGCCGTTCTTCAGCCGGCGATCGGCGAGCCGGATCGGCCATGGCTTCAGGATATCGAACAGGCGGAACAGCGCAAAGGCCGCCGTCGTCCACGCCCAGCCGGCCGGTGTGAACAGGAGCATGAGCGCGAACGCGACGATCTCGTCCCACACGATGCCGCCGTGGTCGGCGACGCCCAGCGCGCGGCCGGCCCGCGCGCAGGCCCAGACGCCGACCAGGAAGGCGGCGACGAGGAGCGTGAGACGGGCGGCGGTGCCGGGGGCGGCGGCCGCGACCAGCCAGTAGAGCGGCAGGCCGAGCAGCGTGCCGACGGTGCCGGGCGCCTTGGGGGCGAGGCCGGTGCCGAAGCCGAACGCGATCAGGTGCGCGGGGTGGGCGAACAGGAATTCGAGGGTGGCCCTCTCCCCATCCCCTCTCCCGCTTGCGGGAGAGGGCTTATTCGTCGAAGTGGTCATAACCGGTCTTGTCGACGGGGAGCGGCTGGCCATCGGGGGCGACGACCGTGAGGCCGGGCCCGCTGGTGATGTGCCCGATGCGCGTCACGGCGACGCCGGCCGTTTCGGCCGCCGCCCGCACCGCGTCGCGTCGCGCGGCGGGCGCGGTGAAGCACAGTTCGTAGTCGTCGCCGCCGGCGAGCACGCACTCGCGCGCCACCGGTTCGTGCAGGTACGCCTGTAGCACGGGCAGCACGGGCAGCGCGGCGAATTCCAGCCGGGCTCCGGCGCTCGAGCGTTCGAGGATGTGGCCGAGGTCTGCCAGGAGGCCGTCGGAAATGTCGATCGCGCTGGTCGCGATGCCGCGCAGCGCAATGCCGAGCGCGATCTGCGGCGCCGGCAGGTAGAGCGCGGGCAGGACCTTGGCGGCGTCGATCTGCTCCATGAAGAGCCGCCCCTGGCGGTAGGCCAGCGCGGCTGCCGCCGAGCCGATCACGCCGGACACCCACACGTCATCGCCTGCCTGCGCACCGTTGCGGCGCAGCGCCTGGCCCGGCGGGATCTCGCCGATCGCGGTGATGGCGATCGTCAGCGGGCCGCGCGTGGTGTCGCCGCCGACCAGCTCGATGCCGTGGAGCTCGGCCATGCGGAAGAAGCCGCGCGCAAACGCCGCCAGCCAGGCGTCGTCGGCCGCCGGCAGCGCGATCGACAGCGTCGCCCAGCGCGGCGTCGCGCCCATCGCGGCAAGGTCGGAGAGATTCACCGCGAGCGCCTTGTGGCCGATGCCGGCGGGGCTGTCCTGGGGCGCGAAGTGGCGTCCTTCGAGCAGCATGTCGGAGGTCACCGCGAGCTGCATGCCCGGCGACGGGGCGAGCAGCGCGCAGTCGTCGCCTACGCCCAGCACGGCGCCGGGCGTGGCGCGCGTGAAGTGGCGGGCGATGAGGTCGAATTCCATGGGGGTGAACGGGGAGCGGTGAGCGGGGAGCGGATTCCGCTCACTGCTTACTGCTCACCGCTCACGCCTTTCTTCTTCGCATGCGCGATCTCGACCGCGCGCACGTCCTGCGCCAGCTTGTCGAGCACGCCGTTGATGTACTTGTGGCCGTCGGTGCCGCCGAATTTCTTGGCGAGTTCGACGCCTTCGTTGATGGCGACACGCCAGGGGACGTCGGGGCAGTGCAGCAGCTCGTAGGCGCCGATGAGCAGGATGCCGCGCTCGATCGGCGACAGCTCGGCGACGGGGCGGTCGAGCAGCGGCGCGAGGCGCGCGCTGAGCAGGTCCTCCTCCTTCAGCACGCCGTAGAGCAGGGCGCGGAAATAATCTTCATCGGCACGGCGGAACTGCTCGTCTTCCTTGAGCGTGGCGGCGATCAAGGTGACGTCGGCGCCGCCGACGAGCCAGGCGTACAGGCCCTGCAGCGTGAACTCGCGCGCGATCTTGCGGGAACCGGCCATCAGGCTTCACCTCTCGAGGAGAGGCCTTGTCCCTCTCTCCCTCGAGGGGAGAGGGCGGGGAGAGGGCGATGCGCGTGCGCGTGATCGGAGTTGGGCGCCATGTTCATCACAGGCGCTTCAGCAGGTTGGCCATTTCGATCGCCGCGCGCGCGGCGTCGCGGCCCTTCTCGGCCATGCGCTTGTGGCCCTGTTCCTCGGTATCGACGGTGAGGATGGCGTTGGCGATCGGCACGCCGGTCTTCAGCTGGACATTCATGATCCCGCGCGCCGACTCGTTCGAGACGACTTCGAAATGGTAGGTGTCGCCGCGGACCACGGCGCCGAGCGCGATGAGCGCATCGTATTTCTCGGACAGCGCCAGTTCCTGCAATGCCAGCGGGTGTTCCAGCGCGCCGGGCACGTTGACCAGCAGCACGTCCTTCCTCGCAACGCCAAGCCGCAGCAACTCGGCCTCGCAGGCCGACAGCAGGCCCTCGCAAATGTCGCGGTTGAAACGGCTCATGACGATGCCGATCTTCATGCCCTTGCCCTGGTAGGCGGGGTCGAGCTCGGAGAAGTTGTCCTTGTTGGTTCCCATCGTGCGTCCTTCTTTAGTGACTCATGCTTTTTCGGAATAACCGGTGACTTCGAGGCCGAAGCCGTCCATGGCCGGCATCTTGCGCGGGCTCGCCAGGAGCTTCATCTTGCCGACGCCGAGGTCGCGCAGGATCTGGGCGCCGATGCCGTAGTCGCGCAGGTCGTACTTGTGGCCGCCCACCGGCGGCGGATTGATGCGGTGCAGCAGCGCCTCGGCGGTTTCCGGGCGGTGCAGCAGCACGATCACGCCGGACTGGGACTCGGCGATGCGCTCCATCGCCCCCATGATCGGCCACGAATGGCCGCCGCCGGTGACGTCGAGGAAGTCCATCACCGACAGCGGTTCGTGCACGCGCACCAGGGTCTCGCGGTCGGCGTGGATCTCGCCCTTGACCAGCGCGAGGTGGGTTTCGCGGGCGCTGGTGTCGCGGTAGGCGATCAGGCGGAAGGCGCCGTACACGGTCTGGATCAGCCGGTCGGCGACGCGCTCGACCAGGCTCTCGGTCTGGCTGCGGTAGTGGATGAGGTCGGCGATCGCGCCGATCTTGAGGCCATGCTCCTGCGCGAACGGGATCAGGTCGGGCAGGCGTGCCATGGTGCCGTCGTCCTTGAGGATCTCGCAGATCACCGCGGCCGGTTCGAGTCCGGCGAGTCCGGCGAGGTCGCAGCCGGCCTCGGTGTGGCCGGCGCGCACCAGCACGCCGCCGGGCTGGGCGCGCAGCGGGAAGATGTGTCCGGGCTGGATGATGTCGGTCGGCCTGGCGTCCTTCTTCACCGCGGCCTGGATGGTGACCGCGCGGTCGGCCGCCGAGATGCCGGTGGTGACGCCTTCGGCGGCCTCGATCGAGACGGTGAACGCGGTGCCGTGCGGCGTCTGGTTGTCGGACACCATCTGCTTCAGGCCGAGCTGGCGGCAGCGCGCGTCGGTCAGCGTGAGGCAGATCAGGCCGCGGCCGTACTTCGCCATGAAGTTGATCGCCTCGGGGGTGACGTGCTCGGCGGCCATCACGAGGTCGCCCTCGTTTTCGCGGTCTTCCTCGTCGACCAGCACGACCATGCGGCCGGCCTTCAGTTCTTCGACGATTTCCAGAGTGGAGGCGAGGCTCATTTAATCTTTGTCCGTTGTATTCGTGAATTGCATCATGCGCTCGACGTAGCGCGCGATCATGTCGACTTCGAGGTTGACGCGGTGGCCTGCCTGCAGGTGCTTCAGGTTCGTCATTTCCAGCGTGTGCGGAATGAGGTTCAGCGCAAAGCGCGTGCCGTCCACCTTGTTTACCGTCAGCGACACGCCGTTCACCGTGATCGATCCCTTGCGGATGATGTGGCGCGCGAGTTCGTGCGGCGCGTCGATCTCCAGCAGATGCGATTCGCCCACGGGGGCGAAGCGGTGCACCGTGCCGACGCCGTCGACGTGGCCCGAGACCAGGTGGCCGCCGAGGCGGTCGGCCAGCCGCAGCGCCTTTTCCAAATTGACCTCGGCGCCCGGCACGAAGCCTGCGGTGACGCGCAGCGTTTCGGCGGAGACGTCGACGGTGAAGCTGTCCGGTGCGAGTGCGACGGCGGTGAGGCAGACGCCGTTGACGGCGATGCTGTCGCCCAGCGCGACGTCGGAGAAGTCGAGCCCGCCGCCGAGGATGACCATGCGTGCGTCGGCGCCGCGTGCCTCGTATTCGTGGATGCGGCCGATGGATTGGATGATGCCGGTGAACATGCGTGAAGGGCCAGCCAGTCGAGACCCGCCATTGTAGGCGTTTAGGCGGGGCGGGTGAACCACCCGGACGTAAGGGTGGCGGCCGCAACGGCGCATTCCTCGCACGATCCGCGGGCGCACCGAACGCGGTTACGGCAGCGCCACGGCGTTCCGTTCGTCGCGACTCCGGTGCGCGGAGTCGTTGGACAAACCGCGTACGAGTAATTTAGGATAAGCGAATCGTCATATAGCCATACCGCTCGCGCGGGTTCGAGTCCACGCCATGTCGCTCCCTTCGCTGCCAAGCTTCTCGATCCGGGGAAGGCGCCTGCTGCCCATCGTCCAGGGCGGCATGGGCGTGGGCGTGTCGGCGCATCGCCTGGCGGGTGCGGTCGCGCGGACCGGCGCGATGGGCACGATCGCGAGCATCGACCTCAGGCATCACCATGCCGACCTGTCGGAGACGGCAGCGCCGAGCCGCGACAGGGACGAACTCAACCGCCGCAATCTGATCGCGCTCGACCGCGAGGTGCGTGCCGCGCTCGCGCTCGCAGGCGGCAACGGCCTCGTCGCGGTCAACGTGATGAAGGCGGTGGAAGCGCATCCGGCCTACGTCAGGCAGGCATGCGCATCGGGTGCGCAGGCGATCGTGATGGGGGCCGGCTTGCCGCTCGACCTGCCCGAGCTTGCCGACGGCCATCCGGACGTGGCGCTCATCCCGATTCTCTCGGATGCCCGCGGCGTCGCTGTCGTGCTCAAGAAGTGGGCACGCAAGGGCCGGCTACCGGATGCCATCGTCATCGAGCACCCGCGCTACGCCGGCGGCCATCTCGGCGCGCCGAACCCTGCCGATCTCGGCAATGCGAAATTCGATTTCGCCGAGGTCATCCCGGCCGTGTCCAAGGCGTTCGCGGAGATGGGCATCGCGCCCGGGCAGATTCCCCTGATCGTCGGCGGCGGCATCAACAGTCACGAGAAGCTGTTCGCGGCGCTGGCGATGGGCGCGAGCGCGGTGCAGGTCGGCACGCCGTTCGCCGTGACGGCGGAGGGCGACGCCCATCCCAACTTCAAGCGCGTGCTGCTCGATGCGAAGCCGGAGGACATCGTCACGTTCATGAGCGTCGCGGGACTCCCTGCGCGCGCGGTGAAGACGCCGTGGCTCGCCAACTACCTGAAGCGCGAGGCGAAGCTGCAGGGCTGCGCCAAGGCCGATCCCGGCCGCTGCGCGATCGGCCTGCACTGCCTGGCGCAATGCGGCCTGCGCGACGGCCTCGAGAAGGCCGGGCAGTTCTGCATCGACGCCCAGCTGGTCGCGGCCCTGAAGGGCGACGTCGCCAAGGGCCTATTCTTCCGCGGCTCCGAGTCCTTGCCGTTCGGGCGCGAGATGCGCACGGTGCGCGAACTCATCGAGCATCTGCTCACCGGCGTCAGGCCCGAACACGCGGCGCCGGAACTCGAGGCCTCGGCGGCGTGAACGCGATGAGCGACCGCATCCACACCTTCGGCCACGCCATGCTGGCGCGCTACGGGGAGCGGGTGCACAAGATCGCGCTCGACGCCGGCTTCACCTGCCCCAACCGCGACGGCAGCAAGGGGATCGGCGGCTGCACCTTCTGCAACAACAAGTCCTTCGCCCCCGGCGCGCGCGATCCGGCCCCGCTCGCGGCCCAGTTCGACCGGGCACGCGGGCGCATCGCGCGCGGCACCGGCGCGCGCCGCTTCATCGCCTATTTCCAGGCGTACACCAACACGTATGCGCACGTCGACGAACTGCGCGCGCTGTACGACACGGCGCTCGCCGCCCCCGACGTCATCGGCCTGTCGATCGGCACGCGCCCCGACTGCGTGCCGCCGCCGGTGCTCGACCTGCTCGCGGAATACCGCGACCGCGGGCACGAGGTGTGGCTCGAGCTCGGGCTGCAGTCGGCGTTCGACGACACGCTGGCGCGCGTCAACCGCGGCCACGGCTTCGCCGAGTACGAGGCGGCGACGCGCGCGGCGCGTGCGCGCGGCATTCCGGTCTGCTGCCACCTGATCGTCGGCCTGCCGGGCGAGACCGAGGGGCACAGCCACGCCAGCCTCGACCGCGTGCTCGAGGTCGGGGTGGACGGACTCAAGCTGCATCCGCTCCACGTGGTGAAGCACACGCGGCTCGCGATCGACTGGAAGTACGGCGACTACGTGCCGCTCGCCGAAACGGAATACGTGCGCATCGCCGCCGACCTCATCGAACGCACGCCGTGGGAGGTCGTCTACCACCGCGTCACCGGCACCGCCGCGCCGGACATCCTGCTGGCGCCCGCGTGGTGCGCGAAGAAGTGGGACGTGCTGAACGGCATCAACCGCGAACTCGAACGGCGCGGCACGCGGCAGGGCGCGCGGGCGGGCCGGACCTGGAAGGAGGAGAGCCATGCCGCTTGATCTGGTGTGCCCGGCGGGCAGCCTGGTGTCGCTGAAGGCCGCGATCGACCACGGCGCCGACGCCGTCTACATGGGCTTCCGCGACAACACCAACGCGCGGGCCTTCCCCGGCCTCAACTTCGACGAGGCCCAGGCGGCCGAAGGGCTGCGCTACGCGCACGACCGCGGCCGCCGCGTGCTACTCGCGCTCAACACCTATCCGCAGCCCGACACCTGGACCCGCTGGACCGGCGCGATCGACCGCGCGGCGAAGCTCGGCATGGACGCGGTGATCCTCGCCGACGCGGGTCTCATGCGCTACGCGGTGAAGCACCATCCGCAGCTGCGCCTGCATCTCTCCGTCCAGGGCTCGGCGACGAGCTACGAGGCGGTGAACTTCTACCGCGAGCACTTCGGCATCCAGCGCGCGGTGCTGCCGCGCGTGCTGTCGCTGCCGCAGGTGGAGAACGTGGTGAAGCACACCGACGTCGAGATCGAGCTGTTCGGCTTCGGCGGCCTGTGCGTGATGGTCGAGGGACGCTGCCTGCTGTCGTCGTACTGCACCGGCGAGTCGCCGAATTCGGCGGGCGTGTGCTCGCCGGCGAAGGCGGTGCAGTGGAAGGAGACGCCGGACGGCCTCGAGTCGCGGCTGAACGGCGTGCTGCTCGACCGCTACGGCCGCGACGAGAAGGCCGGCTATCCGACGCTGTGCAAGGGCCGCTTCGCGGTCGGCGGCGAGACCTACTACGCGATCGAGGAGCCGACCAGCCTCAACACCCTCGACCTGCTGCCGGAGATGCTGAAGATGGGTATCTCCGCGATCAAGATCGAGGGACGCCAGCGCAGCCCGGCCTACGTGACGCAGGTGACGAAGGTGTGGCGCGCCGCCATCGACGCGGCGAAACGGAATCCGGAAGGCTTCCGCCCGACGCCAGCCTGGCAGGCCGAGCTCGGCAAGCTGTCGGAAGGACAGACGCACACGCTCGGCGCCTATCATCGGCCCTGGAAGTGAGGACGCCATGAACCTGAGCCTCGGCCCCCTGCTGTACTACTGGTCGCGCGACGACGTGCAGCGCTTCTACGACGCCGCCGCAGGCTGGCCGGTGGCGCGCGTGCACCTGGGCGAGAGCGTCTGTTCGCGGCGCCACCTGCTGCGCCTGCAGGACTGGCTGGCGCTCGCCGAGCAGCTCGACCGCGCCGGCAAGGAGGTGGTGCTGTCGAGCCAGACGCTGATCGAGTCGGAGTCCGACCTGAAGACGCTGCGCCGCATCGTCGGCGACGGCCGCTTCCGCGTCGAGGCCAACGAATGGGGCGCGGTGCGCCTGCTGTCGGAGGCGGGCACACGCTTCGTCGCCGGCCCCACGCTCAACGTGTACAACCACGAGACGCTCGACGTGCTCGCCGGGCTCGGCGCCGAACGCTGGCTGCCGCCGGTGGAGATGTCGCGCACCGCGCTCGCGACGCTGCTGGCGCATGCACCGGCCGGCGTCGAAACCGAGGTGTTCGCCTACGGCCGCCTGCCGCTGGCGTATTCCGCGCGCTGCTTCACCGCGCGCCACTACAACCTGCCAAAGGACGACTGCCAGTTCCGTTGCCTCGACCATCCCGACGGGCTGCCGCTGACGACGCGGGAGGGCGAGCCCTTCCTCACGCTGAACGGCATCCAGACGCAGTCGGCCGGCGTCTACAGCCTGATCGGCGAGTTGCCGGCGCTGCGCGAACTCGGGGTGGCGAGCCTGCGCCTGTCGCCGCAATCGCGCCACATGGAACGCGTGGTCGAGGCCTTCCGCGCGGCGCTCGACGGCGACGCAGGGGCGGCGGGTTCGCTCGCGCGCTTCATGCCCGGCCCGGCGGTCGACGGCTACTGGCACGGCCGCGCGGGCCTCGACCACGTCGCGGTGGAACAGGACTGAGATGCTGATCACGCGCAGGCTCGAGTTCGACGCCGGCCACCGCATTCCCAGCCATGCGAGCCAGTGCCGCCATCTCCACGGCCACCGCTATGCGATCGAGATCACGCTGTCGGGCGCGATCATCCGCACCGAGGGGGCGGCGGAAGAGGGCATGGTCATGGACTTTTCGGAGGTCAAGCGCATCGCCAACCGGATGGTGGTCGAGCCGTGGGACCACGCCTTTCTCGCCTACCAGGGCGATCGCGCCGTGCTCGACTTTCTTGCGACGCTGCCGGGTCACAAGACCGTGGTGCTGCCCTGCGTTCCCACGGCCGAGAACCTGGCGGCCGAGGCCTTCCGGCTGCTCGACGGAGCCTACCGCGACACCTATGGCAACCAGTTGCGGCTGGAGCGGGTGCGCCTCTACGAGACGCCGAACAACTGGGCCGACGCGCTGCGGCCGTCCTGATGAGGAGATCGCCATGTTGAAGCTCGCCGTACCGACTTCCGTTGCCGCCGTGGTCGCCAGGCTGCCGGTGACGCCGCCCAGCCTGGCGTTCTGCGTCGCCGCCAACCGCCTCTTGTGGCCCGCCTTGCAGGCGCTCGACTGGCAGCCGCTGGTGGGGCGGCGCTATGCGATCCGTGTCAAGGATCTCGGGCTCGGCGTGCGCTTCACGGTCACGGCGCGCGGCTTCGCGCCGCATGCCGGCGCGCCCGAGCTCACGGTCAGCGCGACGGCGGGCGATTTCCTGCGGCTGCTCGCGCGCCGCGAGGATCCCGATACGCTGTTCTTCAGCCGCCGCCTGGTGAGCGAGGGTGATACCGAGCTCGGGCTGGTCGTGAAGAACCTGCTTGACGCGCTCGAACCCGAAGCGGTGCTGGGCAGGCTGCCGCGGCCGCTCGCGCAGGCCGTGCAGCGCATGATGGCCGCGTAGACGGCGGCGGGGCTACCGGAGGGCAGCCGACGCGGCGCGGCGCGTCGCCAGCCAGCCCAGCAGGGAGAGCAGCGCGAGGCCGCCGCCGATCAGCAGGATGCCGGAAATCTCCGTCATCCTGAAGGCCTCGCCGAGCAGGAGGCGCGACGACAGGATCGCGACCACCGGGGTGCCGAGCACCGACAGGCTCGCTTCCCAGGCGGGCACGCGATCGAGGATGTAGATCCACAGCCACCAGCACAGCGCGGTGCTCGCGACCGACATGAAGGCGAGGATGCCCATGTAGGACGCCGTCCACGCGGTCGGGCGCTCGGGGACGACGAACGCGAGCACGACCAGCGGGAGCGCGCCGAGCGCCATCTGCCAGGCGGTCAGCGCGAGCAGGTCGACCTCGTGGCGGGCGCGCAGACGCTTGATCAGGATGGTGCCGATCGCCCACGACAGGGCGGCCAGGATGCCCAGCAGCTCGCTCAGGGCGCTGGCGTGCAGGTCCCAGGGCTCGATGATGAACGTGAGGCCGGCCAGGGTGCTGGCGGCGGCGAGCCACTGCGCGCCGCGGATGCGCTCGCCGAGCAGCGGCCATGCCATCAGCAGCGTCCAGATCGGCATCGTGAAGATCAGCACGGCGGTCTTGCCCGGCCCGCCCTCGACCAGTGCCCAGGTCTGGAACGCCATGAAGCCGGTCACCTGGGCCAGCCCGATTCCCAGCGTGGCGCGCGGCGCGACGAGGCGGGCAGGCCGTCCCGTCAACCGCAGTGCGAGAAACAGCGCCAGCGCGCCGCCCACGCAGCGTTCCGCGGCGAAGGCGAAGGGGGGCGCGTAGGTCAGGCCCTGCTTGGCGAGAACCCAGGTATAGCCCCAGATCAGCGAAAGGACGACCAGGGCGATCAGGGGGAGCCAGCGGTTGGCGGAAGGCGAAGTCATCGCGGCAGGGCGTGGTCAGGGTATCAGGGCGTACGCAAGCGTGGCGTGCATGCGGCACGGGCGGCCCCGTCCCGCTTGCGCTCGCGCGGGCCGCTGCGCGGCAGTCGGCAAGGGGTTGCGCTCAGGGCGGCAAGGCGACCTTCTGGTCGACGCTGAACTGGTAGTCGTGGAAGACGTGTTCGGCGCCCAGCAAGCCGTAGCTGCCGTCCGTCAGGCGCCGCGTGGTGTCCTTCAGGCGCCAGGCGGTCTGGCCGCAGGTCCAGATGTCGAAGTTGCGCATGTGCGTGCACAGGCAGGTCTTGTCCTTGACCGAAAGCTTCTTCGCGTCGGGGTGCAGCGCCACCTCGCGGTTGTAGGCGTCGATGTAGGCGCACTTGCCGCTGGCGTCGAGCAGGTAGCCGTAGGCCTCGCAGTTGGGACGGATGCCCGCGCCGATGCCGGGGCTGCCCTTCAGCATGCGCATCGGATAGCCGGTCGGCGAAATCGTGTTGACCTCGATGTCGTCCTCGCCGGCCTTGAAGTATTCCTGCTTGACCTTGTCGGGCAGGCCGCACTCGCGGGTGACCGTGAAGCGGGTCGCGACCTGGACCGCCGCCGCGCCGCGCTCGAGAAAACCGGCCGCGTCGCTGCCGGTGAAGATGCCGCCGGCGGCGATGACCGGAATCTCCAGGTGCTCGCTTTTCAGATAGGCGAGCACCTCGGCGACTAGGGTGGCGAGGTCGTATTGCGCCCAGTCCATGCCGAAGCCGAGGTGGCCGCCCGCGAGCGGGCCTTCGACCACGACGAAGTCGGGCAGGCGGTTCAGGCGCGCGTTCTTGCGCAGGAACATCGCGAGCGCGCGCGCCGACGAGACGATGATGCCGAGCTTGGCGTCGCGGAAGCGCGGGTGGTCCTCGATCAGCGCGAACGAGCCCAGATGCAGGCCGGCCGACAGCGTGATGCCGTCGATGCCGGCGTCGAGCGCGGCGCTGAGCCGGGTGCGCAGCGTGTCGCGCGGCGCGTTCATGGTCAGCTTCTCCATGCAGTTGATGAAGACCATGCCGTCGCCGCGCTTGGCTTCCATGGTCTTGCCGACATGGTTGCGCGTCGCCTCTTCGAGCACGCCGAGGTTGAACTGCACCGCCGACTTGTCGCTGCTGGCGACGTTGTATTTGTACTGCTTCAGCTTGGCGCTGACGAATTTGGTATCGAAGCGGCGGTCCGACACCGTCTGCACCATGGCATCGGAAATGTGCCCGATGCCGCCGAGTCGTGCCGCCTCGAGCGCCAGTTCGGCGGTCGAGATGTCGACCCCCATCCCGCCGATGACGATCGGCACCAATTCCTGCTTGCCGAAGCGCAGGCGGAAGTCATCCACGCGTTTCATTACTGGTCCTCTGGTTTCCGTCGACGGGGCTGCCCATGAAGGGCGTCCAATGCCGCGCGCCGGTGCGTTCCGGGGGCGGGCACGCATGGCACGCAGGATTGATCCCCGCATCCCGCCTGGCGGGTGATTCATTGCTTGAACAGCAGGATTGTATCCGCACGCCGCGTGGATGGCACCGGCTCGCGTTGCGGCAGCCGTGGAACGGCTCCTGAATCAGGACTTCACGATCTGCTTGCATAAAATCGGCCTCCACATATAATCAAGCGAACATATGAGCAAATGATCATATGTATTTTCCTGTCGAGATTTCCTGCGGAGATTCCCATGAAGAAAGCGCTGATGACTTCCCTGATCCTGACCGGCGGCCTCGCGTCCGCGAGTGCTGCCCTGGCCGAACCGCCCCAGGGCGCGGCCCCGATGCCGGCCGAAATGCAGCAGATGATGAAGACCTACACGCCCGAGCTGCGGCAGAAGGTGATGGCGTTGTCGCCGCAGCTGAAGGGCACCATCCAGAAGCTGCACGCGGGTCATACGCGGCGGGCCAAGGAGACGACCCTGCGGCAGGTCATGCAGGAGATCCTGTCGGACTACCAGGCCGTCGCGGCGGCATTGGCGACCGACAACGCGGAGCAGGCGTCCGAAGCGGCCCGCCGCCTGGCCAACCATCGCATTCCCAAGGGCGGGCTGCTGCCCTACTTCCCGCTGGACAAGATCAACGATGCCGACCTGGCGGTGTTGCCGGCGATGAACCAGATCGTCGAGGGCAGCGCGCTCAAGCTGGCCGACGCGGCGGATGCGGGCGATCTGCCGCGAGCGGCGTCCCACATGAGCGACATCATGACCGGATGCGTCGCCTGCCATCAGAAATTCCGCGGCACGCCCGGCATCTCGGCCAACCTGCTGTCCCCCGTTTCGAAGTGATACCCCTTTCGAGGAGACCAGAACATGAATAAGCGGACATTCGTTGCGGCCGCATCGGCGGCCGCCTGCTCTTTACCTGTCACGGCACATGCCACCAACGGCGATCAGATGATGGCGCTGTCGGCGGCCCAGGCTGCGATGGGCGGCGCCACCGTCGCGCAGGCCCGGGACGCGCTGGCGGTGATGGTCAATCCGGCCGGCATCGCGGATCTCGGCATGAAGGAGGTGCGGATGGATCTGGGCTTCGGGCTCCTGAACCCGCCGCGCGAGGTCAACGGCCAGGAAAGCGATTCGAACTGGTACATGATGCCGAGCGGTGCCGTCGCGTTCAACGTCAACGACCGCCTGTTCCTCGGCATGGGCATGGGGGGCATCGCCGGCATGGGCGTGAACGTGGCGGACGCCATGGCGGCGGCGGGGAACCAGCCGGTAGTGACGACCAAGCAGGTGCTGCGCTTCACCCCGGCCGCTGCCTTCAAGGTCACCGACGCGCTGACGCTGGGCGCGTCGCTCAATCTCGTCAACCAGAGCCTGGCGATGTCGCTGCCGGGCGGCGGCGGCAATTACGTCGCGCTGCCGCAGAACCAGCAGTTCGGCCTGGGTGCGACCGTTGGCGCCACCTACAAGATCTCTCCCAGATGGCAGGCCGGCCTGGTGTACACGACGAAGACCGACGTCGCCCGGATGGAATACAACACGCCCAGCGGCCGCACCAGCTTCGACATGGACATGCCGGCCTCGCTCGCGCTTGGCCTGTCGTTCAAGCCGATGCCGGGCCTGCAGGTCGAATTCGACGTCAAGCGCTATGCATTCGCCGACGTGATGAAGCGCATTCCCGTGACGAACCCGCCCCCGGGCTTCCCGGCCACGCTCAACTTCGGCTGGAAGGATCAGACGGTGTACGCGCTCGGCGTGAAGAAGGACCTGGGCAACAAGATGGCGGTGAGCGTCGGCTACAACTACGGCAAATCGCCGTTCGGCGCCGAAAGCGTCAACATGAACCTCGGCTCCACCGCGATCGTCGAGAACCACCTGTCGGTCGGCCTGACGCGCAAGTTCAGCGACAAGGTCAGCGGCACCTTCGCCTACACGCACGCCTTCAGCAATGAGCTGACGTCGAGCGTCGCGCCCTACAACAAGATCGAGATCCACCAGAACCAGTACAACTTCAACGTTTCCTACCAGTTCTGAGCGGGTGGCCGGCGCGGGCCGGCTGCCCTTGAACCCTGACGTCGACAAAAGGAGATTCACATGACCGTAGACCGTACCGTACATCTCGTGGCAGGCCTGGTAGTGCTCGCAAGCCTTGCCCTTGCCCATTTCGGCAGCAACCCCGCATGGCTGTGGCTGACCGCCTTCGTCGGCGCCAACCTCGCGCAAAGCGGCGTGACCGGCTTCTGCCCGCTGGCGTTCATGCTGAAAAAGGCGGGCCTCAGGGAAGGCAGCTGCTGTTCCTGAAAACGGCCTGACGGTGTACCTTTCGGCAGCGGCCCTCGCTGCTGCCGCCGCTTTCCGCTTCCGGGTGCCTTCGGCGACGCTCGACAGCCGCATGCACCCGGTTGTTTTTCATGCCGTTTGCCCTGGATGGACGCATTGTGGCCGTAAAAAAAAGAAAGTCCGCGGAAGTCCGCCGCCATGACATCATCGAGGCGGCCATGGACATCATTCGCCATGAGGGCGTGGCCAGGCTCACGACGCGTTCGCTTTCGCAGGCGGTCGGCATTGCCCAGCCGACCCTGTTCCTGCACTTCGGCAACAAGAGCCACGTCCTGGTCGCGCTGGTGGACACCATCCAGGCGCGGCTGCAGCGGGAAATGGCCGGCCTGGGCCTCGAGCGGCTGGGCCCGCTGGAGCGGCTGAAGGCCGTCATCCGCGCGCATCTGAATTTCATCCAGCAGCAGCCGGGCATTCCGCGCCTGCTTTTTTCCGAAGAACTGCAAAGCGGCGACCCGGTCTTCCGTGACCGCATGAATGCGCTCGTGCAGTATTTCCTGCAGTTCATCGCCGACCTCATCGCGGCCGCGCAGGCGCAGGGCGAGATCCGCGCAGACGTCGTTCCCCAGCAAAACGCCTGCATCCTGATCGCGGCCGTCCAGGGACTCGCCTTCCGCTGGGTGCTCTCGGATCAGCGCTTCGTGCTGGCGGAGCAGGCCGATGCCGTCATCTCGGCCCTGATCTCGGGCTGGGCGCCGAGAAGCTAAGGCGCGGCCGGCGAGGCATCGTCGCCGCACGTCACCAGCGCCGGGTCGTCGCCGTGCTCGATGAGGATGCGCTCGACGCGTGCCTGCCAGATCCGTGCGAAGTCGGCGCGTTCGGCCGCGCTTGCGGAGCCCGCGAGCACGCCGGGCAGCAGGGTCTGCAGCCCCGCCGGCACCGGCACGATTTCGGGGTGGTAGGCGACCTCGACGCGCGCGCCGCTGTCGAGGCGGGTGAAGCGGAGGGACGTGTCGCCGCCAAGCCCGAACGCCAGCAGGTTGCGGCGGCTGAAGCGGCCGCCGATTCCCTTGAAGCCGCCGTCGCCGGCCGCGCCGGTCAGCAGGCCGGCGACCGCTGCGATGACGCCGGTGACGCCGTCCGCCTGTGTCGCGCCGAATTCGACACGGATGCCGCCCCGCAGGGGCAAGTCGTCCGGGTAGAGCCGGGCCAGCGCCTTGCGCGTCATCAGGTAGGCGCCCGCCACGGTGGGGCAGGAGTGGCCGGCGAGCTTGACCGCGTCGACGTAGCGGTACTCGATCCGTCCTCCCGCGGCGGCGCCCAGGAGTTCGGCAAGCGGGTCGTACAGGACGATGCGCGGCGCGGCATCGTAAAACGCCGGGTAAGTCATGCGGAAACCTCCTTCTCGAACACCTTGGCGCGGACGACGGCTGCCGCCGCCTGCAACAGGAACCACAGCATCACGGCGCCGCCGAGCGGCAGCCCCCACCCCTGTCCCAGGCCGGCGGCCATGCCGCTGCCGCAGAAGAGAAGTGCGCGCGCGCCGGCGAAGCGTCCGAGCCGGCTACGCAACGCGGCGTGCCAGTCGCCCTGCCGCCCCGGGCGCAGCCATACCGGCAGCAGATGGCTGGCCGCGCCGGACACCAGCGGCAGCAGAAAGGCGAGCACGAAGGCGGATGTCGGTGTCAGCGACGGCCGGACCGCGGCAGCGGCGCCGAGCGCCAGGCTGATCGCATAGCCGGCGAATGCGGCGCCGAGCAGCGGCGACGCGCCGTGCCATGCGAACAGCTCGACGCGATAGCGCCGGAGCCAGGCGGTGGCGGTGCGGGCCAGCGGAAGCGCCAGCACCGCCGCGCCGACGGCCGCGAGCGGCGCCAGCCAGGCCGCGCCCGTGGCGACGAGGGCGATCCCGGCGACTGCCCACGGCAGATCGCGGCGCAGGCGGGCCGCGGCGTCCGGGTCCGGCTTGCCGGCGGCGGTCGGCAGCAGCACCGCGAGCGTGCCCCAGGCGGTGAGCCCGATGAAGCCGAGCGTGTTGAGATGGAGATGGAGGCGGCGCAGCGCGACGGCGTGCTGCGGCCAGATCGCGCCCGCCAGAATCGCCAGCAGGGCGACGAAGAGGCACGCAAGCGCGGCCTCGTACCAGGCCAGGCCGGGGTGCGGCCGGCCCAGCATCCCGCGACGGCGGCGCCGGGTCCAGGCCAGCAGGAGTGCCGCGGCCGACGCGGCCAGGCCGGCGCCCACGTAGCGGGCCGTGCCCAGTGCGGGCACGGCGAAGGACGACACCGCCAGCGCGCCGCCCGCGAGTGCGAGTCCCGCCAGGGCGGCGGGGACCGCAGGGGCGCCGTGCGTGCGCGTCAGAACCGGGATGAAATGGCCCATCGCGCCGAAGATCAGCGGCATGGCGCCGACGGCCAGGATCAGGTGCAGCGTGGCCGCGCGGCCGGCATCCAGGGCTCCCAGCAAGGCCGCGACGAACGCGACCAGGGCCAGGAACACCTGCGCCGGAAGCATGGCAGGTGCTCAGTTGCGGATGAAGTCGATCACGATCTCCCCGGGGTTGCGCGCGAGATACTGGATCGTCACGGCCTCGCCGTAGCGGTTGCGCAACTGGTCGAGCAGGGGCAGGGGGTCGTGGTCGTTGACGAAGCGCATGCGTTCGCCGCCGGTCAGCGCGTCGAGCGCGCCGAAGATCGCGGCATGGCGAAAGCGCTTGGCGATGCCGCGCGCGTCGAACGGGTAGACCTGGTCCTGGCGGAGATGAAGGTGAGCATTCATGGCTGTCGTCCAAAAGAAGTAAATGGAATGCATATTATAGGCGAGAAATTTTCGTTCGTGCGGATTTTTTCTGCGGCCATCGCAGCGCCGATCGGCGCCGCACAGGCTCAGGTGCCGGCGTCGAGATCCGCCGCGCCCGGCACGCGGAAGATGCCCTGCAGGCGCAGCAGTTCGTCGCGGTGCAGCGCGGCAAGCAGGTTCAGCATGCGATTGCCGGAGGGAGTCAGATGCACCTCCACCGCGCGCCGGTCGGAGCGCCCGACCTCCCGTCGCACCAGGCCGAGCTTTTCGCAGCGCGAGATCAGCGAGACGACGCCATGGTGGTGGGCCTGCAGCCGTTCGGCGAGCTCGCCCACCGTCGCCCACTCGCGTCCCGGAAAGCCGCGGGTGTGCAGCAGCAGCTGGTATTGAAGATGGGTGATTCCGTGCCGGTGCGCCGCCTCCTCGCTGAAGCGCAGGAAGCGGCGCAACTGGTAGCGGAAGTCGGAGAGGGTTTCGAATTCCTTCTTGTTCAGGCGGGCTGACGGCATTGTTCTTGACTCGGCGGGTGAAGTGGATTATATATCACAACATGATATAAACGACTCGGGACCGGTGCGGCGCGCCGATCCGCTGGTTGCGCGACCAGCCCTCGAGTCGGGCGGTCGCGTGTCTCGGTGAAGGAGATGCACATGAACATTCTGCCGTTTCATACCTTGTTTACCTCGTCCTCCGAGGGCTGGGACGCGCTGGCGGGTCGGCGCGCCTCGCGGTTCCGGCGTTTCGCCATGTTCGCCGCGCCATTCTCGCTGATTCCGCCCTTGATGCTCGAATACGCAGGACGTCACCTGGGCGCCACGCTGCTCCCCAGCGTGGAAATTCAGGCATGGAATACGGCCGCACTGTTCTTCCTGCTGGCCGAACTGGCCACGGTTCCGCTGATGGCGTGGGCGATCCGTTCGATCGCCCTCTCCAAGGGCGTCGCCGCCGACGAGCATGACGCCTTCACGCTCGCCACCGTGGCGCCCATTCCCCTGTGGCTGTCCGCGCTCGTGCTCTTCATCCCGAATCCGCTGGCGATCGTGGCCGGCCTCGTGTTCGGCCTGGCGGCATCGGTCTTGCTCATCTTCCGGGGCGTGCAGTTCGTCCTCGATGTCAACGAGCCCCTCATCGCCCTCGACATCGCCTACGTGGTAACGGCGCTTGGACTCGTCGCTTGGGTCGTGCTGGTCATGCTCGGGCTGCTTCCGGTGCTCTCGTGAGCGTGAACAGCGAATCGGATTATTTCGATCTTGCAGTTTTCTTGACGTACCTGGCGCGGCGCGCCGGGCTTGAATGAGGAGCTTGAACCATGGATGCAGAAGTCACGATGCCGACACTCGACGAGGAAGGGTACCTCATCGAGCCCAACGAATGGAACGAGAACGTCGCCGAACGCCTCGCGCGCACGGAGAACGTCAGCCTCACCGACGACCACTGGGACGTGATCCGCTTCATGCGGGCCTTCTACGAGGAGCACCAGATCGCGCCGGATGCGCGCTATGTGATCAAGCACCTGTCGGATCGGCTCGGCTCCGATGCGCGCAATGCGCTGTTCCGCCTGTTCGCGTACGGCTACGTCAAGCAGGCCTGCAAGATTGCAGGGATGAAGCGTCCGCGCGCCTGGAGCACGGGCTGACCCAAGCCGGCCGCCGCCGCGGCGGCCTCAGCGGAAGCGCCCGCCGTGGCGGGCGAACCGCCGCACCGCGGACGCCAGATTGAGCGCGAGCAGCAGCGCCGACAGCATCAGCAGCACTCCCCCCATACGAAGCAGCGCGGGCCAGGCCAGGCCGCCCGCGAGCAGCGCGCACGCCGCCAGGTGGGCGCGGAACTGCCAGCGTGCCCAGCGTTCGCCAATCATGTCCTTCATCGTCGGGATGCTGCCCGCGCGCGCCTGCGTCTGCGCCTGCAGGTGGAACCAGGCGAGGAAGGGAACGATCTTGTAGAGCATGCCGCTGACCACGCTCAGCGCGAAGCCGCCGAGAAAAAGCACGCCCAGCAACAGCGGATAGGCATCGCTGTGGCGCCACGCCGGCGCCAGCCATGCGGCGAGCCAGACGCCCACGCAGGCGACCAGGCTGGTCATGCCGAGGCGCCAGTAATCGAGCGTCACGTCGGCGATCTTCCGCCGTCGACGCGCCTGCAGGCGCAGCGTCGCGCCCGCGAACAGGAGGATGCCGCCGGCCAGGGCGACGGCCGCGGCATCCGCCACGGCCGCCGGCAAGACGGGCGCCGCCGCGCGGACGACGAGCATGACGAACAGCCCGGGTGCCAGCCAGCGGCTCAGGCGCGGCGCGTAGGGCGGCGTGAGCTGGAACATCGGCACCACCTGGTAGGCGACGCCGACCACCAGCAGCAGGACCCAGCCCAGGAGGCCGAAGGTGGCATGCGCGCCGACGGTCGCCATGCCCGGCGTGCCGGGCACCCAGCCGGCCCGGGGCAGTGCCAGCGCGCCGGCGAGCACGATGGTCGCGGCGAGGCTTGCCGCCGCGAGCCGCATGCCGTTGACCGTCGCATTCGTGACGGCCCGTGCGAGACTGCGCGCCGCCGCCGCCAGGAAGATCGCGAACGCGGTGCCGAGCAGCACGAGGGCGACACCGAACACCGCCGGCCCCGCGCCGAGGAACGCGGCGAGCAGCGCCGCCGTGCCGAGCGTCAGCGCGATGTGGGCCAGGCGTGCGACGACGCGCGCGGCGGGCAGCGTCGCCCCCGCCACGACCGGCAGCATCTGCGTCAGCGCACCCAGCATCGTCATCGCGAGCACGCCGAGCGTAATGGCGTGGGTGAGGGCGAGCGCCTCGGGCGTCCAGCGGGACGCCAGCGCCTGCGGCGCCATCGCGATCAGCGCACCGGCCGCGAGCAGGAACAGCGGCGCCGTGAGGAAGAAGCGGAGCGGCAGCGCAAGGGGGGGTGCCTGCTCGAAGGAAAGCCCGGCCTGCATGCGATGCGAGACGTCAGGCCGCCGGCCGGATGAGAATCACGTAGCTGCCGTCCTGCTCCATCTTGGCGGAGTGACGGAAGCCGCGCTCGGCCAGCAGGCCATAGAGCGGAAACGGCTCGCGGTGCAGCAGCAGGCGGATCGATTGCCCGGGGCGCAGCAGGGCGAGCGCCTGCATGACCTTCTCCAGCGGCTCGGGCGGCTCGAGGCCGCGGGCGTCGACGAGGACCTCGTCGGGCACTGCGCTCACGCGACCGCCTGCATCGAGCGGATCAGGCCGTCGCGGTCGACCGCCAGCACCTGGTCGGACATCGGGTAGAGCATGTTCTCTTCCTTGAGGTTGTGCTGCTGCATCAGCATGTTGAGCGTTTCCGACAGCCCGAGGTAGGCATGGTGGTCGGCTGCCGCGACCGCGCCGGCCATGTCGCGAAGCAGGCCGCGGATCTGCTCATGCTCCATGCGCATGACCTGGGTCGGCCCCGCGCTCATGCCGGTGCGCGCCTCGAAGGCGGGGAACAGGACCGTTTCCTCCATGGCGAGGTGGTGGGCCATCGCCGCGTCGAACTCTGCGAACAGCTTGCGCGCGCTGTCCCAGTTCTTTTGCGCGGCCGCCGCTTCGGCGGAGGCGAACAGGTCGTCGCAGGCGCGGTGGTCGCTGCCGAGAAAATCCAGGATCGTGCTCATGGTCGGGCTCCTTTAAGTTGCTGAATAAATACATGTTTAAGTGTATCAGGATTTTCTAACCTTAAATTCCCCTTGACTCACCCACAAGATGTCGTATTGTTCTTCCATGGTGAACACAAGATGTTGGTGAAGAGGAGACTCCGATGAATTCAGTGATAGCAGCGATTCCCCGTGAAGTCATCAAGCGCGACGGCCGTCGCACGGCGTTCGACGCGGCCAAGATCCGCTCGGCCATCCTGCGCGCTGGCCAGGCGGCCGGCGAGTTCGGCCCCGACGAAGCCGATCTGCTGACCGCGCAGGTCATCAAGGTGATGGCGCACAGCTTCCGCAACGCCGCGCCGGACATCGAGCGCATCCAGGACGTGGTCGAGCAGAGCCTGATCGCCGCGAACCACCTGCAGACCGCGCGTGCGTATATCGCGTATCGCGACTCGCACAAGAAGCTGCGCGAGGACCGCAAGACCGTCGTCGACGTCGAGGCCTCGATCAACGAATATCTCAGCCGCCAGGACTGGCGCGTCAATGCCAACGCGAACCAGGGCTACTCGCTGGGCGGCCTGATCCTCAACGTCTCCGGCAAGGTGGTGGCCAACTACTGGCTCAATCACGTCTATCCGCCCGAGCTCGGCGAGGCGCACCGCGACGGCTCGATCCACATCCACGACCTCGACATGCTCGCCGGCTACTGTGCCGGCTGGTCGCTGCGCACCCTGCTGCACGAGGGGCTGAACGGCGTGCCGGGCAAGGTCGAGGCGGGCCCGCCGAAGCACATGTCTTCCGCCGTCGGGCAGATCGTCAACTTCCTCGGCACGCTGCAGAACGAATGGGCCGGCGCGCAGGCCTTCTCCTCGTTCGACACCTACATGGCGCCCTTCATCCGCAAGGATGGCATGAGTTACGAGGCGGTGAAGCAGTGCATCCAGGAACTGATCTACAACCTCAACGTGCCCTCGCGCTGGGGCACGCAGACGCCGTTCACCAACCTCACCTTCGACTGGACCTGCCCGGAGGACCTGCGCGAGCAGGTGCCGGTCATCGCCGGCGAGGAGATGCCGTTCGCCTACGGCGAACTTCAGGCCGAGATGGACATGATCAACCGTGCCTACATCGAGGTGATGACCACCGGCGATGCCAAGGGCCGCGTGTTCACCTTCCCGATCCCGACCTACAACATGACGCCGGACTTCCCCTGGGAGTCGGAAAACGCCGAGCGCCTGTTTGCCATGACCGCGCGCTACGGCCTGCCGTACTTCCAGAACTTCATCAATTCGGAGATGAAGCCCAACCACATCCGTTCCATGTGCTGCCGCCTGCAGCTCGACCTGCGCGAGCTCCTGAAGCGCGGCAACGGCCTGTTCGGCTCGGCCGAGCAGACCGGCAGCGTCGGCGTGGTGACGGTGAACTGCGCGCGCCTCGGCCATGAATACGCGGGCGACGAGCCCGCGCTGATCCGCCGCCTCGACGCGCTGCTCGACATGGCGCGCAACGGCCTCGAGATCAAGCGCAAGGAAATCCAGCGCCTGATGGATAGCGGCCTGTTCCCCTACACCAAGCGCTACCTCGGCACGCTGCGCAACCATTTCTCGACGATCGGGGTCAACGGCGTCAACGAGATGATCCGCAACTTCACGGACGACGCGCACGACATCACGACCGAGTGGGGGCACGACTTCGCGCTGCGCCTGCTCGACCACATCCGCGCGCGCATCGCCGGCTTCCAGGAGGAGACCGGCCATCTCTACAACCTCGAGGCGACGCCGGCGGAGGGCACGACCTACCGCTTCGCCAAGGAGGATGCCAAGCGCTACCCCGGAATCCTGCAGGCCGGCACGGAAGATTCCCCCTACTACACGAACTCGACCCAGCTGCCGGTCGGCTACACCGACGACGCCTTCGAGGCGCTGGAGCGGCAGGATGACCTGCAGCGCAAGTACACGGGCGGCACCGTGCTGCACCTCTATATGTCCGAGCACATCTCGTCGACCGACGCCTGCAGGAAGCTGGTGCGGCGCGCGCTCGAGCGCTTCCGCCTGCCGTACATCACCGTGACGCCGACGTTCTCGATCTGCCCCAAGCACGGCTATCTCGCCGGCGAGCACGAGTTCTGCCCCAAGTGCGACGAGGAGGCCCTGTCGCGCAAACCCGCCGTTGTTGCCTGACCGAAAGGAGACTGAAATGACCGACCTGTCCGTTATCGCCAAAGCCCTCGACGCCTCTGCCCTGAAAGACGAGGAGCGCACCCGTTGCGAAGTCTGGACCCGCGTGATGGGCTACCACCGCCCGGTTGCCAGCTTCAACAAGGGCAAGAAGAGCGAGCATCGCGAGCGCCGCTTCTTCGTCGAAAGCCAGTGCCGGATGGGCTGACGCGGCCTTGCTGCGCCGGCACTGAACATGACGCTTCGCCACGGCCAAACATGACGCTTCGCGTGGGCGGCCTGACGCCGCTGTCGACCACCGACTGGCCCGGCATGCTGGCCGCGGTCGTGTTCTGCCAGGGCTGCCCCTGGCGCTGCGGCTACTGTCACAACCCGGGCCTGATTCCCGCGCGCGGTGAATCGGAAATTCCCTGGGCCGAGGTGATGGCCTTCCTGCAGCGCCGCCGCGGCCTGCTCGACGGCGTCGTGTTCTCCGGCGGCGAGCCGACCCTGCAGCCGGCGTTGCCGGACGCGATGCGCGAGGTGCGCGCGCTCGGCTTCAAGATCGGGCTGCATACCGGCGGCATGATTCCGCAGAAGCTCGCGGCGGTGCTGCCGCTGGTCGACTGGGTCGGATTCGATGTGAAGGCGCCGCTGGCCGGGTATGCGCGCATCACCGGCGATGCCGGCAGCGGCGAGCGCGCCGGGGCCGGGCTGCAGCTGCTGCTGGACGCGCGCGTTGACCATGAGATCCGCACGACGATCCATCCTGCCCTGCTCGACGATGCCGACGTCGCCGCGCTGGCCGGCGAGCTCGCCGCGCGCGGCGTGAAGCGCTATGTCCTGCAGGCGTTTCGCAGCCAGGGGTGCGGCGACGAGGTGCTGCGGCGTACCGCGACGCGTGCGCGCCCGCTCTCCGCGCTGGGCGCCGATCTGGCGGGGCTGTTCGACGACCTGTCCGTGCGCGCCTGAGTCAGCGCCGACCGACGCGCAGGAAAAGCGGCCACTGCAGCCGCCGCGGCCGATCCGCTCCCCCCCACAGCGGAGCGAGTGCCGTTTCCAGCGCGGGCAGCGGATCGTGTCCCTCGGCCGCGCGATAGCGCTTCACCGCCGACCAGGTAGACAGATAGTCCACCAGCCGCGGCAGCGTCCACTCGACTTCGATGAAGCAGGGCGGCGCGTCGATTTCCGTGTAGGGAAAGGCGAGGCTGCGGTAGGCGTCGTCGATCAGCGCGCGCTCGGGCGGCCAGTAGGGGCCCACCGTCTCCGAGTAGAAGCGCTGGAAGGGGGCGTCCAGGGCGCCCGGCAGCACCATGCGCCCGTAGCCCCACAGCGCGATGACGCCGCCGGGCTTCAGCACGCGCGCGACCTCGGCGTGGAAGCGCGGCAGGTCGAACCAGTGCGCGGCCTGCGCGACGGTGACGAGGTCGACGCTGCAATCGGCCAGCCCGCTCGCTTCGGCGGGCGCGACGCGATACGTGACGGCGGGATGCGCCTGCGCATGGCGAAGCTGCTCGGCGGAGGCATCCGTGGCGACGACGGCACGGAAATGCGCCGCGAGCCCGAGCGCCGCCTGCCCGCTGCCGGTCGCGCAGTCCCAGGCGGTGTCGTGTTCTGCGCACTGGTTGGCGAGCCAGGCGAACAGCGTCGCGGGGTAGGCGGGACGATAGGCGGCGTAACGATCCGACGCCGACGAGAAATGATCCTTGAAGCCGCTCACGTCGGCAGCAACGTCAGGCGCAGATCGTCGCCAACCTGGCGCACGTCGTGCAGCCTGAAGCGTGCTGCATCGGCCAGCGCCATCAGTGGCGGCCCCGCGAACAGCCCGCGTGCGTCGTCGCCCACCGCCATCGGCGCGACGTAGGCCACCCACTCGTCGACGAGCCCGGCCGTGAGCAGCGCACCGTTCAAGGCGGCGCCGGCTTCGACGTGCACCTCGTTGATGCCGCGCTGCGCGAGCCGCGCGAGCAGCGCGGCGAGGTCGACGCGGCCGTCTGCCTCCGGAAACTCGACGACTTCGGCACCGGCGGCTTCGAGCGCGGCGCGCGCCCCCGGTTCGGCGTGACGGCAGGCGATCAGCGCGGGCAGGATCGCGGCATCGGCCGGCGTGCGCAGGCCGGAATCGACGACGACCCGGAGCGGCTGGCGGCCGATGTCGAAGTCGCGCACGTTCATGCGCGGATTGTCGGCGAGCACCGTGCCGCTGCCGGTGAGGATCGCGCAGGCGCGCGCGCGCAGCCGCTGCACGTCGGCGCGCGCGGCCGCGCCGGTGATCCACTGCGAGGCGCCGTTGGCGAGCGCCGTCTTGCCGTCGAGCGTCGACGCCGTCTTCAGCCGCACCCAGGGGCGCTGCCGTGTCATGCGCGAGACGAAGCCGGCATTGAGCGCGCGCGCCTCGGCTTCCATCAGGCCGACCTCGGCCCGGATGCCGGCCAGCGTCAGGATGCTGATGCCGCGGCCCGCGACCAGCGGGTTGGGATCGGTCATCGCGGCCACCACGCGGGCGACGCCGGCGTCGACCAGCGCCTCGGCGCACGGCGGCGTGCGGCCGTGGTGCGAACAGGGTTCGAGCGTGACGTAGGCGGTGGCGCCGCGTGCCGCCACCCCGGCAGCCTTCAGCGCGTGGACCTCGGCATGCGGCGCCCCGGCGCGTTCGTGCCAGCCCTCGCCGACGACGGCACCGTCGCGGACGATGACGCAGCCGACGCGCGGATTGGGGGTGGTGGTGTAGAGGCCGCGGGCCGCGAGCTGCAGCGCGCGCGCCATGTGGGCGTGGTCGGCAGCGGAGAAGCGGGGCGTGCTCAAGGCGGCCTGCTTATTCGAAGAGGTCGTCCACGCCCTGCGAGGGCGTGCGCTCCAGGTCCTGCAGCATCTCGCGGAAGTCGTCCGGGTCCTGAAAGCTCTTGTAAACCGAGGCGAAGCGGATGTAGGCGATCTTGTCGAGCTTCTTCAGCTCGTGCATCACCAGCTCGCCGATCTCGCGCGCCGGCACCTCGCGCTCGCCGCGCGTCAGCAGCTGCTGGCGGATGCGCTCGACGGCGGCGTCGACCAGCTCGGTCGACACCGGCCGCTTGTGCAGCGCGCGGCGGAAGCCTTCGCGCAGCTTGGTCTCGGAGAAGTCCTCGCGCGTGCCGTTGGTCTTGACGATCTGCGGCGGCCTGAGCTCCGCGGTCTCCCAGGTGGTGAAGCGCTTGTCGCAGGCGACGCAGCGCCGGCGGCGACGGATCGCGTCACCCGCCTCGTTGACGCGGGAGTCGATGACCTGGGTATCGAGGGAGCCGCAGAAGGGGCATTTCATTCTTGGTGAGCGGTGAGCGGTAAGGGGTAAGTGGTGAGCGGTAAGGGGTAAGTGGTGAGCGGCACTAACCGCTCACTGCTTCCTGCTCACCGTTCACCCATACACCGGAAACTTCGCCGTCAGCTTCGCCACTTCGCCCTTCACGCGCTCGATCACCGCCTCGTCGTTCGGCGCGTCGAGCACGTCGGCGATCAGGTGGGCGAGTTGCTCGGCCTCGAGCTCCTTGAAGCCGCGCGTCGTCATCGCCGGCGTGCCGATGCGGATGCCGCTGGTGACGAAGGGCTTCTGCGGGTCGTTGGGGATCGAGTTCTTGTTGACCGTGATGTGGGCGCGGCCCAGGAGCGCCTCGGCTTCCTTGCCGGTGAGGTTCTTGGCGCGCAGGTCGACCAGGAACACGTGGCTCTCGGTACGGCCGGAGATGATGGCCAGCCCGCGCTCGATCAGCACCTTGCACATCACCAGCGCGTTGGCGAGCACCTGCTCCTGGTAATGCTTGAATTCCTTGCTCGCGGCTTCCTTGAACGCCGTCGCCTTGCCGGCGATGACGTGCATCAGCGGGCCGCCCTGCAGGCCGGGGAAGATCGCGGAATTGATCGCCTTCTCGTGCTCGGCCCTCATCAGGATGATGCCGCCGCGCGGGCCGCGCAGGGTCTTGTGCGTGGTCGAGGTGACGACGTCGGCGTGCGGCACCGGGTTGGGGTAGACGCCGGCGGCGATCAGGCCCGCGTAGTGCGCCATGTCGACCATGAAGATCGCGCCGATTTCCTTGGCGATCTTGGCGAAGCGCTCGAAGTCGATGCGCAGCGCGTAGGCCGAGGCGCCGGCGATGATCAATTTGGGTTTATGTTCGCGCGCCAGCGCTTCCATCCTGTCGTAGTCGATTTCCTGCTTTTCGTTGAGGCCGTAGGCGACGACGTTGAACCATTTGCCGCTCATGTTGAGCGCCATGCCGTGGGTGAGGTGGCCGCCCTCGGCGAGGTTCATGCCCATGATGGTGTCGCCAGGCTTGAGGAAGGCCATGAACACCGCCTGGTTGGCCTGAGAACCGGAGTTGGGCTGCACGTTGGCCGCCTCGGCGCCGAACAGCGCCTTGACGCGATCGATCGCCAGCTGCTCGACGACGTCGACGTATTCGCAACCGCCGTAGTAGCGCTTGCCGGGGTAGCCCTCGGCGTATTTGTTGGTGAGCTGCGAACCCTGCGCCTGCATCACCGCCGGGCTGGTGTAGTTTTCCGACGCGATCAGCTCGATGTGATCCTGCTGGCGCTGGTCTTCTTTCTGGATCGCGGCCCACAGGTCGGGGTCGGTCTTGGCGAGGGTGTCTTGGCGGTTGAACATGGCGGTTCGGGCAGGGCTGGAAAAGGCCCAATTTTAACACGCGGCGGTTTCCCGGCCGCCTCGTATAATCCCCGAAAACCCGAGACCGACCATGCAAAGACGAGATTTCCTGACCGGCGCCGGCGCGGCCATGCTGCCGCTCGCGGCGGCACAGGCCGCGCCCGCCGCATCGACTTCGCTGCCGACGATTCGCTGGCGCATGGCGTCGAGCTTTCCCAAGAGTCTGGACACCATCTACGGGGCCGCCGAAACCCTGTCCCGGCGCGTTGCGGCGCTCACCGGCGACCGCTTCCAGATCCGCGTCTTCGCCGGGGGCGAGCTGGTGCCCGGCCTGCAGGTGCTCGATGCGGTCGGCAACGGCACCGCCGAATGCGGCCACTCGGCCGGCTATTACTACGTCGGCAAGAACCTTGCGTTGGCCTTTGACACCGCCGTGCCGTTCGGCCTGACCGCCCGCCAGCAGAATGCCTGGATGTATGCGGGCGGTGGCCTCGAGGCGCTGCGCCGGCTCTACGCGAAGTACAACGTCGTGCAGTTCCCCGGCGGCAACACGGGCACCCAGATGGGCGGCTGGTTCCGCAAGGAGATCCACTCGCTCGCCGACCTCCGGGGCCTGAAGATGCGCATCCCGGGCATCGGCGGCCAGATCATGGCGAAGCTCGGCGCCGTGCCGCAGACGCTGCCCGGCAGCGACATCTACCCCGCGCTCGAACGCGGCGCGATCGACGCCGCCGAATGGGTCGGGCCGTACGACGACGAGAAGCTCGGCTTCCACAAGATCGCGAAGCATTATTACTACCCCGGCTGGTGGGAAGGCGGGCCGCAGCTTTCCTTCTACGTCAACGAGGCGTCTTGGCGCGCGCTGCCCGACGCCTATCGCCAGGCCTTCGAGGTCGCCACCGCCGAAGCCAACCAGCTGATGCTCGCGCAATACGACGCCAAGAACCCGCCCGCCATGCTGCGCCTGGCCGGGCAAGGCGTGCAGCTGCATGCCTTCCCCAAGGACATCATGCTCGCCGCGCGCCGCACGGCGTTCCAGATGTACGAGGAGGAGGCGCGCACCAATCCCGAATTCGCCGCGATCTACCGCTCGTGGAAGGCGTTCCGCGACACCGAGTTCCAGTGGTTCAAGATCGCCGAGGCGGCCTACGCGAATTTCAACTACTACGTAAAGTGATCGGCTGCGAAAAGATCTGAATGCCCCCGGACCGCCCGCCTCCCCTCTCCCGCACGCGGGAGAGGGGAGGCGGGGAGAGGGCCGCACTCCCGCCAAACCTGCGCTGACCCGACAACGAGGCACCCCATGAACCGACTCGACCAGCTCATCACCACCTTCGACCTCGGCCTGCGCACCGTCTTCGCCACGCCGCACGCCGGCCGCCCCTATCCCGGCACCGGCCCCGAGGCCGACCTCTCCGAGGCCGACAAGGCCCAGGCCGCCGCGCTGATGCGCGTCAACCACGTCGGCGAAGTCTGTGCGCAGGCGCTGTACGCCGGGCAGGCGCTCACCGCGAAGAACGAAGGCGTGCGCGAGGAACTCGAGCAGGCCGCGCGCGAGGAGACCGACCACCTCGCCTGGTGCGAGCAGCGCATCAACGAGCTCGGCGGCCGCAAGAGCCTGCTGAACCCGCTGTGGTTCGGCGGCGCGTTCGGCATCGGGGTCGTCGCCGGCCTCTTGGGCGACAAGTGGAACCTCGGCTTCCTCGCCGAAACCGAGCGCCAGGTCGAGGCCCACCTCGACGGCCACCTGCAGAAGCTGCCCGTTGCCGACGCCAGGAGCCGGGCAGTCGTCGAACAGATGAAGCTCGACGAGATCAAGCACGCGCAGACCGCCGTCGACCACGGCGGCGCGCCGCTGCCGCTGCCGGTCAAGTGGGCGATGCAGCGCGCGGCGGACGTGATGCGACGGACCGCGAGCCGGATTTAGCTGGCGTGAGGGCGACGAGTCGGGGCTGTTCGCGAGCGAACCCCGCAGGGGCTCATTGGCCAGGGAAATGCTTCGTTTGGCGTCGGATGGATCCTACGGCCTACCCCAGGGCATGACCGGCACCGTGGACAGGCTGCTTGCCGGCGCGCCCTCGATCAGCTTGCGGCTGATTGCAAGGTAAACGAGGGTGCGATTCGCGCTGTCCCACATGCGAAGGACGCGGGTTTCCTTGAAGAGAATGGACGTGTCTTCGCTGAACACGGTTTCCGTCTTCGGTAGCTTGGCAGGCAGCAAAATCGGCCCGGTCTGCCGACACGAGAGCGAGAACTGTGAAGGATCCTCGGCGAGGCCGAGCGATCCGGATACGCCCCCCGTCCTCGCCTGACTGACGTGGCAGGTGACGCCCCGCACCTTGGGGTCGTGGAAGGCGTCCACGCAGACCTTGTGGTTGGCGCCGAGTATTTTCCATGCGGTGGTCACGCAACCGACTTCGTCGGCCAGGGTGGGCGAGGTGACCCATAGCAGGCTGGCGGCGAGGATGGCGGCGGGGACGAGGCCTTTCATGTGCGGGTCCTTTCGTGTAGGGCGTGCGGATCACGCTGGGTGCGGCCAGTCGAGAGACGGCCCGGTCCCCGCTTGTCGCCTCGCGCCTTCGATGCGGGGCAACGGTTCAGATCGGCAGCCCGAACACCAGGGTATAGACGGCGCCGAGCGCGAACGCGGCATGCAGCAGGATCACGCTCTTCGGCAGGATGCCCTTCCTGCGGATCAGGAAATACAGGGCCGTCCCGCCCATGATGGTCAGCGCCAGCAAGCCCAGCGCGGGCTTGACGTGCTGGCTGGTTTCGCCGCCCATGAGCAGCGCGGCGAGCAGCAGTAGCGCGGCGGCGGCGCCTGCCCGACCGTGCAGCAGTCCCGTGTCGATGGGGGTGTTCTTCTCGGCCAGACGCACATAGGCGGTCAGGGCGCCGCCCAGAACGGCGAAGGCCAGTACCGTCAAAGCCGTGATCGCCATCCAGGTTTCCGGTAGTTGCATGCTTGGGGACTCCTAGTGAGCGGGAGCATGGCCGCGAGGGGCATATTAAGCGGCTTTTCCGCTCCCCGCCAAATGGCGACAATACCGCATGGTCACCGCCACCTTCCGCTTCTACGAAGAACTCAACGACTTCCTCGCGCCGAAGCGGCGCAAGCAGGAATTCAGCGTGCCGTGCGCGCGGCGGGCGACGACCAAGCACATGATCGAGGCGCTCGGCGTGCCGCATACCGAGGTGGAGCTGATCCTCGTCAACGGCGAGTCGGTAGGCTTCGATCGCATCCTGGAGGACGGCGACCGCGTGGCGGTGTACCCGCGCTTCGAGGCGATGGACGTGACGCCGCTGCTGCGGGTGCGAGACCATCCCTTGCGCGAGATGTGCTTCGTCGCCGATGCGCATCTCGGCGGGCTCGCGCACATGCTGCGCATGCTCGGCTTCGACACGCTCTACGACAACCACTTCCGCGACGACGACATCGTGGCGATCTGCGAGCACGACGGCCGCATCGTGCTGACGCGCGATCGTGAATTATTGAAGCGCCGCGCGGTGACGCACGGCTGCTACGTGCACGCGCTGAAGTCCGAGGCGCAGCTGCGGGAAGTCGTCGAGCGGCTCGACCTTGCGCGGAGCGCCAAGCCGTTCACGCTGTGCCTGCACTGCAACGTGCCGCTGCGTCCGGTCGACAAGGCGAGCGTGATCGACCGGCTGCCGCCGAAGGTGCGCGAACACTACGCGCGGTTCTCGATCTGCGATGCGTGCGGCCGCGTCTACTGGGAAGGTTCGCACTTTCGCAACATGCGGCGGCTGCTGGACGGCGTGCTGGCGAATGCGGACGGCGATCCGGCCGCGCTCGACGAATCGGAAGGCCGGAGGAAAACCGAATGAAGCCATCGAACCTGATCGCAGTCGCGTTCGCCGGACTGGTGCTCGCCGGGTGCGGCGACCGCTCCGTTTCTTCGGCGGAAACCTCGCAGGCGGACGGCGCACCGCTCGACCGCCAGCTCGATCCCGCGCAGGTGGCGCGCGGCAAGGCGGTCTACGTGGCGCACTGCATGGAATGCCATGGCGCGGACGGCAAGGGGCCGCCCGGCGACTGGCGCTTCCGCGACGCGGAGGGCTACTTTCCGCCGCCCCCGCTCGACGACAGCGCGCATGCCTGGCATCACCCGACCGCCGTGCTGCTGGCGACGATCCGCGACGGCAGCGCGCCGGGGCAGGGCCGGATGCCGGCGTGGAAGGGCAAGCTCTCCGAGCGGGAGATGCAGGACGTGGTCGCCTACATCAAGTCGCTGTGGTCCGACCCGGTCTACCGGCTGTGGCAGAAAATGGAGCGGCAGTCGCTGGAACCCTGAGGGCGCAAGGGACTCTCTGTCATGTCGCGCCGGTAGAATGGCGGACCGATTTTCATCACTGAGGAGCAAACCATGAGCGAATACGGATTCGATACCCAGATCAGCGGCCCCTTCGCCGCCGCCGTCGAGAAGGTCACGGCTGCCCTCAAGGCCGAAGGCTTCGGCGTGCTGACCGACATCGACGTGCAGGCCACGATGAAGGCCAAGCTCAACGTCGACGGCCGTCCCTACCGCATCCTCGGCGCCTGCAATCCGCCGCTGGCGCACCAGGCGCTCAGCGCCGAGCCCGACGTCGGCATGCTGCTGCCGTGCAATGTCGTCGTGCGCGAGGAAGCCGACGGCAAGGTGACCGTGTCCTTCCTCGACCCCGGCATCATGGTCAAGCTGGTCGCCAATCCCGCCGTGCACGGCGTGGCGACCGAGGCCCGCGCACGCCTGATGCGCGTGAAGGACAGCCTCGCCGCCTGAACGCGCTGACATCCGCATGAAGGCCCGCGATCGCGGGCCTTCTGCCGGACGCTGCCGCTTTCACGGTTAAGCCGCGCTTAAGCTTTGGCGCGCAGATTCGGCGTTCCACCCGCCCACCCAAAGGAAGGTTCGATGAGAACGAAATTCGCAGTCCTGCTGGCCGCCTTCGCCTTCACCGTTTCGGCAAGCGGCTACGCCGCCGAAGGCGCCGACCATTCGCACGCCGGCCATGGCGGCGCCGGCGTGCAGAAGCTGGAACTCAATGCAGGGAAGAAGTGGGCAACCGACGCGCCGCTGCGCCAGGCCATGAGCGACATCAACCGGGCAATGACCCAGGCCGTGCCGCTGATCCACGGGGGTCAGTTCGACAATGCGGCGTACCAGGCGCTGGCGGCGACGATCAAGCAGAAGGTGGCCTTCACGGTCGCGCACTGCAAGCTGGAGCCGAAAGCCGATGCCATGCTCCACCTGGTGCTCGCCGACCTGATGGCGGGGGCCGAGACGATGGAAGGGAAGACCGCGAATCCCCGCCACGACGGTGCCGTCCGCGTGCTGCAGGCGCTGAACGCGTATGGGCGCTATTTCCAGCATCCCGGTTGGCAAGCCCCCCGGGACTGAACCTCAAAACTTCCTGGCCCTGAAGGGCCGTCAGGTCGACGACGCGCCGGCCTGGGAATCCGGTTCCTTCTGCACTTCCTGGATCAGTACCCACGGCGCGACGACCACCGCCCAGAACGCCGGCTGGCGCGCATGCCAGTCCTCGGCATCAGCAAGTTCGGCCTTCGCGAGGCGCCCGTCGGCGAGCCAGGCCTGCACCGCGGCGGTGTTGTTCTCGGCGACCTGCAGCGCAGCGTCGACGAGGTCCATGCCGGCGGCGACCTTGACGACGACGCCGCGCGCGAAGTGACGCTCGAGCTCGGGCCAGGCGAGCCGGGCGGTTTCGAGGTTGAGCTTGGCGCGGAGGATCTCGCTGGGCGTGGTCATGGCGATTCAGGCGTGCGGGAGGCCGAACACTGCTCAGCGCGACTTGCCGCCGCCGCGGCGCTGGCTCAAGGGGTGCTTGGGAACCTGATGCGGACGGCCGTCGCCGGCGGGGGCGGGCTTGCCCGGCTTGGCGCGCGGGGTCGCGGGCTTCGCGGAGGTGGGCTTGCCCGCTGCCGGTTTGGCGCGCGCGGGCTGGCCGGCGGCGGGCCGTGTCCGCCTGTCTTCGGCGCGCGGCGTGCGCGTGCCTTCCGGCTGCCTGCCGGTGCCGGCAGGCTGGTAGGACGGAATCAGGTGCTTCTTGCCGTTGCCGATCAGGTTCTCGCGGCCCATCTCGCGGAGCGCGTCGCGCAGCAGCGGCCAGTTGTCGGGGTCGTGGTAGCGCAGGAAGGCCTTGTGCAGGCGCCGCACGCGGCCCTGCTTGACGACGGGCACCGCCTCGGCGCGGCCGCCGAGGACCTTCTTCAGCGGATTCTTCTCGGTGTGGTACATCGCGGTCGCCAGCGCCATCGGCGTCGGCAGGAAGGTCTGCACCTGGTCGAGGCGGAAGTCGTGCGCCTTCAGCCACAGTGCCAGGTTCAGCATGTCCTCGTCGGTGGTGCCGGGATGCGCGGCGATGAAGTAGGGGATCAGGTACTGCTTCTTGCCGACTGCCTTCGAGGCCGCCTCGAACATCTGCTTGAAGCGGTCGTAGGCGCCCATGCCGGGCTTCATCATCTTCGACAGCGGGCCGACCTCGGTATGCTCGGGCGCGATCTTGAGGTAGCCGCCGACGTGGTGCTGCACCAGCTCCTTCACGTATTCCGGCGAACGCACCGCGAGGTCGTAGCGCAGGCCCGAGCTGATCAGGATCTTCTTGATTCCCGGCAGCGCGCGCGCGCGGCGGTACATGTGGATCAGCGGCGTGTGGTCGGTCTTGAGGTTGTCGCAGATGTCGGGGAAGACGCACGACAGCTTGCGGCAGGAGCGCTCGATTTCCTTCGACTTGCACGCCATGCGGTACATGTTGGCGGTGGGGCCGCCGAGGTCGGAGATCACGCCGGTGAAGCCGGGCGTCTTGTCGCGGATGGCCTCGATTTCCCGGATGACCGAATCCTCGGAGCGGCTCTGGATGATGCGGCCCTCGTGCTCGGTGATCGAGCAGAAGGTGCAGCCGCCGAAACAGCCGCGCATGATGTTGATCGAGAAACGGATCATCTCCCACGCCGGGATCTTCGCGTCGCCGTAGCTGGGGTGCGGTGCGCGCGCGTAGGGCAGGTCGTAGATGCCGTCGAGTTCCTGCGTGCTCAGCGGGATCGGCGGCGGGTTGAGCCAGACGTCGCGCTCGCCGTGCGCCTGCCGCAGCGCGCGCGCGTTGCCGGGGTTGGACTCGAGGTGGAAGACCCGCGACGCATGCGCGTACAGCACCGGGTTGTTCTTCACCTGCTCGTAGTCGGGCAGGCGGATCACGGTACGGGCGCGGACTTCCTGCCGCATCGCGAGCCGTTCGGCCTTCGAAACGAAACGGAGCGGTTGCGCACTCCCCTCTCCCGCGTGCGGGAGAGGGGAGGGGGGAGAGGGCGGGGTCGGCGCGAACGCCGACGCGTCGACGGCCTGCGCAGCCTCATCGCGCGGGCCGCCGCCTTCCAGGGGCGTGGGCGCCATCGCGTAGGGGTCGACGTGCGCATCGATCACGCCCGGGGTGTCGAGCTCGGTCGACAGCACCTCGATCCAGTTGTCGGTGGGTTTCCAGTCGCGCAGCACCATGAAGCCGGTGCCGCGCACGTCACGGATGTCGCCGATCTTCTCGCCCTTCGCCAGGCGGTGGGTGACGTCGAGCAGCGCGCGCTCGGCGTTGCCGAAGATCAGGAGATCCGCCTTCGAATCGGGCAGCACCGAGCGCCGCACGGTGTCGGACCAGTAGTCGTAGTGCGCGATGCGGCGCAAGGACGCCTCGATCGACCCGATGATCACCGGCGTGCCGGGGTAGGCCTCGCGGCAGCGCTGCGCATAGACGGTGACGGCACGGTCGGGGCGCTTGTTGGGTTCGGCGTTGGCCGTGTAGGCGTCGTCGGAGCGGATTTTCCGGTCCGAGGTGTAGCGGTTGACCATCGAGTCCATGTTGCCCGCGGTGACGCCGAAGTACAGCGTCGGCTGGCCGAGCGCGCGGAAGGCCTCGGCCGAGTGCCAGTCGGGCTGGCTGATGATGCCGACGCGGTAGCCCTGCGCTTCCAGCAGGCGCCCGACCAGCGCCATGCCGAAGCTCGGATGATCGATGTAGGCGTCGCCGGTGACGAGGATCACGTCGCACGCGTCCCAGCCGAGCGCGGCCATCTCGGCGCGCGACATCGGCAGGAAGGGGGCGGTGCCGAAGCGCGCCGCCCAGTGCTTGCGATGGGAGAACAGGGCGTGGGTCATGAGGGTATCCGCGAAGTGCGGATGGAGGGACTCAGTTGGTCGCCAGCAGTTCCACTTCGAACACCAGCGTGGCGTTCGGCGGGATCACGCCGCCGGCGCCGCGCGCGCCGTAGGCCATTTCCGGCGGAATGGTCAGCTTGCGTTTGCCGCCGATCTGCATGCCGGCCACGCCCTGGTCCCAGCCGGGGATGACCTGGCCGGCGCCGAGGCGGAATTCGAAGGGATCGTTGCGGTCGAGGCTGGAGTCGAACTTCTGGCCGTTGGTCAGCCAGCCGGTGTAGTGCACCGTCACGTACTGGCCGGCCTTGGCGGCGTCGCCGCTGCCGACGACGAGGTCTTCGATGATGAGTTCGCTCATGGTTCAGTCCTTGCGTGGGGAATGGGAAGGCGCTCGGCAGGATGCCGGTGCGCGAGGGGCATTATTTTCTCACGATTCGGGCCGCCCGCGGCAGCCCGTGCTCAGCGCCACTCGGCGGGCAGGTAGCCGCCGTCGGGGTCGACGTCGACGGGAATGTCCTTGACGCTGCTCGCCTCGGGCGCGGCGTCGCGCAGCACGACCTGCGGGAAGGCCAGCACGACCGCGACCATGACGAGCTGGATCAGCACGAAGGGGATGGCGCCCCAGTAGATGTCGGCGGTGCGGACGCTCCGCGGCGCCACGCTCTTCAGGTAGAACAGCGCGAAGCCGAACGGCGGGTGCATGAAGGCGGTCTGCATGTTGACCGCGAGCATGACGCCGAACCAGACCGGATCGATGCCGAGCTTGTGGGCGACGGGCGCGACCAGCGGGACGGCGATGAAGGCGATCTCGAAGAAATCGAGGAAGAAGGCGAGCACGAACACCAGCACGTTCACCGCGAGCAGGAAACCCACGGTGCCGCCGGGCAGCCGGTTGAAAAGGTGCTCGACCCAGACGTCGCCGTCGAGCCCGCGGAACACCAGCGTGAAGATCGTCGACCCGATCAGGATGAAGATGACGAAGGTGGTCAGCCGGGTGGTGCTGTCCAGCGCCTGGGTGAGCTGCAGGCGCGAGAGGCGGCCGCGCGCCAGCGCGAGCACCAACGCGCCGGCGGCCCCCATCGCGCCGCCCTCGGTGGGCGTGGCGATGCCGAGGAAGATCGTGCCGAGCACGAGGAAGATCAGCGCCAGCGGCGGCAGCAGGGTCGTCAGCGCGCGCAGCAGCAGCGCCCGGCCGTGCAGCGTGCGCGCGGCGGCCGGCATCGCGGGTGCGGCGTGCGGCCGCAGCAGCGTCGTGCCGAGAACATAGAGCAGGTAGACGCCGACCAGCGCGAGGCCGGGCAGCAGGGCGCCCTTGTACATCGCGCTGACGGGTGCCCCGAGCTGGTCGGCCAGCACGATCAGCACCAGCGACGGCGGGATGATCTGCGCCAGCGTGCCCGAGGCGGCGATCACGCCCGACGCCAGCCGCCTGTCGTAGCCGTGGCGCAGCATCACCGGCAGCGAGATCAGGCCCATCGCGATGACCGAGGCGGCGACCACGCCGGTGGTGGCGGCGAGCAGGGCGCCGACCAGGATCACCGCGTAGGCCAGCCCCCCGCGGATCGCGCCGAACAGCTGGCCGATGGTGTCGAGCAGGTCCTCGGCCATGCCGGAGCGCTCCAGGATCAGCCCCATGAAGGCGAAGAAGGGGATGGCCAGCAGCGTGGGGTTGGCGACGATGCCGTAGACCCGCTCCGGCAGGGCCTGCAGCAGCGCGGGGTCGAACTGGCCCGCCAGCATCGCGAGGCCGGCGAACGCGAGCCCGTTGGCCGCGAGCGCGAACGCGACCGGGTAGCCGAGCAGCACGAACACGACGAGGCCGACGAACATCAGCGGCGCGATGTTCGCGAGCAGCGCCGCCGCCATCAGACCTCCTCTTCCGGCGCCTCGCGCGGCAGCACGAGATGGCCGCGGAGCACGCCGACGCGCTTGATGACCTCGGCGACGCCCTGCAGCGCCAGCAGCGCGAAGCCCACCGGCAGCAGCAGCTTCACCGGCCAGCGCACGAGGCCGCCGGCATCCGGCGACAGCTCGTGCGTGACCCAGGCCTCGTGGAACATCGGCCAGGCGAGCCAGGCCAGCAGCCCGGCCATCGGCAGCAGGAACAGCAGGCCGCCGGCGAGGTCGATCCAGGCCTGTCCGCGCGGGCCGAGCCGGTTGTAGAAGATGTCGATGCGCACATGGCCGTTGTGCTTGAGCGTGTAGCCGGCCGCCAGCAGGAAGATCGCGCCGAACAGGTACCACTGGATCTCCAGCCACGCGTTGGAGCTTTCGCCGAGCGCATAGCGCGCCAGCGCGTTGCCGGCCGACACCAGCGTGGCGACGAGCACGAGCCAGATGACGGCGCGGCCGACGCGCTCGGTCACGGCGTCGATGCCGCGGGCCAGCGCGAGCAGCGCCTTCACAGGGCGCCGGCCTCGTGCAGCAAGGCGTTCAGCCGCTCGGCGACGACGCGGTAGCCGGCGGCGTTGGCGTGGACGGGGTCGGATTTCAGGCGGTTGTCCTTCAGCACTTCGTTGAAGACGGCGTCCTCGAGCGGCAGCCGCATGTCGCTGGCGACGCGGGCGTAGAAATCGGGCGCGCCGCCGAACAGCCGGGGCTCGGGCACGCCGATCAGTACGACCTCGGCGCCGCTTGCGCGGATGGTCCCAACCAGCAGGCGCAGGTTGTTCTCGGTGGCGGCGGCGGGCAGCCGGCGCAGCATGTCGTTGCCGCCCAGGCACAGCAGCACGAGGCGCGGCCGGTATTCGGCGAGCACGCCGGGCAGGCGCGCGAGGCCGGACGCGGTGGTGTCGCCCGGCACGCCGGCGTTGATGACCGTGTGGCCCGTCAGCGAGGCCAGCACCGCCGGGTAGGCGGTCGCGTCGGTCGCGCCGGTGCCGTGGGTGAGGCTGTCGCCGAAGGCGAGGATGACGTCGTGCGGGCTGAGCCGCGGCAGCGTCGGCGCGCGGTCGCACGCGGCGAGCAGGATGGCGACGCAAACCGCGATGAAGAAGCGGCTTGCGGCGAGCATCAGTTGCCGGCCACCGTCATGTGGTCGATCAGGATCGAGCCGACCTGCTTGGAGCCGCGCTTCTCGATGTCGCGGCCGATCGCGACGATGCCCTTGAACATCTCGGCGAGGTTGCCGGCGATGGTGATCTCCTCGACCGGGTACTGGATCTCGCCGTTCTCGACCCAGAAGCCGGCGGCGCCGCGCGAATAGTCGCCGGTGACCATGTTGGCGCCGTGGCCGAGCAGTTCGGTGACGAGCAGCCCGGTGCCCATTTCCCTGAGCAGGCCGGCGAGGTCGTGCTCGCCGGGCGCGACCAGCAGGTTGTGGCTGCCGCCGGCGTTGCCGGTGGTCTGCATGCCGAGCTTGCGCGCCGAATAGGTCGACAGGAAGTAGCCCTGCAGGACGCCGCCCTTGACGATGTCGCGCTCGAGGCAGGCGACGCCTTCGCTGTCGAAGGGGGCGCTGCCGAGGCCCGCGGGGAGGAAGGGCGCCTCGCGGATGTTCACGAGCGGGGCGAAGACCTGCTTGCCGAGGCTGTCGAGCAGGAACGAGGACTTGCGGTAGAGGCTGCCGCCCGACACGGCCCCGACGAAGTTGCCGATGAGCCCGGTGGCGATCGGCGCCTCGAACAGTACGGGGCAGGTGCGCGTGTCGAGCTTGCGGCCGTTCAGCCGGCGCACGGTGCGCTCGCCGGCGATGCGGCCGACGGTCTCGGCCGATTCGAGGTCGCGCG
Organism: Thiobacillus sp. SCUT-2; assembly: GCF_035621355.1. NCBI lineage: Bacteria > Pseudomonadati > Pseudomonadota > Betaproteobacteria > Nitrosomonadales > Thiobacillaceae > Thiobacillus > Thiobacillus sedimenti. The sequence continues at coordinate 2,361,493 of NZ_CP141769.1, read as the reverse complement.
CGTTGCGGGCGCTGCTGTACCAGTAGTCGCGCTGCATCGCGCCCTTGTCCTCGCCGATGACGGCGACCGACATGCCGTGGCGCGAGCCGGCGTAGCCGTCGCAGAAGCCGAGGCTGTTGGCGTAGATGAAGTGCGAGGCGTGGGTCGACACGCCCGCGCCTTCCGAGTTGGTCAGCCGCGTGTCGACCGCCAGCGCGGCCGCCTCGCAGGCGCGCGCGCGCTCGGCGGCCTCCTCGACGGTCAGCGTCCACGGGTGGTAGAGATCGAGATCGGGCACGTCCTTCGCAAGGCGGTCGGCGTCGGGCAGGCCGGCGGCCTCGTCCTCGGCGGTGTAGCGGGCGATCGTGAGCGCCTTGTCGACGGCGCTCTTCAGAGCAGCTTCCGACAGGTCGGACGTCGACGCGTGGCCGCGCCGCTGGCCCAGATAGACGGTGACGCCGGCGCCCTTGTCCTTGTTGTACTCGATCGTCTCGATCTCGCCCTGGCGCACGCTGACGTTCTGCCCGACGCCCTCGGAGATTTCGGTGTCGGCCGCGGTCGCGCCCTGGCGGGCGGCATGCTCGATGACGATCCGGGCGAGGGCGGCGAGCTGGTCGCGGGTATAGCTGAATTGTGAGCGGGACATGTCGGCTGGCTGGTGGAAAGTGGCGCGCGGTACGTTCGTCAAGGCCCGTTTTGGCCGGGCAGAAACTACAATGCCGATAATAACAGCAACCGAAAGCCCCGCCGTGCGCCTGATCGACCCCGACGCCGAACCCGAATTCGACCCCGACGAGGTCTATTCCGGCCCCAGCAAGAGCCAGAAGAAGCGCGAGGTCGAGGCCCTGCAGGATCTCGGCACCGAACTGGTGAAGCTGCCCGACGCGCAGTTCAAGCGCATCGAACTCCCGGAGGAACTGCGCGAGGCCGTCGCCGCCTGCCGCAAGATCACCCAGAACAGTGCCTTGCGCCGGCAGCGCCAGTACATCGGCAAGCTGATGCGCGCGATCGACCCCGCGCCGATCCAGGCGCAGCTCGACGCCTTCAAGGGCGTGTCCGCCGCGGAGAATGCGAAGCTCCACCAGGCCGAGAAATGGCGCGACAAGCTGATCGCCGACAACGAGGCGCTGACGCTGTTTCTCGACACCTTTCCCGAGGCGGATGCCACCCGCCTGCGCCAGCTGATCCGCAATGCGCGCGAGGAGGCGGCGCGCGGCAAGCCGCCGAAGGCTTTCCGCGAAGTCTTCCGGGTCATCCGCGAGGCGATGCAGAACAAGTAAAAGAAGGGGAAGCCGATCATGTGGGGACGCGTCGTCAAAATCGTCTTGAGCCTGCCGTTCCTGATCGCCGCCGGGCTGTTCGGGTTCTACCTCGTCTTCGGCTTCTTCCTGATCGACCCGCTGGCGCAGAAGCTGCTGCCGTGGGTGGGCGAGAAGCAGCTCGACAGCCGCTTGAGCGTGCGCCAGGTGAAATTCAATCCGCTCACGCTCGAGGCCACCGTCGACGGACTCAGCCTGACGGAAAAAAGCGGCGCCCCGCTGGCGGCGTTCGAGCGGCTCTATGTCAACGTCGACACGACGGGTCTCTTCCGCTGGGCCTGGCGCATCCGCGACCTCCGCCTCGATGCGCCGCACGCCACCGTAGAAATCCGCCCCGGCGGCAAGCTCAACTGGGCGGACCTGATCGCCAGGCTCAACGAGGACAAGAAGCCGCCGTCGGATACGATCGCGCGGGTGCTGATCGACCACATCAAGATCGCGCAGGGCCACCTCACCTACGTCGACGCGAACCGCCCCGGCAAGCCGTTCTCGGTGGTGCTGGAGCCGCTCGGCATCGAGCTCGACGGCCTCTCCACGCTGCCCGAGGACCGCGGCGACTACCTTCTCGCGGCGAAGCTGCCCGAGCAGGGCGGCACGCTCAGATGGAAGGGCGACGTCGGCCTGAACCCGGTCGCCTCGCGCGGCGAGCTCGCGCTGCAGGGCGTGCGGCTCGGCAACCTGCTGCGCGTGATCAAGAGCCCGCGCAACTTCGAACTGCCGTCGGGGACGCTTGCCGCCGGCCTGCGCTACCGCTTTGCCATGGTGCGCGACCAGGCAGGGCAGGACGTGCCCTGGGTGCAGGTGAGCGGCGCCAACCTCGTCGTGCAGAATCTTGCGCTGGCGCCGCGCGGCGGCAGCGCACCGGTCCTGCAGCTGGCCGAGGCGCGCGTCGGCAACGCCGGCTTCGACCTCGCGAAACGCACGGTCGACATCGCCGGCGTCAGCCTGACCGGCGCGAAGCTCGCGGCGACGCGCGATGCGCATGGCGTGCTCGACTGGCAGACGCTGTTCGCCGTCGAGCCCGGCGCCCCTGCGCCGCAGCCGGCGCCAGGCAAGGCGGCTGCGCCGGCCGCACCGTGGACGGTCGGCGTGCACGACATCCGGCTGGCCGACTGGTCGGCGCGGTTCACCGACCGCGGCTTCGCCACGCCGCTGCAGGTCGATGCCGAAGGCTTCGGCCTCACCGCGGCGCTGAACGGCACGGTGGGCGCCACGGCCGCGATCGACGTCGGCCCGGTCAACGCCGCGGTGGGCCCGGTCAGGGTCGAATCGGGTTCGCAGCCCGTGGCGGCGCTGCAGCACGCGGCGCTGGTCAACGCGCAGCTGAAGCTGGCGGACAGGCAGCTCGCCATCGATGCCGTCGAGCTGAAGGGCGTCCAGACCGGCGTGGTGCTGGAGAAGAACGGCGCGCTCAACTGGGCAGCGATCCTGAAGAAGGCGGCGGCCGCGCCGGCGGCGGCGCCGGCGGCGGGCGGCGGCGAGGCGGCCGGTCCCGGTTTCGACGTCCGCCTCGGGCGACTCGCGCTCGACGGCGCCGAGGTCGCCATCGTCGACCAGTCCCCGGCCAAGCCGGTGCGGCTCGACGTCACCGACGGCTTCGTCACGCTGAAGGACCTGAGCCTCGATCTCGACAAGGCGGTGCCGCTCGAAGCCGGATTCGCGGTCAGGCAGGGGGGGCGCTTCAACGCCAGCGGCACGGTGGTGCCGGGGCAGGCGTCGGGGCGGCTCGACGTGCGCCTCGCGGGGCTGGCGCTGGAGCCCTTCGCCCCCTACGTCAACCGCTTCGCGCGCCTGCATCTGCATTCAGGCGCGGCGTCGACCCGCGGCCGCCTGGATTTCGCCCGCGCGAAGGCCGGCGTGAAGCTCGCCTACCGCGGCGGCTTCGCGGTCGACGACCTGGCGATCACCGAGGAGGAGACCGAGGACGCCTTCCTCGGCTGGCAACGGCTGGCGTCCGACAGCCTGCGCGTCAGCCTCGGCCCGAACCGGCTGTCGATGAAGGAGCTCGTCGCCACCCATCCGTTCGGCAAGGTGATCATCTTCGAGGACAAGTCGGTCAACCTGCAGCGCATCCTGCGCACGCCGGCGAAGGCCGCCCCCGCCCCGGCGGGCCCGACCGGGGCGCGGAAGCCGGCGCCGCAGCCGGAGGCGCCGGCGTTCCCGGTTTCGATCGAGCGCCTGCGCATCGTCGGCGCCAACGCGGAATTCGCCGACCTCTCGCTGACGCCGCAGTTCGGCACGCGCATGCACGACCTCGGCGGCGTCATCACGGGCCTGTCGACCGACCCCGCGACGACGGCCCAGGTCGAACTCGACGGCAAGGTCGACGACTATGGCTCGGCGCGCGTGCGCGGAACGCTCCAGCCGTTCCGCGCGACCGACTTCACCGATCTCACGCTCGCCTTCCGCAACCTGGAGATGACCCGGCTGACGCCCTACTCGGGCAAGTTCGCCGGTCGCCGGATCGATTCGGGCAAGCTTTCGGTCGACCTCGAATACAAGATCAAGAATCGCCAGCTCGAAGGCGAGAACAAGTTCATCGTCAACCAGCTGAAGCTCGGCGAGCGCGTCGACAGCCCGGACGCGCTGAAGCTGCCGCTCGACCTCGCGATCGCGCTGCTGCAGGACAGCCACGGCGTCATCGACCTCGACCTGCCGGTCTCCGGCAGCCTCGACGATCCGCAGTTCAGCTACGGCCGCATCATCTGGAAGGCCTTCGTCAACGTGCTGACCAAGCTCGTGACCGCGCCTTTCCGGGCGATCGGCAAGCTGCTCGGGGTGAGCTCGGAGAAGCTCGAGGCGATCGACTTCGACCCGGGCAGCAGCGCGCTGCTGCCGCCGGAACAGGAAAAGCTCAAGGCGATCGCCGACGCGCTGGCGAAGCGGCCTGCGCTCACGCTCACCGTGATGCCGGGCTACGATCCCGATGCGGATCGCCGTGCGCTGCAGGAGCAGACGATGCGGCGCGAGGCCGCGGCGGCCGCCGGCATCAAGCTCGCCCCCGGCGAGGCCCCCGGCCCGGTGGACGTCAACAACTACCGCGTCCAGACCTGGCTCGAGGACCGCTACGCCGCGGTGGCGGGCAAGGATGCGTACGAGAAGCTGCGCGCGAGCTTCCGCGATCCGAATGCCGGCGCCGCCGCGCGTGTCATGGAGAGCGAGATGGTCGAGCGGCTCGCGCGCCGCTTCAAGACGCGCGACACCGGCCCGCTCTCGCCTTTCCATGCCGAACTGCTGGAACGGCTGACGCGGCAGACCGCGGTCGGCGAAGACGCGCTCGTCAAGCTCGCCCAGGCGCGCGGCCAGGCGATGCGCGCCGAGTTGCTTCGCCTCGGCCTCGATGCCAGCCGCGTCAGCCTCGGCGAGCCGGCGAAGCAGGCGGCTCGCGACAAGCAGGTGGGCAGCAAGCTCACGCTCGGCGCGCGGTCGCTGCCTGTGGCCGAGCCCGCGCCCGCTGGGCCGTGAGACGACGCAATGACTCGCGCAGAAGACCTCGCATGACGTTTCGCCGCATCCGCATCCTGCTCCTGCTCGGGATCCTCGCTGCCGCGTTCGGCCTGACCCAACTCGAGCAGTTCATGGTGCGGGGCTGGCGCGCGCCACTCGACGTGGCGGTGATTCCGGTCAACGGCGACGGCTCGGCGCAGGCGGCGGACGCGATCCGTGCGCTGCGGGCGAGCGACTTCGACGACATCGGCGCGTTTATCGAGCGCGAGACCGCGCGCTACGGCGTCCGGCAAGCGCCTGCCGTGCAGATCAGCCTGCTGCCGGAACTGCATGAGAAACCGCCGGCGCCGCCGCGCGATGGCAACGTTCTGAAGATCGCATGGTGGAGCCTGAAGCTGCGTGCGTGGGTGTACCGGCACACGGACGGATGGCTGCCGCAGCTGGGAAGGATCAAGCTCTTCCTGCTCTATCACGCGCCGCAGGACGGCGTGCCGCTGGAGCATTCGCTGGGGTTGCAGAAGGGCCTGATCGGCGTGGTGCACGTTTTCGCCGACCCGCGCCAGATGCGGCAGAACGACATCGTCGTCGCGCACGAACTGCTGCACACGCTGGGGGCGACCGACAAATACGATGCCGAGGGGAGGCCGCTGTACCCGCAGGGCTACGCCGAGCCCGAGTTGCCGCAGGCGGCGCCGCGCCACGAAGCCGAGATCATGGCCGGCCGGCTGGTCGGCGCGGCGGGCCGCGCGGTCATGCCGCCGAGCCTCGCGCAGTGCGTGATCGGCGCCCTGACCGCGCACGAGATCAATCTCGACGCCGGCTTCCGGCAGCGCTTCGGCTCAGGCGGCGGCTGAATCCTTGCGCCGCTGCGCCAGCTGCGCGAGACCGTAGTGGATGAAGGCCAGCGCAGCGAACACCGGCCCGAGCAGGTTCAGCAGGGGCACGAATTGAACCAGCCCGGTCAGCAGGCCGAGGCTCCACCAGCCGCCGCGTTCCTCGCGGAACAGCGCGCGCATCTCGGCCGCGCTCGCGTGCTCGGCGACGGCGTCGTAGCGGAACAGGCGCTGGTTGAGATAGGCTGCGGCGATGAAGGGCACGATGACGCCGGCGCCGAGGAACCACAGCGGCAGCGTCACGACCCACAGGCCGATGAACAGCAGCACCGCGACGACGGCGCTCCCCAGGCTGCCGACGAGGCTGCCGCCGCGCTTCCGCTCGAGCGCCGGAAAGCGCTGCTCGGCGACGAGGCGGATCAGCGGCGGCATGCCGAACAGCGCGGTGATGACGAGCGCGGTGACGTAGACGAGCGGTACGAACAGCAGCAGGTGCAGCACGGCCTGGATGGCGTTGGCGATCCACGAGGGTTCGAGGCCGGTCAGCCAGGCCTGGACGCCGAGCTTGTCGAGTCCGAGCGCGATCCAGCCCGAGAAGGTGGACCAGAACGCCACCGCGAGCACGATCCAGATGAAGCCCGCCAGCAGCATCGGCCACACCACCACCCACAGCACGCGCGGCCGGAAGAGGTCGCGCAGGGCGTGCGCGAGGGCGTCGAGGACGGCAGTCACGCGCTCGGCCGCAGCGCGGACTTGGGACGGAACACCGCCACCGTGTCCGGCCGCGCCTCGAGATAGGGCCCGCCGATCAGGTCGATGCAATAGGGCACGGCGGCGAAGATGCCGTCGAGCGTTTCCTTGATCGCCTTCGGCTGTCCCGGCAGGTTGAGGATCAGGCTCGCGCCGCGGGTCACGCCGACCTGGCGCGACAGGATCGCGGTCGGCACGTATTTCAGCGAGACGGCGCGCATCGCCTCGCCGAATCCCGGCAGCACCTTGTGCGCGACGGCGAGCGTCGCCTCGGGCGTGACATCGCGCGGGGCGGGCCCGGTGCCGCCGGTGGTGAGGATCAGCGCACACTTTTCGGCATCGGCCAGCTCGATCAGCGTCGACTCGATCAGCGCCTGCTCGTCCGGGATCAGGCGGGTGACGAATTCGGCCGGGTTGGCGAGCACCTCGCCGAACCAGGCCTGTAGTGCCGGCAGGCCCTTGTCCTCGTAGACGCCGGTGCTGGCGCGGTCGCTGATCGACACCAGGCCGATGCGTATGGATGCGTGGGTCATGTGGTCATAAAAGAGGGTTGCGCGGGGAAACGAATTTATCAGAATGCGGAGAACGACGACAAAGGAGGACGCGATGAACTGGATCCGGATGCTGTTCGCGGCATGTTGCCTGTGGGCGACGGCGGCACTGGCCGACCCGCCGCCGGGCTATCCCTTCGTGAGCTTCGACGCCGGCCTCAAGGCCGCGCGCGCCAGCGGCAAGCCGATCTTCCTCTATTTCGGGCGCTACGGCTGCGCCTGGTGCGACCATACCAACAAGACGACGTTCTCCGATCCGGCGCTGAAGAAGCTCTACGTCGACCACTACGAGCTGGTCTACGTCGACGCCGAATCGGGCAAGCGGCTGACGTTGCCGTCCGGCGAGCGCATCACCGAGGCCGAGCTCGGCGCACGCCTGCAGGCCTTCGCGACGCCGCTGTTCGTCTACCTGACGCCGCAGGGCGACAAGATCATGCAGATCCCCGGCTTCAAGACGGTGCAGGACTTCCGCGACTACGACCGCTACGTGCACGGCGGCTACTACAAGCAGAAGACGCTGCTTCAATTCCTGGACGGCAAGTCGTGAGGGCGGCGGCGCTGCTGCTGGCGGTCGTCGCGGGGGCGGCGCACGCCGGCTGGCAATGGGACGCCCCGCTGACGGTCAACTCGGTCCGCGGCACGACGATCTATCCGCACATGGAGTCGGGCAACCGCCGCAACGTCGCGGTGTCGGGCGGCACCGTCGGCGTCGTCTGGGAGGATAACCGCAGCGGCACCTCGGAGTGCTACCTGGCGACGAAGCCGGCCACGGCAGCGAATTTCCAGCCCGAGGTGCGCCTGAGCGAAGGCGAGTGCTACGAGCCGGCCGTGATCGGGTTGGACGACGGGCGCTTCGTCGCGGCGTGGGAAGAGGGCGGCAAGGTGCGTGCGCGCCTGCTGCCCGGGGGCGCGGCGCTCACCCTGTCCGCGGGCGAAGCGGGGCAGGCCACGCTGGCGGCCGGCGCGGGCGGGCTCTATGCCGCCTGGGCCGAGCAGGCCGGTCGTTTCCGCCGCATCGTCGTCGCGCGAATCGAGGTGACGAAGGACGGGTTGAAGGCCGCGCCGGCGCAGCCCATCGAGGCGGCGCAGCCCATCGACGGCCAGGGCTGGCCCGCGCTGGCGGTGGCGGGCGACGGCAGCCTGACGGTTGCCTGGGAAGACCGCCGCGAACGCCATACGGTGCCGATGACGAGCCATAGCGAGGATGGCCGCAGCTTTTCCGCGCCGGTGCGCCTCAGCGACCTGCCCAAGGGCGGCGGCCAGGGGCGCGCGCTGGGCCTGGGGGCCGGCACCGGGGCGATGCGGCCGACGCTCGCGGCGTGGGGCGACAAGGGCGTCGTCGCGGTGTGGCTCGACAAGCGCGACTTCCTGTCGGGCTACGACGTCTACGCGGCGTTCGATCCGGGCACGCGCCGCTTCGGCGCCAATATCAAGGTGCAGGACAGCTTCGGCGAGAACATGGCGCAATGGCACGCGCAGATCGTCGCCGGCGGCGGACGGCTGGTGGCGTTGTGGGACGATGCGCGCGACGGCACGCCTGACGTCTGGATGGCCGACTGGGACGGCGCGGCGTTCGGCGACAACGTGGCCGTACCCGCCGCGGCCGGGCCCGGCGTGCAGTCCGATCCGGCTGCCGCGCTGGACGCGAGCGGCGCGCTCCATGTCGTCTGGCTCGAGCAGGATGCGCAGGCGGGAACGCGCGTGCGCTATGCGCGCGCCGAATGGAAGTGAGGCCTAGATCCAGCCGCGCCGCTTGAGCCGGCGGTAGAGCACCAGCACCGCGACGCTGGTTCCCAACAGCACGACGGGGTAGGCCCACGGCCACTTCAGCTCGGGCATGTCGACGAAGTTCATCCCGTAGAGGCTGAACACCACCGTCGGCAAGGCCAGCAGCGCGCCCCAGCCTGCAAGCTTCTGTACCGATTCGTTCTGCCCGACCGACAGCGAGGCGAGATGGAACTGCATCGCGTCCGAGGTCGACGCCCGCAGGCGGTCGATCGCCGCCGACACGCGCACCGCATGGTCGTGGATGTCGCGGTAGTAGGCGCGCAATTCCTTGGTCGACAGTTCCGGATGCAGGCGGATCAGGTTCTGCGTGATCTCCTGCATCGGCTCGGTGGCGTCGCGCAGCGCCGTCAGATCGCGCTTCATCTCGTACAGCTGCTCCAGCATGTCGCGCCCGGGCCTGGCACCGGCCATCAGCTGGCTTTCGAGCGCATGGAAATGGTCCTGCATCCCCTCGATCACCGGCCGGAACTGGTCGACGATCAGATCGAGCACCAGATAGAGCGCGTAGGGCGTCGCGGCGCGGATGCCGTTGGGCGGACGCTGCAGGCGTTCGGTCACGCGCTGGTAGCCGCCGCCGCTGTCGTGGCGGATGGCGACGACGAAGTTGCCGCCGACGAACAGGTGCGTCTCGCCGAGTTCCATGCGCGATTCCCACAGCTGCGCCGTGCGCGTGGCGATGAAGACATGTCCGTCGTAGTCCTCCAGCTTCGGCCGCTGATGCGTGGAGATCGCGTCCTCCAGCGCCAGCGCGTGCAGTCCGAGCTCCTCGCCGAGGCGCGTGATCGTCTGGCTGTCCGGCGACTTCAGCTCGATCCAGATGAAGCGGTCCGGCTGCCCGACATGTTCGCTGATGGCGTCGAATTCGATGGCGCGCGGCTTGGAATCGGTGAAGAGCAGGCAGTTGATGGCGGTCTCCGGCAAGGTTCGATGGCGGGTGGCACGATTCTAGTCCGGAACGGGAGGCCGGTGCCGGGGAACGAACCGGCTGCGTCGACGCGACCGGCAACGCCGTGCCGGTTTACCGGCGGGAAGGGGCGGCGCCTGCGGGTGCGGGCACCGCCGCGTCGTCGTGCAGCGCCGCGTAGAGCGCGACGTAGTCCCCTACGATCGCCGCTTCCGAATAATGGTGGTCCACCTCGGCGTGCCCCGCCTCGATCAGGCGGTCAGTGTGGGCCGGCTCCAGCACGAGTGCCGCGTGCAGCACGGCGGCGAGCGCGGCCGGATCGGAAACGGGCGCAAGCAGGCCGTTGACGCCGTCCTGGATCAGTTCCAGCGGCCCCTGTGCCCGGGTGGAAACCAGCAGCACGCGGTTGGCCCAGGCTTCGAGGATGACGTTGCCGAGCGGTTCGTGCACGGAGGCGCAGACGAAGACGTCGGCCAGCTGGTAGTAGGGGGCGGGATCGTGCTTCCAGCCAGCCCAATGCACGCGCGCCGCGATGCCGAGCGATTGGGCGAGCTGCTCGAGCTCACGGCGCAGCGGGCCGTCGCCCACCATCACGAGATGCAGCGGCGTGGCGCCAAGTGCCGCCGGGAGGCGCGCAAAGGCCTGCAGCAGATCGGCCCAGCCCTTGTTGGGATGGAGGCGGCCGAGTCCGAGCACGATCCGGCAACCGTCGAGCCCCAGCTGGCGACGCAGGGCGTCGAGCTCGGCGGCGGCCACGCGGCGCGGCGCGTCGACGAAGTTGCCGATGTATCGCACGCGTGCGGCCGGCAGCCCGTGCGTCGTCAGATAGTCGCGGATGCCGTGCGTGTTGCCGACCCAGGCGTGCGCGTGGCGGTAGCCCTTGAGGTTGTAGAAGCCGCCTAGCCGCGCGAGATGAACCGGCGGTCGGTCCGGCGGCAGGTGGACGATGCGCGTTGCGCGGCCCATGTAGGTCTGCACGACGTCGGGCCGGAAATCCGCGATGGCCCGGTTGATGCGCCAGCGCGAGTAGAGGTCCCACACGCCGAGCATCGGCGCGTGGTACTGGCGCACCCCGGGGTCGATCGCGCGCGCGACCTCGCCGCCGGCCACGGTGACCGCCGCGACCGGCTGGCCGCGCTGCGCCAGGGCATTGATGAGGCGCACGGCGAAACGCTCGGCGCCGCCCGAACCCTTGCCGCCGACGACGTGCAGGCTGCGCGGCAGGGAAATCGCGTCGCTCAAAACGGCAGGGTCAGACCGGGCGCCGCTTGGTGGATCACGCGGCGGAAGTCGGCCTGGATGCGCTCCAGCGCGGCGGCGTTGTCGGCCTCGAAGCGCAGCACGATCACCGGCGTCGTGTTCGACGGGCGCGCCAGCCCGAAGCCGTCGGCGTATTCCACGCGCAGGCCGTCGAGCGTGATGACTTCCTGCGCGTCCGGGAAGCGCGCGGTCTTCTGCAGCGTGTCCATCAGCGCATAGTGTTCGCCCTCGGCCATCTTGATGTTGAGCTCGGGCGTGTTCACCGTGTCGGGCAGGCCGTGCAGCGTGGCGTCGATGTCGGCCTGCTTCGACAGGTATTCGAGCAGGCGCGCGCCGGCGTAGAGGCCGTCGTCGAAGCCGTACCAGCGCTCCTTGAAGAACACGTGGCCGCTCATCTCGCCGGCGAGCAGCGCGCCGGTCTCCTTCATCTTCGCCTTGATGAAGCTGTGGCCGGTCTTCCACAAGAGCGGGCGGCCGCCGCGCGCGCGGATCCAGTCGAACAGCTTGCGCGTCGACTTGACGTCGAAGATGACCTCGGCGCCGGGGTTGCGGGAAAGCACGTCGTCGGCGAACAGCATCAGCTGGCGGTCGGGGAAGATGATGCTGCCGTCCTTGGTGACGACGCCGAGGCGGTCGCCGTCGCCGTCGAAGGCCAGGCCGATCTCGGCGTCGCTCGTCTTCAGGTGTGCGATCAGGTCCTGCAGGTTCTTCGGCTGCGAGGGATCCGGGTGGTGATTGGGAAAGTTGCCGTCGACTTCGCAGAACAGTTCGTCGACGGTGCAGCCGAGGTCGCGGAACAGCTTCGGTGCGAAGGCGCCGGGCACGCCGTTGCCGCAGTCGACCGCGATCTTCATCGGCCGCGCGAGCTTGACGTCGGAGACGATGCGGGCGAGGTATTCGGGGGCGATGTCGTGAGTGCGGTAGCCGCCTTGGCCGTGGACGAGATTGCCGTCGACGAGGCGTTGGCGCAGTGCCTGGATGGTGTCGCCCGATAGCGTCTCGCCGCCGAGCACCATCTTGAGGCCGTTGTAGTCGGGCGGGTTGTGGCTGCCGGTGACCATGACCGCGCTGTTCGTGCCCAGCTGGTAGGCGGCGAAATAGGTCATCGGCGTGGCGACCATGCCGAGATCGACGACGCCGACGCCGGCCTTGCGGATGCCGCGCGCCAGCGCGGCGGCGAGGTCAGGGCCCGACAGGCGGCCGTCGCGGCCGATGCAGATCTCCTTCTGGCCGCGCGCGGCGGCTTCCGAGCCGATCGCATGGCCGATCGCCTCGACGATCGCGGGGGTGAAGGTCTTGCCGACGATGCCGCGGATGTCGTAGGCCTTGAAGATTTCCTTGGGGTATTCCACAACGCGCTCCCTGGTTGCCGATGCGGCGATTCTAACCTTGCGCGCTGAAATGCTGCAGCAGACGCCGTGACAGCCAGCCGATGCGGCCTGGGAAGGGGCCGGACGGGAAGGCAACGTGGCCGCCGCCGGTGGGTTGCTCGAGGACGACGGCCGGTGACGCATCGGCGGGGCCGGGCAGCGCCGTGGCGGGCAGGAAGGGATCGTTCCTCGCATTGATGACCAGCGTCGGCACGGCGATCGCTTTCAACAAGGGTTTCGACGAGACGTGCTGCCAGTAGTCCTCGGCGTCGCGGAATCCATGGAGGCGGGCGGTGACCAGGGTGTCGAATTCGCGGAACGTCGTCGCCGCCGCAATCGCGCGCGCGTCGAGCAGGCCGGGGAACTGCCGCGCCTTGGCGAGTGCCTTGCGCTTGAGCGTGGCGAGAAAGTGCGCGGTGTAGACACGGCGGTTGAAGCCGTGGTCGAGGGCATGGCCGGCGGCCGTGAGGTCGAGCGGCGGCGAAACGGCGGCCGCGCGGTCGACCCATTCCCGTGCGGCGCCGCCCTGCTCGCCCAGCCACTTCAGCAGCGCATTGCCGCCGAGCGAGACGCCGACTGCATGCACCGGAACGTCGGGATGGCGCGAACGAACGTGGCGCAGGATGCGACCGATCTCCTCGCTGTCCCCGGCGAAATAGGCGCGCGGCAGCCGGTTTTCTTCCCCCGAGCAGCCGCGGAAATGCGCGACGCCTCCGCCCCATCCGCGTTCCAGGGCGGCGCGCATCAGGTCGCGCGCGTAATGGCTGGCTGAACTGCCCTCGAGACCGTGGAACAGCACGACCACCGGCGCGCCTGGCGGGCCATCGACCCAGTCGAAATCGAGGAAATCGCCATCGGGCAGTTCCAGCCGCTCGCGCCGGTAGGCGACCGGCGGCACGCGGATGAAGAGGCTGGTATAGAGCGTCTGCAGGTGCCCGCCGGGAAGCCAGGCGGGCGCGCGATAGGCGGGCGGTGGCGCTGCGGGGTGCAAGGCCGCTCAGTGCAGCACGACGGGCGGCGTGCGGGCGGGCGGCGGGCCGCCGACCTGCAGCGGGGAGGCATGGTGCAGCATCATGCGCCAGCCGTCACCGTCCCGCCGGTAGACGTTGGTGGCGAGGATGGGCGGGCGCGGTTCGGTTTCCTGGCCGATGATCAGGTACTCGCGCACGATGCGAATGACCTGGCCGGGGGCGCGTATCTCGTGGGCGAGTTCCGTCCGGACGCGGAACTGCCCCGCCGCCTCGAACATGCTGTGCCAGCCTGCAGCGACGGCGGCGCGCCCGTTCAGGGGCGCCGCCAGCGGATGGACGCAGGCGATGTCGTCCTGCGTTGCCCAGACGGCCATCATGGCATCCAGCGAGCGTGTCTCGAAGGCTGCGTAGAAGGCCGCTTCGGCGGCTTCGGGAGTGGGGTAGGCGGGAACGGTCATGGATCGACGATGCGAGGCGCCGCACCGGTGCGAGGGTCGGGGCGCGCCGTGCGAAGCTCAGTGGTGGCTGCCGCTGGGCTTGCCCTTCAGGCGATAGAGCGTGCCGCAATACGGGCACAGTGCGTCCCCGCGCGACTCGATCGGCAGGAATACGCGCGGATGGGCGTTCCAGTCCGCGTGCTGCGGCATCGGGCAGTGCAGGGGAAGGTCGCTCTCGGTGACCTCGATGACGCGCTGGGTGTTGTCCTGACGCTGGCTCATGGCAGGACCGCCTTACCTGACCGGGGTCAGCCAGTCTGCATGGGCCGCGGCGCGGCCGTGCACGCAGTCGAAGTACATCGCCTGCAGCCTCGCCGTGACCGGCCCGCGCGTTCCCGCGCCGATGGTCCGGTTGTCGAGCTCGCGGATCGGCGTGACTTCCGCCGCGGTGCCGGTGAAGAAGGCCTCGTCGGCGCAGTACACCTCGTCGCGCGTGATGCGCTTCTCGACCACCTGCAGGCCGATCTCGCCGGCGAGCTGCACGATGGTGTCGCGCGTGATGCCTTCCAGCGCCGCGGTGAGGTCGGGCGTGTAGAGCTTGCCGTTGCGGACCATGAAGAAATTCTCGCCGGAACCTTCTGCGACGAAGCCGTCGACGTCGAGCAGCAGGGCCTCGTCGTAGCCGTCCATCTCGGCTTCCTTGTGGGCGAGGATCGAGTTCATGTAGTTGCCGTTGGCCTTGGCCTTGCACATCGTGATGTTGACGTGGTGGCGCGAGAACGAGCTCGTCTTCACGCGGATGCCGTTGTTGAGCGCCTCGGCGCCGAGGTAGGCGCCCCAGGGCCAGGCGGCGACGATGACGTGCACCGACAGGTTCTTGGCGGAGATGCCCATCGCTTCCGAGCCGAAGAAGGCCATCGGGCGCAGGTAGCCGGATTCGAGCTTGTTCTCGCGCACCACGGTGCGCTGGGCTTCGGAGATCGTGGCCTTGTCGAAGGGGAGCTTCATGCCGAGGATGTGGGCCGAGCGGAACAGCCGGTCGGTATGCTCCTGCAGGCGGAAGATCGCCGTGCCCTGTTCGGCCTTGTAGGCGCGCACGCCCTCGAAGACGCCCATGCCGTAATGCAGGGTATGGGTGAGGACGTGGGTGGTGGCGTCGCGCCAGGGTACGAGCTTGCCGTCGTACCAGATGACGCCGTCGCGGTCGGCCATGGACATGGTGGGGCTTTCTTCAAAAACGAACGGAAAGCGGGAATTTTACCGGATTCCGGGCGCGACGAAGCACCCGCGGTGCGGCATGCGGATGCCGCACCGCAGGCTCGAAGCGGCCCCGCGGTGCCGGGCGTTGGCGGCGCACCGGCGGGGTGCTCGGTGCCCGCCCGGGTCAGAGATAGGCCTTGGCTTCCTCGCCCGGGTTGGGCAGGCCGGCCAGGCGCCATGCCTCGCGCGGGGTGGGAAAGAGGTGCTGCATGCAGTCGGCGCTCTGGCCGATGAGGTGGCAGACATGGCTGAGTGCGGTGACCGTGCCATTCCTGGAGAATTCGCGCCGCAAGGCGTGCAGCAGGCCGATCTGCAGTTCGCTGAGTTCGCCGACGCCATCGCTCCGGGCGATGCGATCGGCGAGGCTCTCGCTCCACATGGCCGGGTCGAGCAAAAACCCGTCGAGATCGAAGACGGCGGTGCCGGGCATATCGAGCCGCGTATTCATGGCAACCTCCTGTTCCGGTTCATGTCCAGACGCTTTTCTGTATAGCATCCCCGCCGCGTTTGGCGGAGGCGCCGCGTCAGGCCGCGAAGCGCTTCAGCAGCGTGCGGACGGGTGCGGGGAGGGCGGCGTCGAGGGCCTCGGCGGGCGACAGCCAGATCTGTCCGGGTGCGGCAGCGGCGCGGCACGGCTCGAGCGCGAGCCTCACCGGGCGGATCTGCAGCCGGAAATGCGTGAAGGTATGGGCCAGCGGCGGGAGCACATGCCGCTCCAGCGCAACGAAACGGTAGCGGTCGCGGCAGTGGGCGAGGGCGTCGGCGTCGGCGTCGAGCTCGGGCAGGCTCCACAGCCCGCCCCAGATGCCGGACGCGGGGCGCTTCTCCAGCATCAGCTTGCCGCGGTCGACGAGCAGCAGCATCTGCACCTCCCTTTCGGGCAGGGCCCTGCGCGGACGCGGTGCCGGCAGTTCGCCGGTGCGGCGTTCGATGTGCGCGACGCAGTCGGCGCTCACGGGGCACGCATCGCAGGCGGGCCGGCTGCGCGTGCAGACGAGCGCGCCGAGGTCCATCATGCCCTGCGTATAGGCTTCGATGCCGGATTCCGGCAGCCGCGACTCGGCCACCGACCACAGCGCCGCCTCGACCTTCTTGTCGCCGGGCCAGCCGCCGATGCCGCCGTGGCGCGCGAGCACGCGCTTGACGTTGCCGTCGAGAATCGCGCATCGCCGGCCGAACGCCAGCGCGGCGATAGCGGCGGCGGTCGAGCGCCCGACTCCGGGCAACTCGGCGATGGCCTCGGGGGCTTCCGGAAAGCAGCCGCCGTTCCCGGCCACGAGGCGGCGCGCGGCGGCGTGCAGGTTGCGGGCGCGGCTGTAGTAGCCCAGCCCGCTCCACAGGGCGAGCACCTCGTCCTCATGCGCCGCGGCCAGCGCGGCAAGGTCCGGGAAGCGCGAGACGAAGCGCTCGAAGTAGGGAATGACGGTAGCGACCTGGGTCTGCTGGAGCATGATCTCCGACAACCAGACGCGATAGGGGTCGCGGTCGGTCTGCCAGGGCAGGGCATGGCGGCCATGCTGCCGCTGCCAGAGGACGATTCGCGAAGCAAACGATTTCACTCCGGCAGGGTAGCCGGAGCGCGGCGGGCAGGCAACCGGAATCGGGGATCAGGCGTAGCCGAGTTTCTGGCGGAACAGCTTCATCAGCTTGCCGAACGCCGATTCGGTGATCGACTTGCGCTCGACGAGCACGGCTTCGCCGCGCCGCAGCTTTTCCGCGAGGCGATGCAGGCCGATGGAGAAGCTGTTCATGCCGTCCTGGTCGGAGAACAGGTAGGTGTTCTTGATGCTGCTGATCCAGCCGAGCCGCGCCCAGCGGAAGGTCCCGTCGTCGTAATGGAATTCGACCCAGTCGCCCTTGTTGAGCGCGCGGGCACGCTGGGTGTATTCGTCCTCGACTTCCGGCACGGCCGGCTCGGCCGCTGCCGGCGCAGCCGGTTCCGCGGCTGCGGCCGGGATCATGTCCTCGATCTCCTCGGGGCTGATGTCGGGAAGCGGAACCGGCTGCGTGTTGGGGCGCACCGCGTTGGCGTGCAGCACGACCAGCGTGGCGAAGAAGCGGTCGGCGAGCTTCTGCGGCAGCTCGATTTCGGCGGTGCCTTCGCGCAGGCGCTTCAGCAGGCCGGGCAGGATGCGCACGAGCATCAGCCGCGCGTCCATGTCGGCCTTGGGTTGCACGCTCCAGATCAGCTCGCGCATGGTCTCGACATGGCTGTTGAAGTGCGCGCCCTGCTCGCCTTCCTTGACGTAGTCCTGGGTGAGCAGCTGCGCCCAGTCGCGGCGCAGGAATTCGCGCACCGAATCCGCAACCGTCTGCTCCTTGAGCGCGCGGTTGATGAAGTCGTGCACGATCACCGGGGCCAGTTCCGCGCGTTCCGCCTGCCGGATCTGGGCGATGTCTGGCTGCAGGCTGGCCTCGAGGGTTTCCTCGAGGGTTTCGTCCAGCGACGATCCCATGGCTTCGAGTTCGGCGGCGGCGGATTCGAATACCGCGATGTCCTGCTCGAAGCTGTCGAGGACGCCGGTGATGACGTGTGAGATGGCCTCGAGGCGCGCGTTGCCGGTTTCGTTGTCGGGCAGGTGTACCGAGAGGGTCGCGATCGCGTCCAGCATGCGGCGAACCGGGTGATTCGCCTGCGAGAAGAAATTGCGGTCGAGCATCGCCGCCTTCAGCACCGGAATCTGCAGGCGCCCGATCTGCGCCTTCAGACGGTCGGGGATGGCGGCTTCCTCGAACACGACGTCGAACAGCATCGCCACGGCATCGACCAGGACCGCGTCGAGCGGGCTCACGGCCTGCATCACCGGGCTTTGCTGGAGACTGCGCAGGACGTTGCTGATCGTGGCCGCCTCGAGAACGGGCAGTTCGAAGCGGACGCCGCCGGGCAGCATCATGGATCCGGACTGGAGCTGGCCGAGCGAATCCAGCAGGCTGAAACCGGCCAGCCCGGGGGCTGCAGGACCGGCAGGGTTGCTGCCGTGGGCAAGCTGTTCGAACATCCGGAACATGTCGTTGCTCGCTTGCGCTTGCGCTGGCGTGCCGGGCGCCCCCGGCTGGGCCGCCGCACCGGCCTGTCCCCGGCTTTTTGCGCCGACCTTGATGTCCGGAAGGATGCCCCGGTCGATCAGATGGCGGTTGAGCGACTGGTAGATGCCGGCGAGTTCGGTCGTCAGCACGAGGTCGAACTGGTTCAGCAGGACGATGCGGACGTTCTGCTCGGGCTGCATCTTCGCGATGCCGTCGAGCAGCGCTTCGCACAGGGCGCGCGGACCGAGCGGGTTGTCGTTTTCGGCAAGGTCGGAGCGTCCCAGCAAATGCGCCATGCGCGCGTCCAGCGCGACCAGCTCCTCCGCGCAGTTGAAGCGCAGGCGCGACGTGGCCTTGTCGATCGCGAGCGTCACCTCGAAATCGTGATCGTCGACCAGGGACAATTCGAGCAGGTCGCCGCCCGCCGTCTTTTCGCGGTTGTGGGCGAAATCGTTGAACGCCTGGCAGAAGGCCTCCTTGCAGGCGCTCAGCAATTCGTTCGCCTGCCTGTTCAGGATGCCTTGCGCACTATAGTAGCTGTTGCGCGTTTCAAGCAGCGGCGAGCGCTCGGCCATCGCCAGCAAGGTCTTTTCCATCGCCTCGGCCTGGCGGGTCAGGACGCGCGTGGCGCCCTCGATCAGCAGATCGCGGCAGCCGTGCAGCACCGACAGGGTGTCGGCCGACACCTGCGCTCGGCGCGATCGCTCGAACTGGTTGAGGTTCACTACGACTGAATTCTCCGGCATCTCGCGCTCCATATCTGATCACCTCGCGGTATCGACGGCTGGCCGGCCGCGAACGGGGAGGATGGCGCGTGACAGTTTGGCTGCCGGCGGCCCCGCTGTCTCGTCCGCCGGGGGCGGAGGAGACCGGTGGCTTTGCGTCCCCGCCTCGCGGCGGGTTTGCCCTGTTCGATGGTCGGCGATCGTGTCGGAAACTCGACACACAACCGCATAACTGCTCTATCGACCCGGGTGCGGAAAACTTGAGCGCCAGCGGCGCCGGGAATTTCAGGTAGCCTGCGCGGTCAGCTGTGTCTTGAGACGGAGCAGGGCTTTCCGGGTCAGTGATTGCTCAGGTATGCGCACCCTGCCTGCGCGGACCTCGGTTGCGAGCGCGTCACGGTCGAGCGCGAGCGGATGCCTGCCGGCGCTGTCCCACAGGAGCAGGTGACCCTGCGTGCCGGCCCACGCCACGCGTGCCGTCGCGAGGCCGGCATACGGCGGATCGAACGCCACCCAGTCGCCTTCGAGCAGCCGCCGGCATTGCTCCAGGGCCGCGTCGGCCTGCCGGGCGGACGAATGGGGATTCGCCGAGCGCTGTCGCGGCGCGAAGGCGTCGATCCTCGGTTCGCGGCGCCCGGGCTCGGGCCGGACCCAGACTTCCTGGGTCGCGGTGATGGCGCTGAAGAAATCCTTCAGCTGCGCCGGCTCGGCGCCCTGGGACAGGAGGCCGTGCCGGAGTGCCGCGTTGATCGCGGGGATCGTTCGCAAGCGGGCTTCGCGCGTGGCCTCGTCGCCGGGTACCTGAAGGCTGAGGAAGAGATTCTGCAGGGTGAGGCAGGCCGCCCGCCATTCGGGGCCCTCGCCGGATTCGGCGACATACAGCGAAGCCATGTACGGCACCCAGGCGGTTTCGAGGCGCGCGAGGACCGACTCCGGCGCGGGATAGCGCTCGGTGAAATCACGGAGGTTTTCGAGGGCAAGGCGCGTCCCGAGCGCTTGCCGCTCGAGGTGTTCGAGCCGGTCGATGTCCGCGGCGAGGCCTGCGCGCATCTGCGCATCCTGCCCGGCCAGCCAGGCCGCCAGCGCGCGGTGCGTCTCCTCGAACGCGTGGGCGGGCTGATGGGGGGTGCGGGCGAGCGCGACGCACGCGTCGTGGGCCTGTCCCAGGGCTGCGCCGTGTGCGGCATGGCCTTCGGGGAAGCGGCGCGAGAACTGGCCCAGCAGGTCGATCAGGCGGCGCGCCGGGTGCTGGCCGTTGCTGAAGAACTCGGGCGAGGCGAGCGCGACCTGCAGGGCCGGAATCTGCAGCTGGGCGATCTCGCCCCGGAAGGGCGCGGACACGTCGGGATCGTCGAGAATGCACTCGAACAGGCTCGCCATGGCGTCGAGGACGGCGCGGTCGAACGCGGGCGCGCCGGCAATGCCGGCATCCAGCTGCAATTGCCGCAACACGAGGGTCGGGGCCTCCGCGTGCGTGCCGGGGACGATGGCGGGGAGCGCGGCCCAACGCGCCAGGCTGTCGGCCAGGCCCGTCGCCTGGACCGATTGCGCCACGGCGGTGCCGGCGGCCGCGCGGATGTGCGCGAGCACCTCGCGTCCTGCATCGGGTTCGCTGCGGCGCGCCGGCGCGCCGCGTGCGGGCGCTGCCGGCAGTCCCGGAACGTCGCTCGCGCCGAGAAACGCGTTGAGCGCATCGTAGGTATGCTGCAGCGTGTCCAGCAGCGGCGCGCGGACGCATTCGAGCAGGAAGGTTCCGCAGTTCCGGTCGATGCCCAGGCCGTCGAGCGCGCGTGAGAGCGCGCGAACCACCGGCAGGGGACCGTAGAGTTCGGCGTGCCGCTCGTCCGGATCCTCCAGCGCCGCCCGCTGCACGGCCTGAATGCGGCCGAACAGCAGCAGCATTTCGGCCCGCAGGATTTCGGTCATGAAGGCCGCAGCCTTCTCCTCCGCCAGCTGGCGTGTGAGCGTGGCATCGTCCACCAGTTGCAGCCCGGCCAGCGGATCGCTGCGATGGCTCGAAAAGGTCTCCGGCTGCGCGAGGTTGCGCCGGAACTGGTCGGCGAAGGCGGTCGACAGGCTTTCCGGGTAGGCGTTGAGCCAATCGAGGCATGTCTGCCCCATCGCCAGCGAGGATTCCGCCACCTGTTCCTGCAGTCTCGCCAAGACGGTCTCCTGGATCGTGGTGCGGCTGCGCTGGAAGAAATTCTCCAGCGCCTGCGCCATGCGCGCGTCCGCTTCGTGCAGCACGGCGAGAGGGGCGAGGGAAGGGGTCTGGATGGTCATGGCCTCGGCAGGATAACGGCCAAGGGGAGCAGATTATTGAACGGGCGTCAAGCCGCCGGCTCGGCTGCAGAGCCTGGACTGGAGCGGGCGAAGGGAATCGAACCCTCCTCATGAGCTTGGGAAGCTCAGGTAATGCCACTATACGACGCCCGCGCTGTTGCCCGCCCTTCGGGTCGGCACGACCTTCGGGGTAGAATGCGCAATTCTACTGAATAGTCCTGCCGGATAGAAGTCGTGCTTGAACTGGTCATCAACGGCGCGCCCCGTAGTTTTCCCGCACCGCTCACGGTCGCCGGGCTCGTCGAGGCGCTCGAGCTCGTGGGCAAGCGCATCGCCGTCGAACGGAACGGCGAAATCGTGCCGCGCAGCCAGCATGCCGACACCCTGCTCGCCAGCGGCGACCGCCTTGAAATCGTCGTCGCGGTCGGCGGCGGCTGAGCTGCGTCTTCATCCTTTCGAACGCCTGAATCTATGGAACCCCTCGTCATCGCCGGACAATCCTATGCCTCCCGCCTGCTGGTCGGCACGGGCAAGTACAAGGATTTCGAACAGACGCGCCTCGCAGTCGAGGCGTCGGGTGCGGAAATCGTCACCGTCGCGATCCGCCGCACCAACATCGGCCAGGACGCGAGCCAGCCCAGCCTGCTCGACGCGCTGCCGCCGTCCAAATACACCTACCTGCCGAACACCGCCGGCTGCTACACGGCCGACGACGCGATCCGCACCCTGCGCCTGGCGCGCGAGCTGCTGGACGGGCACAGCCTGGTCAAGCTCGAAGTGCTGGGCGATGCCGAGTCGCTCTACCCCAACGTCGCCGAGACGATCAAGGCAGCCGAGGTGCTGGTGAAGGACGGCTTCCAGGTCATGGTCTACACGTCCGACGATCCCATCGCCGCGAAGCAGCTGGAGGACATCGGCTGCGTCGCCGTGATGCCGCTGGCGAGCCTGATCGGTTCGGGCATGGGCATCCTCAATCCGTGGAACCTGCAGATCATCATCGATCGCCTCTCCGTACCGGTGATCGTCGATGCCGGCGTCGGCACTGCCAGCGACGCCACCATTGCGATGGAACTCGGCTGCGACGCCGTGCTGATGAACACCGCGATCGCCGGCGCCGGCAATCCGGTGCTGATGGCCTCGGCGATGAAGAAGGCGGTCGAGGCCGGGCGCGAGGCCTTCCTCGCCGGCCGCATGCCGAAGAAGATCTACCAGGCCAGCCCGAGCTCGCCCACCAGCGGTCTCATCACCGGCAGCAAATAACGGCATGACGAGCGAGACCGGCGCGCATCCGCGCATCCGTTCCTATGTGCTGCGCGCCGGGCGGGTCGGCTCGGGGCAGGCTCGCGCGCTGGCCGAGCTGGGTCCGCGTTTCGTGCTGCCATATCAGCCCGACCGTCTCGACCTCGATGCGGTGTTCGGACGTACCGCGCCGCGCTTCCTCGAAATCGGCTTCGGCATGGGCGAGGGGCTGGCCGAGATTGCCGCAGCGCACCCCGGGAACGACTACCTCGGCGTCGAGGTCCATACGCCGGGCGTCGGCGCGCTGCTGAAGCAGATCGGCGAGCGCGGACTGACCAACGTGCGCGTGATCCAGCACGATGCGGTCGAGGTCCTGACCTCCATGCTCGGGCCGGCGAGCCTCGCCGGCGTGCACATCTTCTTTCCGGACCCCTGGCACAAGAAGCGGCACCACAAGCGGCGCCTGATCCAGCCGCCGCTGGTGGCGCTGCTGGCCGGCCGCATCCGCCCGGGGGGCTACATTCACCTGGCGACCGACTGGCAGGACTACGCCGAGCAGATGCTCGCCGTGCTCTCCGCCGAGCCGTCCCTGCAGAACACCGTCGCCGACTACGCGCCGCGTCCCGACACCCGTCCCCTCACGAAGTTCGAGCAGCGCGGCATCCGCCTCGGTCACGGCGTGTGGGATCTGCTGTTCCGCCGCATTTAGGGACGCGCGGCGCCATGCGGCTATGATGCACGCATGGATATCCTCGCACTCGTCAAGGCGGCGCTTGCGCTGTTCGCCATCGTCGACCCGGTCGGCGTCATCCCCATCTTCCTCATCGCCACGCAGGGCTACAGCCTGGCGCAAAGCCGTTCGGCGGCGCGCATCGCGGCGCTGACCGTGCTCGGCGTGCTGACCCTGTTCACCTTCGCGGGCGAGCCGATGCTGAGCTTCTTCGGCATCCGCCTGGCCGCGTTTTCGGTCGCGGGCGGGCTGTTGCTCCTCCTGCTGGCGCTGTCGATGGTGCAGGCGCACGTCAGCCCGTTGCGCCAGACACGGGACGAGGCCGACGAAGCGGAGGAAAAGGATGCGGTCGGCGTGGTGCCGCTCGGCATTCCGCTGCTTGCCGGCCCCGGTGCGATCACGCACGTGATCGTGGCGGCCGGCGCGGCGAAAGGCGACATGCTGCAGCAGGCGGCGCTGCTGATCCCGGTCGCGCTGGTCGCGCTGTCGGTGTGGCTGTCGTTCCGCGCGGCGCCGATGATCGCGCGGCGGCTGGGGCGGACCGGCATCCACGTCGTCACGCGCCTGATGGGCCTGATCATCGCGGCGATCTCGGTCGAGATGATCGCAGGCGGCCTCGGCAAGCTGTTTCCCGGCCTGCTGGCCTGATCCGGTGCGGGGGCGCACCACGACGGCGCGCGGGCCGCGCAACTTGTTCGTCATTGCCGCGTCCTATCATGGATTTTGCGCAGGCACGATTGCTGCGACACGCAGGATGTCATCCCGGAGGAATCAAGCATGGAATTCGGACTCGTCGGACTCGGCCGCATGGGCGGCAACATGGCGCGGCGGCTGGCGCGCAAGGGCATGCGGATCGCGCTGCACAACCGCAGCCACGAGGTCAGCGCCGCGATCGCGGCGGAGACCGGTCATCTCGCCTGCGCTTCGCTCGCCGATCTGGTCGCGGCCTTGCAGGCGCCGCGCATCGTCTGGCTGATGCTGCCGGCGGGCGAGGCGACCGAGCAGGCCCTGCAGGCGCTGGCGCCGTTGCTCGGTGCCGGTGACCTGGTCGTCGACGGCGCCAATGCGTACTACAAGGACGACCAGCGGCACGCCGCGATGATGGCGGCGCACGGCATCGACTACGCCGACGCCGGCGTGTCCGGCGGCGTCTGGGGGCTGGAGAACGGCTACTGCATCATGTTCGGCGGCAGCGAGGCGGCGGCGGCGCGCCTCCAGCCCTACATGGAGGCGCTCGCACCGACCCCGACCGAGGGCTGGCTGCATACCGGCCCGGTCGGCTCCGGCCACTTCGTCAAGATGGTCCACAACGGCATCGAGTACGGCATGATGCAGGCCCTCGCCGAGGGCTTTGCGCTGATGAAGAACAAGCCCGGCTTCGACCTCGACGTGGGTGCGATCGCGGAGCTGTGGCGGCACGGCAGCGTGGTGCGCTCGTGGCTGCTCGACCTGTCGGCGGATTTCCTCGCGCAGGATCCGGCGCTCGAAACCATCCAGCCCTTCGTCGCCGATTCCGGCGAGGGGCGCTGGACGGCGCTGGAGGCGATCGAGCAGGGCATTCCCGCCCCGGTGATGTCGCTCGCGCTGATGATGCGCTTCGCCAGCCAGGGGAAAGGCGACTACGCGGCGAAGATGCTGGCCAAGATGCGCCAGGGCTTCGGCGGCCACGCCATCAAGGGAACCGAGAAATGAGCGACGGCCGCGAAGCATCCCTGCCGTGCACCTTCGTCATCTTCGGCGCCACCGGCAACCTGGCCACCAACAAGCTGCTGCCCGCGCTCTACCACCTGGAAGCGGCGGCCCGCCTGTCGGAATCGCTCAGCATCATCGCGTTCTCGCGCCGGCCATGGAACGACGATGAGTGGCGCAATCACATGCGCGAAGTGCTGGCGGAGAAGATCAAGGGCGCACCCGGCACGCCCGTGTTCGAGCGTTTCGTCGCGCGCTTCCGCTACCAGCAGGGCGACCTCAACGACGTGGCTTCGTACCAGGCGCTGGCCGATCGCTTGCCGCCGGCCGAGGCATGCTCCAGCACGGTGTTCTATCTCGCCATCAAGCCGTCCGAGTTCGGGGCGGTGATCCACAACCTCGAGGCCGTCGGCCTCAACAAGCCGCGCGGCCTCAATCGCGTGGTCATCGAGAAACCGTTCGGCGAGGACATCGAGTCGGCGCGCATGCTGAACCAGCTGCTGCACGAACATTTCGACGAGGAGCAGGTGTTCCGCATCGACCATTTCCTCGGCAAGGAAACGGTACAGAACCTGCTGGTGTTCCGCTTCGCCAACACGCTGATCGAGCCGCTGTGGAACCGCAACTTCATCGACCACGTGCAGATCACCGTGGCCGAGTCGATCGGCATCGAGAAGCGCGCCGACTACTACGACCGCGCCGGTGCGCTGCGCGACATGCTGCAGAACCACCTGATGCAGCTGCTCACCGTCGTCGCCATGGAGCCGCCGCCTGCGCTCGAGGCCGACGCGCTGCACGACGAGAAGGTCAAGGTGCTGCGCTCGATCCGCCCGATCGCCAAGCGTGCGGTGCATGCGCACGCGGTGCGGGCCCAGTACGCGCGGGGCATGATCGACGGCGCCAACGTGCCGGGCTATCAGCAGGAGGAGAAGGTCGAGCCCAATTCGATCACCGAGACCTTCGTCGCCGCCAAGTTCTACATCGACAATTGGCGCTGGCGCGGGGTACCGTTCTACCTGCGCACCGGCAAGCGCATGCAGCGCCAGACCTCGATGATCGCGCTGCGCTTCCGCCATCCCCCGCAGCAGCTGTTCCGCGAAACGCCGCTCGAATCGATCGACCCCAACTGGATCCTGCTGTCGATCCAGCCCGACGAGTCGATGCGCATGGAAATCCACGTCAAGCAGCCCGGGCTCGACATGGATACGCGGCTGATGCAGATGAATGCGAGCTTCCTCAAGACCGACGAGCAGACGCTCGACGCCTACGAGACGCTGCTGCTCGACGTCATCGAGGGCGACCGCTCGCTGTTCCTGCGCTTCGACGAGGTCGAGTGGGCGTGGCGGGTGGTCGATCCCATCCTGAAGAACTGGACGGTCGAGCGGGAATACATTCCGACCTACCCGGCCGGCAGCTGGGGGCCCGCCGAGGCGAACCGGCTGTTCGACAGCGACGACCAGACCTGGCGCAACGAGCTGTGAACGCGATCGACTGGCGCGTGTTTCCCGATGCCGACGACCTGGTGCCGGCACTGGCCGATGCGCTCGTGGCGGCAGCGCAGGTGGCGGTCGACGCGCGCGGTGTCTTTCATCTGGTGCTGGCCGGCGGCAGCACGCCGCGCGCGCTCTACCGCGCACTTGCGGAGCGCGGCGCGGGCGATGCGCGCTGGTGGATCTGGTATGGCGACGAGCGCTGCCTGCCGGCGGATCATGCCGAGCGTAACAGCGTGATGGCCGAGGCGGCCTGGCTGGCCGGCTCGCGCATTCCGGCGGACAATCGGCGGCCGATCCCGGCCGAACGCGGCGCATCCGCGGCCGCGACGGTCTACGCGGAACGGCTCGCCGGCGTGCCCGAATTCGACGTGGCGCTGCTCGGGATGGGCGAGGATGGCCACACCGCGAGCCTGTTCCCCGGCCATGCCTGGGGCGACGCGGCGGGCAGCCCCGATGCGCTGGCTGTCGACGGCGCACCGAAGCCGCCGCCCGCGCGCGTCAGCCTGTCGGCGGCACGGCTGAACCGCAGCGCGCGGGTGTGGTTCGTCGTCACGGGCGGCAACAAGCGTCATGCGGTGCGGTGCTGGGCGAGCGGAGACGTGTTGCCGGTCGGCACGATCCATGGGCGGGTGGACACGGCGGCCTGGCTCGACGCCGCGGCCTGGCCGGCGGACGATTGATCAGTCGTCCGTCTCTTCCGCTTCGCGGGAAGGCTTTTTCCGGGGGTTGGCGGCTTCGGCCGCCAGCATCGCCGCGCGCGTCGCCGGCGTCTCCAGGCTGATGCGTCCGAGCGTGCCGCTGCGGTAGTCGGTCAGCAGGATCATCGCCGCCTTTTCCAGGTCGAGCTCCGCCCCGCGCCCCTTCTTCAGGCAGCCGCGTTTCTTCGCCACGGATTCCAGCACGCCGGTCGCGTCCAGCCCCGCCAGCGGGAACTTGTAGCGCGCCTCCAGCAGGGCCGGATAGCGTTCGAGCAGGATGCCGGCGAGAAAGATCGCGACTTCCTCGTCGATCACCGCGTTGCGCCCAATCGCGTGACTCGCCGCCAGCATGAAGCCGTCGGCGTCGTGCTCGATCTTCGGCCAGGTCATGCCCGGGGTATCGACCAGGATCAGCCGTGGCGACAGGTTGATGCGCTGCTGCGACTTCGTCACCGCGGGCTCGTCGCCGACCGCCGCCACCTTGCGCTTGACCCAGGTGTTCATCAGCGTCGACTTGCCGACGTTGGGGATGCCCATGATCATCAGCCGCAGCGGCTTGAAGTTGTCGTCGCGGTGCGGCGCGAGCTTCTGCGCGAGCCCCGCGAGCTTCGCCACGTCGCCGGGCTTCTTCGCCGAGATCGCCACCGCCATCACGCCGGGCTGCCTGTTGTAGTGATCGATCCACGCGCGCGTGGCCTCGGGGTCGGCGAGGTCGACCTTGTTCAGCAGCTTGAGGCAGGGCCGCTGCCGGAAATGGCGCAGCTCGTGGATCATCGGGTTGCTGCCCGCCTCGGGCAGGCGCGCGTCGAGCACCTCGACCACGACGTCGATCTGCGCCATCGTCTCCGCGGCCTTCTTGCGCGCGGTGGTCATGTGACCGGGGAACCACTGGATCGGCATGGCGTTCGGGGCTCAGGTAAAGAGGAGGGGCGCCGGGATCAGCCGCCGCCCCCGCCGCTGCCGATGCCATGCGCCGCCTGCAGTACCAGCGCGTCGAAATCGGCCGCGTTCATGAGCCCGCGCTCGGCGACGATGTCGCGCACCGGGCGGCCTGATTTCTCCGATTCCTTGGCGACTTCGGCAGCCTGGTTGTAGCCGATCTGCGTGTTGAGCAGGGTGGCGAGCGCGACGCTCTGGTGGATGAAGAAGGCGCAGCGCTCGCGATTGACGACGATCCCCTTGAGGTTCTTCTCGGTCGCGGCGTTCATCGCGTTCGTCAGCCAGTCCATCGCATCGAACAGTGCGCTGCCCAGTGCCGGCATCATCACGTTCAGCTCGAGCTGGCCGGCCTGCACCATGTACGACACGGCGGCATCCTGCCCCAGCACCTGGAAGCAGACCTGGTTCAGCATCTCGAACATCACCGGGTTGACCTTGCCGGGCATGATGGACGAGCCCGGCTGTACTGGCGGCAGCTGGATTTCGCCGAGGCCGGTGCGGGGCCCGCTGGCCAGCAGGCGCAGGTCGTTGGAGATGCGCGTGAGTTCCAAAGCCAGATTGCGGATTTCGCCCGACAGGCGCGCAAGGTCGTTCATCGACTGCATCTGCGCGACCAGCTGGCCGACGCGGATTGGCTCGCCGGTGAGCTTGGCCAGCTCGGTGGCGACGCGTGGCGGGTAGTCGGGCGAGGTGTTGAGGCCGGTGCCCGCGGCCGAGCCGCCGAGGCCGATTTCGCACAGCGCCGGGCGCACGGCGTCGAGGCTGGCGGCGCAGCGCGTCAGCGTCCAGGCGTAGCCGGCGAACTCCTGCCCCAGCGTGGTCGGCACCGCATCCTGCAGGTGGGTGCGGCCGGACTTCACCGTATCCTTCTCGCGCTCGGCCAACCGCGAGAATTCGGCCGCCATCGCATGCACGGCCGCGACAAGTCGTGGCAGCTTGGCGAGCACGGCGAGCCGGATCGCGGTGGGGATGGTGTCGTTGGTCGACTGCCCCATGTTGACGTCGTCGTTCGGGTTGACCGGCTTGTACGTGCCTTTCTCGCCACCGAGCGCGACGTTGGCGAGGTTGGCGATGACCTCGTTGCTGTTCATGTTGTGGCTGGTGCCGGCGCCGGCCTGGAAGCGGTCGACCACGAACTGGTCGAGGTGCTCGCCGCCGAGGATCTGCTCGCAGGCGGCGGCGATGGCGTCGCGCTTGGCTTCGGGCAGCCAGCCCGGCTGGCAGTTGGCGCGTGCGGCGGCGAGCTTGATGCGGACGTGCGCTAGTACGAAATCCTTATCCGGGCGGCGGCCCGAAATGGGAAAATTGTCGACGGCGCGCGCGGTCTGGGCGCCGTACCACGCGTCCACGGGAACCCGGACCTCGCCGAGCGAGTCCTTCTCGATGCGGAATTCGTTCATGATGGAAAAACCGATGCAGGCGATGCGAAAAAAGCGATTTTATCCGATGTGGCTGGCCGGGCTGCTGCTGGCGCTGGCGGCGGGCTGGGCGCAGGCGAACGGCTTCACGGTGGTCGACACCACCGGCAAGACGCACACGTTGGCGGGCTACAAGGGCAAGTGGGTGCTGGTGAACTTCTGGGCGACGTGGTGCCCGCCGTGCCAGGAGGAGATCCCCGAACTGATCGCCCTGCACGGCGACAGGAAGAACAACCTGGTCGTCATCGGCATCGCGCTCGACTATCGCAGCGCCAAGCAGGTGACGGATTTCGCCGACAGCATGCTGGTCGACTACCCGGTCGTGCTGGGCAACGCCCAGATCGCCCGCCAGATCGGCCCGATCCAGGGCCTGCCGACCACCTACCTCTACAACCCCGACGGCAAGCTGGTTGCGCAGCAGGTGGGCGCGATCACGCGCGAGGCGGTGGAAAGCTTCATTGCGAAGAAAGGCGGGCGCGGCGGAAAATAGGCGCGCCGGACAACCGAGGAGACCTCATGCGTCAAATGCTTTTTGCGTTCATCATGCTCTTCGCCGCGGCCGCCCCCGCCGCGGCGGAGACGCGCGATCCCGCAAGCCATTTCTTTCAGCCCAAGTTCGGCGACTTCCAGGCGGAGCTGCAGACGGCCAGGCAGCAGGGCAAGAAGGGCATTTTCCTGTTCTTCGAAATGGACGATTGTCCATTTTGCGAGCGCATGAGAACGACGATCCTCAACCAGGCCGACGTCCAGGATGCCTACCGCGCGCACTTCCTCCTGTATCCGATCGACGTCAACGGCGACACGCAGATGACCGACTTCCAGGGCAGGCAGACGACCGAGAAGGCGTTCGCGCTGGCCAACCGCGTGCGGGCGACGCCCACGATGCTGTTCTTCGATCTCGACGGCAAGCTGGTGGCGCGCTATACGGGCCCGACCAAGGACAAGGCCGAATTCCTCCTGCTCGGCAAGTACGTCGCCGACGGCGCCTACGCGACCGAACCGTTCATCCGCTACAAGCAGGGCAAATGAGGCGCGCGGCGTGCGTCGCGTGGCTGGCGTGGATGCTGTCCATGCCCGCGTTCGCCGAACGGCTGACGCTGGAGGCGGCACTGGCGACGGTCGATGCCGAGCATCCGGATCGCCGGCTGGCCGAGAGCGAAGTGGCGCTCGCGCGTGCCGGACGTGAAGAGGCTGCGAGCCGGCAGGACTTCAACCTGTACCTCGACGGCAGCCTGCGCACCGGGTTGCGGCCGGACGGAAACTGGACGCCCGACAACGTCGGCCGCATCGTCGCGCGCAAGCCGCTCTTCGACTTCGGCCGCACCCGCCAGGCGCTGGCCGCCGCGGACCAGGAGGTCGCGGCCAGCGAAGAGGCGCTCTATGAAGCCGAGGGGCTGCGCCGCATCGACATCATGGCGCGCTTCTTCGACGTGCTGATGGCGGACCGGCAGTATGCTGCCGACAACGAGTTCATGGCCGTCGCCTATGTCGCGTGGGACAACGCACGCGACCGCTTCAGGGTGGGTCAGATCAGCCAGCCCGAGCTGCTGAGGCTGGAGACCGAATATCAGGATGCCCGCGAGCGCCGCAACGCCAGCGAGCAGCACATGCGGCTGGCCCGGGAGCGGCTGGCCCAGGCGATGAACCGGCCAGGTGTCCTGTCGACCGATCTTGCCGAACCCCGGCTGAAGGACAATGATCGCCTGCTGCCCGACTACGAGGCGCTGCTGCCGTGGGCGATGGCGAAGAACCCGCGCATCCTCGCCTTGCAGGCGCAGGCCGCGGCGGCGGATGCCCGTGTGGCGGCGATTCGTGCCGAGCGCAATCCGACGCTCGATGCCGAAGTCGTCGGCGGCCGCTACAGCCGCGAATCCATCACGCGGGACGACCTGAGCGCCGGGCTCGTGTTTGCCGTTCCGCTGTACCAGGGCCGTCGGGTGGATGCCCGAATCGCGCGTGCGCTTGCCGAGAAGGAGCGTGCACTGGCCGCGCTGGAGAAGTCCAGATTCGAGCTGTCCGACACCCTGCTCGCCACCGTGCAGGAGATCGAATGGCTGCGCGGCAGCGGCCGCGCAGCGGCAGACAAGCAGGTCGAATACCGCGACTGGGCGCTGGAGCGCGCGCGCGCGGAGTACGAACTGGAGCTGAAGACCAATCTCGGAACCAGCATGGCCGAGACCCAGGTCGCGCAGATTCGCCGCAAGCGCGTCGAGTACCGTCTTGCGCTCGCGCTGGCGCGGCTGCAGGCATTGTCCGGCGGCACCTTGCCGCCTGTGGAGGGAGCACGGAAATGAATCAGCGCATCGCGGCCCTGGCGGCGGCCGGCTTGATCGTGAGCGGGGCCGGCCCCGCATGGGCGGCCGGCGAGGTCGAACTCACCACCCGCGTGTCGGGCGTGGTGGAGAGCGTTCTGGTCAAGCCTGGCCAGTCCGTCCGCAAGGGCACGGTGCTGCTGCGCCTCGACCGAACCATCCTGCAGGCGCACCTGCAGGAAGCCCGGGCGGAGGAGGCGCGGGCCGAGGCCGACGCGGCCGACGCGGAGCGCGAGAAGGCGCGGGCGCTGGACCTGTACGACCGTACGGTCTCGTCGACCAGCGAGCGCGATGCGTCCTTGTTGCGGGCTGCCCGTGCGCAGGCGGCGCTGGCGAGTGCGCGTGCGCACCGCGTGATCGCGCAGAAGAATCTGGCCGATGCCGAGCTCCGGGCGCCGTTCGACGGCGTGGTGAGTGCGGTGCCGGGGTGGCCCGGGACGGTCGTCGCCGCGGATTGCCAGCCCAAACCGCTGGTCGTCCTGAAGCCGGCCGGGCGCTGAACCGCCCGGCGGTCGTCCGGGCAAGGCCGGGCCGGGGGCCCGGAGGTGAAGCCTAGCCGCCCAGTCGCTTGCTGACTTCGGCTTCCATCTCGGCCGCCTGGTGCGGCGACGCCACCGCGGCGATCACCTTGTGGCACATCGGCAGGACGGCCTGAAAGCCCGCCATGTCCTGCACCTCGCTCATCTTGCGGTAGGCGGGGGATTTGGTGCCGACCAGCGCTGCCAGGAATTCGAGCACGTAGCCACGCGCGTTTTCCAGGTCGGCCGCGGAATGCGCAGGGGCGGCCGCCGCGGCGGCGGGCGCACGAGCGGCGGGTGCCGGCGTGCTGCCTTGCGGCGAGGCCATATTGCGCAGCGCCTGGATGAAGCCGCTCTGCAGCAACTCGTTCACCATCGCTTCCAGTTCGGCGCAGTGCGGCATCTTCTTGCACAGTTCGCCGAACGAGATGCCGTTCCCCACGCTGAACAGGATTTGCCGATGCCGCGGCCGCAGGGTGTGGCCGAGGTTGAAGATCTCTTCGTGTCCCTTCATCGTGCGGGACAACTGCAATGTCATGTCCATGTCGCCTCCGTTATTTTGGGTCAGGTCGTGCGCCTGTGCCGATCAACGTGCATGGCCTGTGCCAGATCGGCGCGGCTGGCCGGAATTCATTGATTGGCAAGGATTTTGGCGGAAGCGGGGATAGCGAAATGCGGGGCGGGCGCCCGCAAAAATGTCGGTCCGGCGACGAGTGGTCGAGTTTTCGTCAGTCGCCGAGATCGTCGATCACGTCCAGCACGATGCGCGTACGGGCCTGCAGGATCGCGACGTCCGCCCCGATCCGCACGCGCACGTAGCCTTCGGGCAGGCGGCTGAGGCGATGTTCCACGTCGGCCGGCAGGGCTTGCCAGGCCACCCCCGCAGGCACTTCATGGTGGCGCTGCAGCCGGAATGCATGTCCCGGCGGGATCTTGCCCTGCTTGGCGAGACCGGGCGGCAGGCGATAGGCGCCGCGGTAGTAGTCCCGGATGACCGCGCGGTCGCGGTCGGTAAAGGCGATCCGCAAGTCGTAATCGCCCGCGTAGACGGGCACTTCGCTGCGCTGTACGGGATGGATTTCACAGCCGGTCAGGCCGGCGAGGATGGCCGTCGCCAGGCAGGCACGCAACGCTTTCTTCATTCGATGGCTTCCTTTGGGGCACGCTGGACAAGGCACGTTAGGCACTTCGCGCGAACAGGTCGGTAGACCAGGACGGGGTGGATCGGGGCCGGCCGCAGCCGTATCAGCTGCGCGGGTCGCGCGCGGCCTGGCTGTCCGCGGACCGGGTGGGCGGCGTGTAGTCCCAGTAGCGTTTCCAGGCGTTGACGACGAGCGTCGGATACTCGGGCTGGCCGAGGCTGCCGTTGTAGCGGCCGAGCGCGCGGTACAAATCGCCGCGCTCGATGTCGATGTAGTGCCGCAGGATCACCGCGCCGTAGCGCAGGTTGGTGCGCAGCTGGAACAGATCCTGGTCGGGGCTGCCGATCAGCTTGATCCAGAAGGGCATGACCTGCGTGTAGCCGCGCGCGCCGACCGGTGAGACGGCATACTTGCGAAAGCCGCTCTCGACCTGGATCAGGCCCAGCAGCATCTGGGGATCGATGCCCGCCCGGGACGCTTCCCAGTGCAGGGTCGTGAGGAATTCGAGGCGTTCGGTCTCGTCCGGCATGTGCCGGGCGAGGCGACGCGACATTTCCTTCAGCCAGGCGGCTTCATCGGCCGGATTGCGGAACGCGGTGCGCGTGACCGCGGTGTCGGCCAGCGACCGCTGCAGCGAGGCGCGCATGCTCGCCGACAGCTTCTCCTCGCGCTGGGCGCCCGCGTGCGCGGGCTGCGCCAGCAGCAGGGCGGCGATCAGCAGGGCAATGGGCGTCCTCGTCTTCATCTCAGCGTTCAAGCAGTCCTGTCAAGAATTCCTTCGCCTCGGCCAGCGCGAGCTTCTGCGCATCGCCGCTCTGGCCCGCCTCGGCGCGGCGTGGTTGGTATTCGACCACGCCATCCTTGAGGCCGCGCTCGCCGACCGTGATGCGGTGCGGGATGCCGATCAGTTCGGCGTCGGCGAACATCACCCCGGGACGCTCGTCGCGGTCGTCGAGCAGCACGTCGAACCCGGCCGCGGTCAGATCAGCATAGAGCGAATCGGCGGCTTTTTGAACCGCCTCGCTCTTGCCGTAGCCGATCGCCACGATCACCAGCAAGAACGGTGCCATCGTCGCCGGCCAGATGATGCCGCGGTCGTCATGGTTCTGCTCGATCGCCGCTGCGACGATGCGGGACACGCCGATGCCGTAGCAGCCCATTTCCATCACCTGCGCCTTGCCCGCCTCGTCCAGATAGGTCGCGTTCATCGCCTGCGAGTACTTGCTGCCGAGCTGGAACACATGGCCGACCTCGATGCCGCGGCACAGCGCGAGCGACCCCTTGCCGTCGGGGCTGGGGTCGCCGGCGACGACATTCCGTATATCGGCCACGCGATCCGGTTCCTGCAGGTCGCGGCCGAAATTGACTCCGGTGAGATGCAGCTTGGGCTTGTTCGCGCCGCAGACGAAATCGCTCATCGCGGCGACGGTGCGGTCGGCGATGACCGTGATCTTGCCGCGGTCGATGCCGACCGGGCCGAGGAAGCCCGGCGGGCAGTCGAAGGCGGCGCGGATCTCTGCCTCGTTGGCCAGGCGGAAATCGGCCATGCCGTCGAGCTTGCCGAGCTTGACCTCGTTCAGGTGATGGTCGCCGCGCAGCAGCGCCACAACCATCTTGTCGCCGGCCATCACGGCGATGAGCTTGACGGTGCGTTGTAGGGGGATGCCGAGCAGCGCGGCGACGTCCTCGCAGGTGGTCTGCTTCGGCGTGTCGACCTCGCGCATCGTCTCGGCCGGCGCACCGCGCGGCGTCGCGGGGGCGAGCGCCTCGGCGAGTTCGACGTTGGCGGCGTAGTCGGAATCCGGGCAGTAGGCGATCAGGTCCTCGCCGGACTCGGCCAGCACGTGGAATTCGTGCGAGCCCGAACCGCCGATGGCGCCGGTGTCGGCGGCGACCGCGCGGAAGGTGAGCCCCAGCCGGCTGAACACGCGGGTGTAGGCGTCGTACATGGTCTGGTAGGTCGCCACCAGGCTGTCGTGGCTGGCGTGGAAGGAGTAGGCGTCCTTCATCAGGAATTCGCGCGCGCGCATCACGCCGAAGCGCGGGCGGATCTCGTCGCGGAACTTCATCTGGATCTGGTAGAAGTTCACCGGGAGCTGGCGATAGCTCTTGATCTCGCGGCGCGCGACGTCGGTGATCACTTCCTCGTGCGTCGGGCCGAAGCAGAAATCGCGCTGGTGGCGGTCCTTGATCTTCAGCATCTGCGGACCGAACACCGCCCAGCGGCCGGTTTCCTCCCACAGTTCGGCGGGCTGCACCGCCGGCATCAGCAGCTCGATCGCGCCGGCGCGATTCATTTCCTCGCGCACGATGGCCTCGACCCGGCGCAGCACGCGCAGGCCGAGCGGCATCCAGGTGTAGAGGCCCGACCCCAGGCGCTTGATGAGGCCGGCGCGCAGCATCAGCTTGTGGCTGACGAGCTCGGCTTCGGACGGGGCTTCCTTGGTGGTCGAGATGAAGAACTGGGTGGCGCGCATGGTGGGGCGGTTCAGTGAAAAGGCGGCATTTTACCGCGCGGGCGTGTAATCTTTCGCGCTCGATTCTTGAAGTGGAAGGACCATGCGCCTGAAGTTTGGCAAGCGCCGTGCGGTGGAAGAAGGGCTGGAGGTGACCGAGGAACGCGGGGTGCGTACGCTGCACCTGGGTAGCCGGGCGATCCAGAGCGCCATGCGCGTGAGCCGCCCGTGGGATCTGGAGCTCGCGTATACGCGGGCAATGATGGGCTTCCTGATGTTCAAGCCGGCACCGGCCGAGGTGCTGATGATCGGGCTGGGCGGCGGCTCGCTCGCCAAGTTCATCCGCAGGCAGCGTCCGCAGACGCACATCACGGCGGTCGAGATCGATCCCCGGGTCATTGCGGTGGCGCGCAGCCAGTTCGAGCTCCCGGGCAACGACGCGACGCTCGACGTCATCGAGGGCGACGGCGCGCTCTACGTGCGCCAGCACCCGGCCAGCGCCGACGTCATCCTGCTCGACGGCTTCGATGCCGGCAACCAGGTCGAGGCGCTCGCCACGCAGACGTTTTATTCCGCCTGCCGGCGCGTCCTGAAGCCAGGCGGCGTGCTGGTCGTGAACTTGTGGGGGCGCGACAGCAGCTTTGCCGAATATCTTGCGCGCCTGGCGCGCGCGTTCGACGGCGAAGTCGGCTGGATCTCGGTGCAGAACAAGACCAACGTGATCCTGTTCGCCTTCGCCGAGCCCGGCGCGCCGCAACGGCTCGAGGCGGCGAAACCGCAGCTCGCCGATCTGTCCAAGCGGTGGGGACTCGACCTGCGCGGGTTTGCCCGGGACATGCAGTGGGCGGAGGGCATCGCCCCCCTGCTTGGCTGAGCTTGCAGCGGGGGCCTCAGGCGCGGCCGCAGCCTGGGTGATCGTTGGGCGTGGTTCTGAAAATCCATTTAAAACAACGGCTAAGCGCGCGCTACGGGCCGTGGGCGGTTTGCATTTTTCGGGCGGTGTGGAAAAATGCAGATAACTGAACTTTATTGATGGTGGCGGCCATGATCGACCGAGAAGGGTACCGCCCGAACGTAGGCATCGTCTTGTGCAACACGCGCAACCAGGTCTTCTGGGGCAAGCGCGTCAACCAGCACGCCTGGCAGTTCCCCCAGGGCGGCATCAACGCGGGGGAAACGCCGGAACAGGCCATGTACCGGGAATTGGAAGAGGAAGTGGGCTTGCAGCCCGGCCATGTGCGCATACTCGGGCGCACGCGGGAATGGCTGCGATACGACGTTCCCGCGCACTGGACGCGACGCGACAGCCGCGGCCTGTACCGCGGCCAGAAGCAGATCTGGTTCCTGTTGCGCCTCACCGGCCGGGACAGCGACGTCTCGCTGCGCGCGAGCAGCCACCCGGAATTCGATGCCTGGCGCTGGAACGAGTACTGGGTGCCGATGGAGACCGTGGTCGACTTCAAGCGCGAGGTCTACCGGCTGGCGCTCGAGGAACTCGAGCGCTATCTTCACAAGGATGCGCGCTATTTGCGGCAGCGCGCCCCCCGCTTCGGTGAGCGCCGCAGACCGGCCCAGGACCTGCTGCTGAAGCCCTGAGCCCGACGCGACGGAGGCGTGATGAAGATCAGAATCCATGCTTCGACCACGCTGACGTCATCCGCCGGGCCGGGGCTCCCCTTGTGGCAGGTGGCGCCGACACGCGACGTCGCCGGACGGCGACTGACCGACTTCATGATGCTGATTCCGCGCCTGCGCAGCCGCCCGCGCGCGGACATCGAGCGCGCGTCGCGCGACATCCAGGCGGTGCTGGCGTTGCACCAGGACGTCGTGTTCGCCGATCTCAACCTCAAGCTCAACGTGCTGTGGGTGTCGCTGCGCCCGCGTCCCGGGGCGATCAGCGAACTGGTCGCGGCGATCCGGTTGCGCGTGCCCGAAGCCGTGCTGGTCGCGCATCCGCCCGAGCCGCGCTAGCGGGCGCCGGGCTGCGCCGCTCTCGTCACGATCCTGACCGTTGCCTTGAATATCCCTGCAGATCGCAGGGAATCCCGCGCCGTTTCTTGCGTTTGCGTTCACCCAAACGGACGGAATTCGTTAAAATGAGCATTTGCTAATTAACCCCTAACCCGCTGGAGCAAACATGGCCGTTTCTGAACTTCAGGTGCAGACCGCATTGAAAGAGTTGGTCGATCCCAACACCCACAAGGATTACGTCGCGACCAAATCCGCTCGCAACATCACGATCGACGGCGGCAACGTGTCGGTCGACATTCAGCTGGGCTATCCGGCGCAGAGCCAGCTCGCGACGATCAAGCAGCAGATCGAGGACAAGCTGAAGAGCATCGACGGCGTGACCGGCGCCACCGCCAACGTCAGCTTCAAGATCGTGTCGCACAGCGTGCAGCGCGGCGTGAAGCTGCTGCCCAACGTCAAGAACATCATCGCCGTGGCCTCCGGCAAGGGCGGCGTCGGCAAGTCGACCACCGCCGTCAACCTAGCGCTGGCGCTCGCCGCCGAAGGTGCGCGCGTGGGCATGCTCGACGCCGACATCTACGGTCCGTCGCAGCCGACCATGCTCGGCATCACCGACAAGCCCGAGTCGACCGACGGCAAGAACCTCGAGCCGCTGATGGGCCACGGCATCCAGGCGATGTCGATCGGTTTCCTGATCGACGTCGAGACCCCGATGGTGTGGCGGGGCCCGATGGTCACCCAGGCGCTCGAGCAGCTGCTCAACAACACCAACTGGAACGAGCTCGACTATCTCGTCGTCGACCTGCCGCCGGGCACCGGCGATATCCAGCTGACGCTGGCGCAGCGCGTGCCGGTGACCGGCGCGGTGATCGTCACCACGCCGCAGGACATCGCGCTGATCGACGCGCGCAAGGGCCTGAAAATGTTCGAGAAGGTCGGCATCCCCATCATCGGCGTGGTCGAGAACATGAGCCTGCACATCTGCTCGAAGTGCGGCCACGAGGAGCGCATCTTCGGCGAGGGCGGCGGCGAGCGCATGTGCAAGGACTACAACGTCGAATTCCTCGGCGCCCTGCCGCTCGACGGCAGCATCCGCCACGACACCGACTCCGGCAAGCCGTCGGTGGTGGCCGATCCCAACGGTCGCGTCACCGACATCTACAAGCAGATTGCGCGCCGGGTTGCTGTTAAGATTGGCGAAAGCGCGGTCGACCATTCCGCGAAGTTCCCCAACATCGTCATCTCCAATACCTGATGAGCATCAAGTCCGACCGATGGATCCGCCGCATGGCGGCCGAGCATGGCATGATCGAGCCCTTCGAGCCGGGGCAGGTCAAGCAGGCCGGCGGCCGGGCCATCGTGTCGTACGGCACGTCGAGCTACGGCTACGACGTGCGATGCGCCAACGAATTCAAGGTCTTCACCAACCTCAACCACACGCTGGTCGACCCGAAGGCCTTCGATCCTGACTCCTTCGTCGAGATCAGCGGCGAATCGTGCATCATTCCGCCGAATTCCTTCGCGCTGGCGCGCACCGTGGAATACTTCCGCATTCCCCGCAACGTGCTGACGATCTGTCTCGGCAAGAGCACCTACGCGCGCTGCGGCATCATCGTCAACGTCACCCCGCTCGAGCCCGAGTGGGAGGGGCACGTCACGCTGGAATTCTCCAACACCACGCCGTTGCCGGCGCGCATCTACGCGAACGAGGGTGTCGCGCAGATGCTGTTCCTCGAGTCCGACGAGGTCTGCGAGACCTCGTACCGCGACCGCGGCGGCAAGTACCAGGGGCAGATCGGCGTGACCCTGCCCAAGATCTGACCCGCCCGGATCGGCCGGCGCGCAAAATTTAGTCCCCCTGCTGCGCGTGCGACGTACAATCCGCGTTTTTCTCATGGCCATTATCAGGAGCCGCCATGCGCTTCCGCTTTCCCGTTGTCATCATTGACGAAGACTTCCGTTCCGAGAACGCGTCCGGCCTGGGCATCCGCACCCTCGCCGAGGCGATCGAGAAGGAAGGCATGGAAGTGCTCGGCGTCACCAATTACGGCGACCTGACCTCGTTCGCCCAGCAGCAGGCACGCGCGTCGGCGTTCATCCTGTCGATCGACGACGAGGAACTCGCCGGGACCGCCGAAGACGCGGACACCGCGCTGCAGAAACTGCGCGCCTTCGTCGAGGAGGTGCGCTTCCGCAATGCCGAGATCCCGATCTTCCTGCACGGTGAAACCCGCACCGCGCGCCACATCCCGAACGACATCCTGCGCGAACTGAACGGCTTCATCCACATGCTGGAGGACACGCCGGAGTTTCTCGCCCGTTACATCGCGCGCGAGGCGCGCGCCTACCTCGATTCGCTGGTGCCGCCGTTCTTCCGGGCGCTGACGCACTATGCGGCAGACGGCTCGTATTCCTGGCACTGCCCCGGCCACTCGGGCGGCGTCGCCTTCCTGAAGTCGCCGATCGGCCAGATGTTCCACCAGTTCTTCGGCGAGAACCTGCTGCGCGCCGACGTCTGCAACGCAGTCGACGAACTGGGCCAGCTGCTCGACCACACCGGGCCGGTGGCGGCGTCCGAACGCAACGCGGCGCGCATCTTCAACTGCGACCATCTGTTCTTCGTCACCAACGGCACCTCGTCGTCGAACAAGATGGTGTGGCACGCCACGGTTGCGCCGGGCGACATCGTCGTGGTCGACCGCAACTGCCACAAGTCGATCCTGCACGCGATCATGATGTGCGGCGCGATCCCGATCTTCCTGACGCCGACGCGCAACCACTACGGCATCATCGGCCCGATCCCGCTCGACGAGTTCCGCCCGGAAAACATCGAGAAGAAGATCGCCGCGCACCCGTTCGCCAAGGAGGTCAAGCGCAAGCCGCGCATCCTGACGATCACCCAGTCGACCTACGACGGCATCCTCTACAACGTCGACATGATCAAGGAGCTGCTGGGCGACTACATCGACACCCTGCACTTCGACGAGGCCTGGCTGCCGCACGCGACCTTCCACGACTTCTACCGCGGCATGCATGCGATCGGCAAGAACCGGCCGCGCGCGAAGGATGCGCTCGTGTTCGCCACGCAGTCGACGCACAAGCTGCTGGCCGGCTTGAGTCAGGCCTCGCAGATCCTGGTGCAGGACTCGGAGACGCGCAAGCTCGACTTCCACCGCTTCAACGAGGCCTATCTGATGCACACGTCGACCTCGCCGCAGTACGCGATCATCGCCTCGTGCGACGTCGCGGCGGCGATGATGGAGCCGCCGGGCGGCCCCGCGCTGGTCGAGGAGTCGATCCGCGAGGCGCTCGATTTCCGCCGCGCCATGCGCAAGGTCGAGGAGGAGTTCGGCGAGTCCTGGTGGTTCAAGGTATGGGGGCCGCAGAAGCTGGCCGAGGAGGGCGTCGGCGATCGCGAGGACTGGATGCTGGAGGCGGGCGAACGCTGGCACGAGTTCGGCAAGATTGCGCGCGGCTTCAACATGCTCGACCCGATCAAGGCCACGGTCATCACCCCGGGCCTCGACGTCGACGGCTCCTTCGCCGACTGGGGCATCCCGGCGGCGATCGTCACCAAGTACCTCGCCGAGCACGGCGTCATCGTCGAGAAGACCGGGCTGTATTCGTTCTTCATCATGTTCACCATCGGCATCACCAAGGGCCGCTGGAACACGCTGGTGACGGCGCTGCAGCAGTTCAAGGCGGACTACGACGAGAACCAGCCGCTGTGGCGCGTCCTGCCCGAATTCGTCGAGAAGCACCCGCGCTACGAGAAGACCGGGCTCAAGGACCTGTGCGACCAGATCCACGCGATCTACAAGGCCAAGGACGTGGCGCGCCTGACGACCGAGATGTACCTGTCGGAGATGGCGCCGGCGATGAAGCCGGCCGACGCCTTCGCCAAGATGGCGCACCGCGAGATCGAGCGTGTCGAGATCGACAAGCTGGAGGGGCGCATCACCGCGATGCTGGTGACGCCATACCCGCCGGGCATTCCCCTGCTGATCCCGGGCGAGCGCTTCAACGCGACCATCGTGCGCTACCTGCAGTTCACGCGCGAATTCAACGAGAAATTTCCCGGCTTCGAAACCGACGTGCATGGCCTCGTCGAGGAGGTCGTCGACGGACGTGCGCGCTACTACGTCGACTGCGTGATCTGACCGGCTAGGCAGTGGCTTCCAGCTTGATTTGTCAGGAAAAAGGCGTATGATTCGCACTCCCCGCTACGGCGGGGATTGTTTTTCATTGTTGTTTTGAACCTTGCTCCACCGCACCGCAGCGGGGGGCTGAACCGAAAGGAAACCTGATGCGGCATTACGAAATCGTATTCATCGTCCATCCCGATCAGAGCGAGCAGGTGCCCGCCATGATCGAGCGCTACAAGGGCAACATCACCAGCCGCGGGGGCAGCATCCACCGCCTGGAAGACTGGGGCCGCCGCCAGATGGCCTATCCGATCCAGAAGGTCCACAAGGCCCATTACGTGCTGATGAACATCGAGTGCGACCAGGAGACCCTGGAAGAGCTCGAGCACGGCTTCAAGTTCAACGATGCCGTGCTGCGTCACCTGACCATCAAGCGCGACGCCGCGGTGACCACCGCTTCGCCGATGATGAAGGAAGAGAAGTCGCGCGACATGCTCGACAGCGCCAAGCCGGAAGCGGCCGCTGCAGCCTGAGTGCGTGCCGAGCTGAATGATTGAACAGGCTGCTCATCAGCGGCGTCGTCATCCAGGTTGAACCGCTGCGCCATAGCCCGGCCGGTGTGCCGATCGCCGAAGCGGCGATTGCCCATCGCAGTAGCCAGACCGTGGCGGGGCAGATGCGGCAGGTGGAGTGCGAGTTGACGGTGCAGGCGAGCGGATCGCTTGCCGCCCAACTGGCCCATCTCACCAGCGGAACGCAGGTCAAACTGGAAGGCGTGCTGAACCGACGCAGCGTGAACAGCCGGCAACTGATCCTGATATTGAACCGAATCGAAAAGGAATGAATCATGGCCCGTCCCATGGGTGGTAAATCCGGCGGCAAGTTCGCCAACAAGCGCCGCGACAGCGGCAACCGCGGTCTCTTCAAGCGCCGCAAGTTCTGCCGCTTCACGGCTGAGAAGGTGGTCGAGGTCGACTACAAGGACGTCGAGGTGCTGAAGGAATTCATCGCCGAGAACGGCCGCATCATCCCGGCGCGCATCACCGGCACCAAGGCGCACTACCAGCGCCAGCTGTCCACGGCGATCAAGCGTGCGCGCTTCCTGGCCCTGATGCCGTACACCGATCTGCACTAAGGAGACGACGATGCAAGTGATTCTGATGGACAAGGTCGTCAACCTGGGCAACCTGGGTGACGTGGTCAAGGTGAAGGACGGCTATGCCCGCAACTTCCTGATTCCCACCGGCCGCGCGCGTCGTGCCACGCAGGCCAACCTCGAAGCCTTCGCCGCGCAGAAGGCCGAACTCGAGCGCATCGCCGCCGAGAAGCTGGCGGACGCGCAGCGTCGCGCCGAGAAGCTGGAAGGCACGAGCGTCACGGTCAGCCAGAAGGCCGGCGTCGACGGCCGCCTGTTCGGCTCGATCACCAACAGCGACATCGCGGATGCGCTGAAGGCCCAGGGCCATGACGTGGTCAAGGCGGAGATCCGCCTGCCGCAAGGCCCGTTCAAGGCCGTTGGCGAGTACCCTGTGACGCTGGCGCTGCATACCGACGTCACGGCCAACATCACGGT
The DNA here is from genome assembly GCF_035621355.1 of Thiobacillus sp. SCUT-2. Taxonomy (NCBI): domain Bacteria; kingdom Pseudomonadati; phylum Pseudomonadota; class Betaproteobacteria; order Nitrosomonadales; family Thiobacillaceae; genus Thiobacillus; species Thiobacillus sedimenti. The sequence goes on along the minus strand of NZ_CP141769.1, from coordinate 2,318,266 downwards.
CGTGGTGGCCGCCGAGCAGTAATTCGGCTGCAACCGGAAAAGGGAGCCGCCGGCTCCCTTTTTTGTTTGTGCCCCTCGACGAAGTATTCCCGGATGTTCACGCCTTATCCACAGCATTATCCCTTGGTGGGGGGTGGGCCGACGACTAGAATCCTCCCATGGCCGCCATCCACTCGCTGACCGCAAGCTCCGACCCCCAGATGGCGCAGATGCGCCTGCCGCCGCACTCGCTGGAAGCGGAGCAGGCCGTGCTGGGCGGGCTTCTGCTCGACAACGGTGCCTGGGACCGCATCGGCGACGTTGTGTCGGAGGCCGATTTCTACCGTCAGGACCACCGCCTGATCCTGCGTGCGATCGTGCGGCAGATCGCCGAGAACCGGCCGGCCGACGCGGTGACGGTGGCCGAGGCGCTGCAATCGCTGGGCGAACTCGAAAGCGTCGGCGGCCTCGCCTACATCGTTGCGCTGGCGAGCAACACGCCCTCGGCTGCAAACATCCGCCGCTATGCGGAGATCGTGCGCGAACGATCGGTGATGCGGCGGCTCGTCGAAGTGGCGACCGCGATCGCGGACAGTGCCTACGCGCCTGCAGGGAAGAGCGCCCAGCAGCTGCTCGACGAGGCCGAGGCCAAGGTCTTCGAGATCGCCGAGTCGGGCAGCCGCGGCCAGGCCGGCTTCACCGAGATCAAGCCGCTCCTGAAGGAAGTGGTCGAGCGCATCGACGAGCTCTATCACCGCGACAACGATTCCGGCGTCACCGGCGTGCCGACCGGCTTCCACGACCTCGACCAGAAGACCTCGGGCCTGCAGCCTGGCGACCTCGTCATCGTGGCCGGCCGGCCGTCGATGGGCAAGACCGCGTTCTCGATCAACATCGGCGAGAACGTCGCGCTCGACACCGGGCTGCCCGTCGCGGTGTTCTCGATGGAAATGGGCGGCGCCCAGCTGGTGATGCGGATGATCGGCTCGGTCGGCAAACTCGACCAGCATCGCCTGCGCACCGGCAAGCTGGGCGAGGACGACTGGCAGCGCCTCACCTACGCGCTGGGCAAGCTCAACGAAGCACCGGTCTACATCGACGAGACGCCGGGGCTCAACGTGCTCGAGCTGCGCGCGCGGGCGCGCCGGCTGATGCGCCAGGCCGGGGGGAAGCTCGGCCTCATCATCATCGACTACCTGCAGCTCATGGCCGGCAGCGGCAACGGCGAGAATCGCGCCACCGAAATCTCCGAAATCTCGCGCGCGCTGAAGGCGCTGGCAAAGGAACTGCACGTGCCGGTGATCGCGCTCTCCCAGCTCAACCGCGGCCTCGAGCAGCGCCCCAACAAGCGTCCGGTCATGTCGGACCTGCGCGAGTCGGGCGCCATCGAGCAGGACGCCGACGTCATCCTGTTCATCTACCGCGACGAGGTCTACAACCCCGACACGCAGGACAAGGGCACGGCGGAAATCATCATCAGCAAGCAGCGCAACGGACCGATCGGCACGGTGCGGCTGGCCTTCCTCGGCGAATACACGCGCTTCGAAACGCTGGCGCAGCCAGGCTCGTATTAAGTCGATGCGGCCCATCCAGGCGCGGATCTCGACCGGCGCGATGGCGCACAACCTGCGCGTGGCGCGCACCCATGCGGGCGCCGCGCGCGTCTTCGCCGTCGTCAAGGCGAATGCCTACGGCCACGGGCTGTCGCGCGCGCGGCGCGCACTGGCGGCAGCCGACGGTTTTGCGGTGCTGACGCTGGAGGAGGCCGCCAACCTGCGGCTGATGGGCGTCGACCAGCCGATCCTGCTGCTCGAGGGCCTGTTCGGCGCGGACGAGATCGCCACCTGCGCCGAGCTGGACCTGTGGCCCGTGCTGCATCACCCGCTCCATCTCGATTGGCTGCGCCAGCATCCGCCGGCGCGACCGCTCCAGGTCTTCGTGAAATTCGACAGCGGCATGCACCGCCTCGGTTTTCCGCTCGCGGATCATGCGTCCGTTGTCGCGGCGGTTCGCTCCGTGCCCGGCGTGGCAGGCGTCACGCTCATGACCCATTTCGCCCAGGCCGACGAGCCGGCCGGTGTCGATTGGCAGCTGCAGCCCTTCCTGGGCGAACTCGCGGCCCATGGCCTGCCGTGGACCAGCGCCAATTCGGCAGCGCTGCTGCGCTATCCGGCGACGCAGGGCGCCTGGGTGCGGCCCGGCCTCATGCTGTACGGCGGTTCCCCGTTTGCCGACGCGACGGCAGCCGAACTGGGGCTGCGGCCGGCGATGACGCTGCAGTCGGAACTCATCAGCGTGCAGATGCTGCAAGCCGGCGAAGGCGTGGGGTACGGCCAGCTGTTCCGCGCCGAGCGCCCGATGCGGGTCGGCGTGGTGGCGTGCGGCTACGCCGACGGCTACCCGCGCCATGCGCCGACCGGCACGCCGGTGCGCGTCGATGGCGTCGCCAGCCGCACGCTCGGGCGGGTATCGATGGACATGCTCTGCGTGGATCTCAGCGACTGTCCCGCCGCCGGCATCGGCACGCCGGTGGTGCTGTGGGGCGAGGGCGTTCCGGTGGATGCCGTCGCGGCGTCGGCGGGCACCACCAGCTATGAACTGATGTGCGCGCTGGCCGCGCGCGTCCCGGTTGTCGAGACCGGCTAGGACCGTCGGGCAGGCCGCGTCGCGGGCGCCCAGGCCTTCTTCAGGCGGGGCGAAAGCATTCGAGATGGCGCTCGCCGTGGATGAGCGGCACACAGCCGGACGCGGCGACGGCCGCTTCGAGCGCCGCGAGGAATGCGGCGAAGTCGGCAATGTCCCCGTAGACCTCCATCCACGTGTCGGGATCGTCGCAGCGCGTCAGGCGCTGGGGCGGCCTGCCGCACAGGGCGGCCATCGCCTGCAGCACCGCGTCGACGCGGGGGGCGAGCCGCGCGGCCTGCGCGGGGTCGACGCGGTAATAGACGTAGGCGTGGAGCACCTAGTCGGGAATCGCGTAGGGCAGGGGCTTCAGCGTCAGCGCGGCGCCGTCGGGAGACTTCAGGTGCAGCGTCTGCGTGCGCGCGCTCTCGACCTGTGCGACGGCCAGCAGATCGTAGCCGCCGGTCGGGGCGGGCGCGGCATTGACCACCGTGCCGCTCGCCTGACCGTCGAGGTCGGCACTGTAGAGGTTGTCGCCCGGGGCCGCCGCGGCGTCGACGTGGGCGAGGAACATGCGGCGCTTGAGCTTGCCCAGATACTGGCTGCGCGCGACGATTTCCTGGCCCGTGTAGCATCCCTTCTGGAAGCTGACGCCGCCGATAAGTTCGAGATTCACCATCTGCGGCACGAACGCCTCCTGGGTCGCCGCGACGATCATGGGGATGCCTGCCGACAGGCGCAGCCAGTCCCACACCGGTGCCCCCACCGGGACAGCGCTCTGGCGCAGTGTCTGCCACACGGCAGCGGCGTGATCGGGGAGGACCGCCAGCACGAACTTGTCCTCGCCGACGCGGACGACCTGGCCGGCGGCACCCGCTGCCGAACGCATCGGGGCGTCGGGCAGGACGCCCATCGCGCGCGTCACCGCCGCCGCGGCCTGCGGCCCGGCCACCACCAGCCGGACGGTCTCGTCGCTGGCGTCGCGGCCCTGGACCTTCGCGCGGAGAATGAACATCGACAGGCGCTTCAGCACGGCGGCGGCGATGTCGCCGGACAGCTGCAGGCAATAATCCTCGCCCTGGCGCCACATCAGGAAATTGCCGAGCAGACGCCCCTTGGGGCTGCACAGGCCGTTCCATTGCGCGCCATCGGCATGCAGCGCCCGCACGTCGTTGGTCAGCTGCCCTTGCAGGAACGTGGCGGTATCATCGCCGCGGAAGGCGAGGAGGCCGAGCTGCGACAGGTCGGCGACGACGGTGCCGGCCGTCGCCGCGGCGCGTTCGGCGGCCGGATCGCCGTAGTGCAGCACGGTGCGGCCTTCGATCGCCGCGCCTTGGGTTTGCAGATGGGTTTTCCAGGAATCGATCACGATGCGTACCCGTCCGGAGGAGGATGTGAGAAAGGTCAAAAGTGTACACGCTGACGCGCACGATTGAGCTCAAGCCCTCACGGCTGCTGGGGGTGTTGCTGGCCGCCGCGACCGGGGTTGCGCTGGCCGCGATTGCCATCGCTGACCTGCCGGTCGGCATCGGGCTGGCCCTGGCGCTTGGCGCGCCGGGCTTGGCGGTGTGGAGCTGGCGCCGCGCGACGCAGCCGGTCAGCCTGCGCCTGGCGTCCGACGGCCGCCTGCAAAGTCTCGATGCGGCAGGCGAATGGCGCGATGCCGAGGTGCTGCACGACAGCTTCGTGTCGCCTGCGCTGATCGTGCTGTGCTACCGTCCGGCCGGCGGCGCCGCGCGCACGCTCACGCTGCTGTCCGACAGCGCCGACGGCGACGCCCTGCGCCGGCTCAGGGTGTCGCTTCGGTGGACACGCCGCACACGCTCGGACACATCGTCCCGGGACGCGGGTTGAGCACGGTATTGCCGGCGATCGGCAGGGTCTCGGGGTAGTCGCGGCTGTAGTGCAGCCCGCGGCTTTCCTGGCGCAATTGCGCCGAGCGGATGATGAGGTCGGCGCTCTGCACCAGGTTGCGCAGCTCGATGAGGTCGTTGGAGACCCGGAAATTGCGATAGAACTCGTCGATCTCGGCGCGCAGCAGGCGGATGCGGTGCGAGGCGCGCGCCAGCCGTTTGTTGGTGCGCACGATGCCGACGTAGTCCCACATGAAGCGCCGCAGCTCGTCCCAGTTGTGCGAGATCACGACCTCCTCGTCGGCGTCGGTCACGCGCGAGGCGTCCCACGGCGGCAGGTTGAGCGCGGGCGCCGGCGGCGTGGCGAGGATGTCGCGCGCCGCGGCGTGGCCGAACACCAGGCACTCCAGCAGCGAATTCGACGCCAGCCGGTTGGCGCCGTGCAGGCCGGTGAAGGTGACCTCGCCGACCGCGTGCAGGTTGCACAGGTCGGTGCGGGCGTCGGTGTCGGTGACGACGCCGCCGCAGGTGTAGTGGGCGGCCGGCACCACCGGGATCGGCTGGCGCGTGATGTCGATGCCGAGCTCCAGACAGCGCTGGTGGATCGTCGGGAAGTGCTCGCGCACGAAATCGGCCGGCTTGTGGCTGATGTCGAGGTAGACGCAGTCGATGCCGCGCTTCTTCATCTCGAAGTCGATCGCGCGTGCCACCACGTCGCGCGGCGCCAGTTCGGCGCGCTCGTCGTGGAACTGCATGAAGCGGCTGCCGTCCGGCAGCAGCAGGTAGCCGCCCTCGCCGCGCACCGCCTCGGTGATCAGGAAGGACTTGGCGTGCGGGTGGTACAGGCAGGTCGGGTGGAACTGCACGAATTCGAGGTTCGCCACCCGGCAGCCGGCGCGCCAGGCCATGGCGATGCCGTCGCCGGTCGAGGTGTCGGGGTTGGTCGTGTAGAGGTAGACCTTGCCGGCACCGCCCGTCGCCAGCACGGTATGGCCGGCGGCGAAGGTCTCGACCTCGCCGGTGCCCTTGTTCAGCGCGTAGGCGCCGTGGATCTGCCGTTCCTCGCCGCCGGCGCGCTTGCCGGTGATGAGGTCGATGGCGACATGCTGCTCGAAGGTCTCGATGTTGGGGTGCGCGCGCACGCGGTCGAGCAGGCTCATCTGCACGGCGTGTCCCGTGGCGTCGGCGGCGTGCACGACGCGGCGACGGGAATGGCCGCCCTCGCGCGCCAGATGCAGGCCGCCCGGCGCCTGCGGGTCGGGCGTGAAGGCGACGCCGTTGGCCGTCAGCCACGCGATCATCTCGCGCGCCTGGCCGGCCACCAGCCGGGTCACCGCCTCGTCGCACAGGCCGGCGCCGGCGACCAGGGTGTCGCGGACATGGGCCTCGACCGAATCCCCGCTGTCGACCGCCGCCGCGATGCCGCCCTGCGCCCAGTCGCTGGCGCCGTCGGTCATCTGGCGCTTGGTGACAATGGCGACACGGCGCTGGTCGGCAAGCTTGAGCGCGGTAGTCAGCGCGGCGAGGCCGCTGCCGAGGATGAGGACGTCGTGTCTGTGCATGGTGGCGAGGGGATGATAGCAGGCTTGGCGCGGGGCGGAATAACCTTGTTCGACATGAACTTTTTCGCCGCGCGCCACTCACAGGTTCCGGAAGATGCGGTCACGTATACTTTCAACACAAACAAGAAGCAGCAGGGAGATATGTCGGACCGCGAACTGGATCAGGTTTTGGTCGAACGCGCCCAGCGCGGCGACAAGCGCGCGTTCGAGCTGCTGGTGAGCAAATACCACCGCAAGCTCGGCCGCCTGCTGTCGCGCATGGTGCGCGATCCGGCGGAGGTGGAAGACATCACGCAGGAGGCCTTCATCAAGGCCTATCGTGCGCTGCCCGGTTTTCGGGGCGAGAGTGCCTTCTACACCTGGCTGTACCGGATCGCCGTGAACACCGCCAAGAACTACCTGGTGGCGCACAAGCGCCAGCCGGTCTCGAGCGATGTGCTGGCAGAAGACGCGGAGAATTACGAGGACGGCGACCTGCTGCGGGACATCGCGACGCCGGATGCGGAACTCCAGACCAAACAGATCGCCAAAGCGGTGAACGAGGCAGTCGACGCGCTGCCCGAGGAATTGAGGACAGCGATTACGCTGCGCGAGATCGAAGGCATGAGCTACGAGGAGATCGCGCAGATGATGGAATGCCCGATCGGAACGGTGCGCTCGCGGATCTTCCGCGCGCGCGAGGCCATCGCGGAAAGGATACGCCCGATGCTGGGCACCCGTCAGGACAAAAGGTGGTAATCATGGCAGCACTTCGCAAATCAGACCCCCATCCCCACGCCCTGGAGGCCGAAGATCCCTGGCCGGCGAAGCTGTCGGCGGCACTCGACGGCGAAACGGCGCGCGCGGACACCGACGCGCTGCTGCAAGCGCTGAAGGGCGACGAGGGACTGCGACGAAACTGGTCGGACTACCACCTGATCGGCGACCTGATGCGCGGCATCGAGCCCGCCGGAGACGACTTCATGGCGCGCTTCTCGGCCCGGCTGGCGGACGAGCCGACGGTGCTGGCGCCCCGCCGCAGCGTGTGGCCGCAGCGTGTGGCCGTTGCGTCGTTCGCCTCGCTGGCCGTCTGGGGCGCCATCTCGCTCAGCGGCATGATGTCGGACGGGCCCGCGACGCTGCCCGTGACGGCGGGCCCGGGCTTCCAGCAGGCTTCGCTGTCGTCCGACCCGGCGCGCGAGAATGCACGCTATGCCTCGTATCTGGTGGCCCACCAGGAGTTCGCGCCGATGGCGGTGGCCTCGCCCTACCAGCCCGCGGTCGCGGTCGCGGTGGAGCCGCGCTGATGCGGGCGCGGGTTGCCTGGCGACACGGCTGGTGGCTTGCCGGGGTGGTCGGCCTCGCCGTGTGGTCGGGCCTCGCGCGCGCCGAGGCGGCGGCGGACTGGCTCAACCGGGCCGCAAGCGCCGCCCGTCAGCAGAACTACAGCGGCATCTATGTTTATCACCACGGCGAGCACGTCGAGGTGATGCGCGTTCGGCATCGTGCCGACGCCAGCGGCGAGCAGGAAAAGGTCGAGATCATGGACGGCTCGTCGCGCCAATTCCTGCGTATCAACGACGACGTTTACTGCCACCTGCCGGACGGCAAGCACGTGCAGGTGGAGCGCAATCCGCTGCGCCGCTTCTTCCCGGCCCTGCTGCCCGCGCAGCCGGCCGGCCTGCTTGCCTACTACGAGCCCAAGCTGGGCGGGATCGAGCGCGTTGCCGGGCATTCCTGCCAGGTGCTGACGCTCGAGCCGCGCGACGGTTATCGCTACGCCTACACGCTGTGGCTGGACCAGCGCACCGGGCTGCCGCTGAAGGCGCGCGTCGTCGACGACAATGGCAGCGCGATTTCCATGTTCGTGTTCTCCGAGATCCAGATCGGCAAGGCCCCCGACCTCCAGCAGCTTCGCAACGACATGACCGGCAAGATCGTGCAGACGGTCCGTTTCGACAAGCCGGCGGTGAGCGCCTGGAACGTGACGCCGCCGCCCGGCTACGAGAAGGTCCAGGAGGCCGTGCGCGCGCTGCCGGGCAAGCGGGCGCCGGTGACGCACCTGGTGTTCTCGGATGGACTCAGCGTGCTGTCGATGTTCGTCGAGCCGGTCGACCCGAAAGTGCAGACCTTGCGCGGCTTGTCGGCCGAAGGCGCAATCGGCATCTACGGGCGCGAGGTCGACGGCTATACCGTCACGACGCTCGGCGAGGTGCCGGGCCTGGCCCTGATCGAAACCGGCAACTCCGCCAGCCACAAATAGCCCGCCCATGCTGGAACAGACTGCAGAAGTGATACGGACGGCGCCGGACGGCGTCTGGGTGCAGGCGGTCGAGCCGTCGGGCTGCGGCAGCTGCGAGGGCCAGGGCTGCTCGTCGCGCCGGATTGCCGAGCTGTTTCAGCGCGCGCCGCGGCATTTTCTGGTGGAGTGCGATCTCGCGGTGGCGCCCGGCGACCGGGTCGTCGTCGGCATTGCCGACGGCAGCGTCTTGCGGAGTGCGCTGCGTGCCTATGGCCTGCCGCTCGGCCTGATGCTGGCGGGCGCCATGCTGGCGCAGGCCATCCGGCCCGGCGACGGCCCGGCGCTTGCCGGCATGGCGCTCGGCGGCCTCGCCGGCTGGCTCGGCTCGCGCGGCGGCAGGGCGAGCCGCCCGGTCGTGCTCCGGCGCGAACACGCATTCCTGTTACACCCGATGAAAGGACAGTCATGATGAGGAGCGCTTTGGCGGCGACTGCGCTGGTGCTGACGGTTGCGGCACCCGCATTCGCGAAAGACGTGGTCGATGTGGCCGACCTGGTGGCAAAGGAGGGCCCGGCCGTCGTCAACATCAGCACGACCACGCTGGTCAAGCGTGGCGAGGGCGGTCTGCCGTTCGGCGACCCGGCGATGCAGGAGTTCTTCCGCCGCTTCTTCCCCGGGATGCCCGGCGGTCCGGGTGCGCAGGGACCCCTGCAGGAAGTGCCCACGCGCGCCGAAGGTTCCGGCTTCATCGTCAGCCCCGATGGCTACATCCTGACCAACGCCCACGTCGTCAAGGGAGCCGACGAAGTCGTCGTCAAGCTCACCGACAAGCGCACCTTCACCGCCAAGGTGGTGGGGGCGGACGCCCGCACCGACGTCGCCGTCATCAAGATCACTGCCAAGGACCTGCCGGTGGTCAAGCTGGGCGATCCGACCAAGCTGCGGGTCGGCGAGGCCGTGGCGGCCATCGGTTCGCCGTTCGGCTTCGAGAACTCGGTGACGGCGGGCATCGTGTCCGCCAAGGGCCGCTCGCTGCCGTCCGAGACCTACGTCCCCTTCATCCAGACCGACGTGCCGATCAATCCCGGCAACTCGGGCGGGCCGCTCTTCAACATGAAGGGCGAGGTGGTCGGCATCAATTCCCAGATCTACAGCCGCAACGGCGGCTATATGGGCGTGTCGTTCGCGATTCCCATCGACGTCGCGATGGAGGTGGCGAAGCAGCTGGAAAGCGGCGGCAAGATCGCGCGGGGCTGGCTCGGCGTGGTGATCCAGGAAGTGACCGCCGACCTTGCCGACTCCTTCGGCCTTGATCGGCCGCGCGGCGCCCTGGTGTCGCAGGTCCAGGACGACAGTCCCGCGAGCAAGGCGGGCTTGCAGCCGGCCGACGTGATCCTGGCATTCGACGGCAAGGCGGTGGAGAACTCCAGCGACCTCCCGCGCATGGTCGGAATGGCCAAGCCCGGCAGCAGGATTCCGCTGGATATCTGGCGCAAGGGCAAGCAGCAGCAGGTGACGGTCGTGCTCGGGGCGCTGCCGAGCGAGGCCGAGCAGGCGAGCGCCGGCGGCAAGTCCTTTTCGCGCGGCGGCCTCGCGCTGTCCGAACTGACGCCGGAGCAGCGGCGCGCGCTCGACGTCGAGCAGGGGGTACTGGTCGAGGAGGCCACCGGCGATGCCGCACGGGCCGGCATCCGGACCGGCGACGTGATCCTCGCCGTCAACAACGTCAAGATCGGCAGCGTCGAGGCCTTCCGCAAGGCGATCGCCGCCGTCCCGGCGGGCAAGAGCGTGGCGCTGCTGGTGCGGCGCGGCAACGGCTCCCTCTACGTGCCGCTGAAGATCTCCGGTGGCTAGCACGCTGACGCTCTACACGCGGGCGGGCTGCCCGCTGTGCGAGGAGATGGCGGCGGCCGTCGCCGGCGTGCTCGCGGGCAGCCCGCATCGGGTTGACGCGGTCGACGTCGACCGCGACCCGGCGTTGCGTGCGCAATACGGCTGGGACGTCCCCCTGCTGTTCGACGGCGAGCACGAGATCTGCCGGCATGAACTGAATCTGGCGGCATTGCGGGAATGGCTGCGCGCCCGCGCCTGAAATCCGTTAAAATTTCGCGTGTTATCGCATCCCTAGCCGGGCACGGAAACGTGCCCGTTTTGCTGTGTCCCAGAACCTGATCCGCAACTTTTCCATCATCGCCCACATCGACCATGGCAAGTCGACGCTGGCCGACCGCCTGATCCAGCATTGCGGCGGCCTGTCCGAGCGCGAGATGGAGGCGCAGGTGCTCGATTCGATGGATCTGGAGAAGGAGCGCGGCATCACGATCAAGGCGCAGACGGCCGCACTCGCCTACAAGGCCAAGGATGGCCAGACCTATCGCCTCAACCTGATCGACACGCCGGGCCATGTCGACTTCTCCTATGAAGTCAGCCGCTCGCTCTCGGCCTGCGAGGGCGCACTGCTGGTGGTCGACGCCTCGCAGGGCGTCGAGGCGCAGACGGTCGCCAACTGCTACACCGCGATCGACCTCGGCGTCGAAGTCATCCCGGTATTGAACAAGATCGACCTGCCGGCAGCCGATCCCGACCGCGTCGCCGGCGAGATCGAGGACATCGTCGGCATCGATGCGACCGATGCGGTGCGCGCCTCGGCCAAGACCGGCATCGGCATCGAGGAGATTCTCGAGGTCGTGGTCAAGCAGGTGCCGCCGCCGCGCGGCGACGAGCGCGCGCCGCTGAAGGCGCTGATCATCGATTCCTGGTTCGACAACTACGTCGGCGTCGTCATGCTGGTGCGCGTGGTCGACGGCGTGCTGCGCCCGAAGGACAAGATTCGCTTCATGGCGACCGGCGCGCAGTACCTCACCGAGCACGTCGGCGTCTTCACGCCCAAGTCGGTCGACCAGCCGCAGCTGTCGGCGGGCGAGGTCGGCTTCGTCATCGCCGGCATCAAGGAGCTGAAGTCGGCGCAGGTGGGCGACACCGTGACGCTGGTCGACAACCCGGCCGCCGAGCCGCTGCCCGGCTTCAAGAAGGTGCAGTCGCAGGTGTTCGCCGGCCTGTACCCGGTCGAGTCGCACGACTTCGAGGCGCTGCGGGACGCGCTGACCAAGCTGCAGCTGAACGATGCGGCGCTGCAGTTCGAGCCGGAAGTCAGCCAGGCGCTGGGATTCGGCTTCCGCTGCGGCTTCCTCGGCCTGCTGCACATGGACATCGTGCAGGAGCGGCTCGAGCGCGAATACGACATGGACCTCATCACCACCGCGCCGACGGTGGTGTACGAGGTGGTGCAGAAGGACGGCACCATCATCAACGTCGAGAACCCCTCCAAGCTGCCCGAGCCGTCCAAGATCGAGGAAATCCGCGAGCCCATCATCACCGCGACGATCTTCGTGCCCGAGGAGTACGTCGGCAACGTCATCACCCTGTGCAACCAGAAGCGCGGCGTGCAGCTCGACATGCAGTACCACGGCAGGCAGGTCATGCTGCGCTACGACCTGCCGATGAACGAAGTGGTGATGGACTTCTTCGACAAGCTGAAATCGACCAGCCGCGGCTACGCCTCGCTCGACTACGAATTCAAGGAGTTCCGCGCGGGCGACCTGGTCAAGCTCGACATCCTCGTCAACAGCGAGAAGGTCGATGCGCTGTCTCTGATCGTGCACCGTGCCAGCAGCGTGTACCGCGGGCGCGAGCTGGCTGCCAAGATGCGCGAGCTGATCCCGCGCCAGATGTTCGACGTCGCGGTGCAGGCGGCGATCGGCGCCAACATCATCGCGCGCGAGAACGTCAAGGCGATGCGCAAGAACGTGCTTGCCAAGTGCTACGGCGGCGACATCACGCGCAAGAAGAAGCTCCTGGAAAAGCAGAAGGCCGGCAAGCGCCGCATGAAGCAGGTCGGCAACGTGGAAATCCCGCAGGAAGCCTTCCTCGCCATCCTCCAGGTCTCCGACAAATAGGAAAACGGACCCCCCGACATGAACTTCGCCCTCATACTCTTCGTCGCCCTGGTGGTCACGGGCGCCATCTGGCTGCTCGACGTGCTGTTCCTCAGGCGTGGCCGCGACAGGGACGCGAAGGAGCCGCTGCTGGTCGAGTACGCGAAGAGCTTCTTCCCGGTGATCCTCGTCGTGTTCGCGCTGCGCTCCTTCCTGGTCGAGCCGTTCAAGATCCCGTCGGGGTCGATGATGCCGACGCTGCTGGTCGGCGATTTCATCCTGGTCAACAAGTTCGCCTACGGCATCCGCCTGCCGGTGATCGACCGCAAGATCATCGGCGTGGGCGAGCCCCAGCGGGGCGACGTCATGGTGTTCCGCTATCCGGGCGACCCCAGCCTCGACTACATCAAGCGGGTGATCGGCGTGCCCGGCGACATCGTCGAATACCGCGACAAGAAGCTGACCATCAACGGCAAGCTCGTCCCGGCCGCGGCCAGCGGGACCTACAGCTATGTCGGCAACGGTCTCAACTACATCACCGCGACGGTGTACAAGGAGCGTCTAAACGGCGCCAATCACACCATGATGGTGGAGCCGGACAAGCCCCCCGTCTATCCGACGCAGGTGGTGGACTTTCCGTCGCGCGACAACTGCTCCTACAATGCCGAGGGCGAGGGTTTCGTCTGCAAGGTTCCGGCCGGAAAGTACTTCATGATGGGTGACAACCGCGACGAGAGCAACGACAGCCGTTACTGGGGCTTCGTTCCCGACCGGAACATCGTCGGCAAGGCCTTCTTCGTCTGGATGAACTTCGACGATTTCCACCGCATCGGCACGACCATACGATAAGGAGAGAACATGCACGCTGTACGCCCCATGCGCCCCCAACAACGCGGCCTGACCATGATCGGCTTCCTGTTCATCGCCATCGTACTGGTTGCACTGGCGATGCTTGCGATGAAGGTGGTCCCCGCCTACATCGAATTCTTCTCGGTGAAGAAGATCCTCGCCACGATGGGGCAGGAGCCCGAGCTGAAATCCATGAGCAACGCCGATATCCGCCTCGACTTCGCCAAGCGCGCCCAGGTGGGTTATGTCACCGCCGTCAAGCCCGAGGACCTCAGCATCGATCGCCACGGTGCGGTCCCCGTGATCACGGCCGACTACACCTACCGCACCAAGCTGCTCGGCAACGTCAGCCTGGTCGTCGATTTCAATGCGAGTTCCGACCCCAACGCGGCCCCCGTCGACGTTGAATAACGCCTTGCTCGACCAGCGTCTGCAACGGGCGCTGGGCCATACCTTCGTCCGTCCCGACCTTCTGACCCAGGCGCTGACGCATCGCAGTTTCGGCGCGCTCAACAACGAACGCCTCGAGTTCCTCGGCGACTCGGTGCTGAACTGCAGCGTCGCCCGTGCGCTGTACGACGCGTTTCCCGATCTGCCCGAGGGCGGCCTGTCGCGCCTGCGCGCCAATCTCGTGCGCCAGGAAACCCTCGCCGAGATCGCCACGAACCTGAGGCTTGGCGACAGCCTGCGCCTCGGCGAGGGCGAGCTCAAGAGCGGCGGCTTCCGCCGGCCCTCGATCCTGGCCGACGCGCTGGAGTCGCTGTTCGGGGCGGTTTTCCTGGATGCCGGCTTCGAGGCGGCGCAACGCGTCGTGCGCGGCCTGTTCGATCCGCTGGTGGCGCGCATCGACCCGAAGGCGTCGGGCAAGGACCCCAAGACGGAGCTTCAGGAATTGCTGCAGGCGCGCCGGCTGCCCCTGCCGGAATACCGCCTGGTCGGCACCGAGGGCGAGGCGCACGACCAGGATTTCATCGTCGAGTGCGTGCTCGCGAAGCCTGCGTTGCGCACGCGCGGCGTCGGCAAGAGCCGCCGCGCCGCCGAGCAGGAGGCCGCGCGCCAGGCGTGCGCCCAGGTGCGGAAATGAGCGGGTACAAGTGCGGCCTCATCGCCATCGTCGGGCGCCCCAACGTCGGCAAGTCGACGCTGCTCAACCGCATCGTCGGGCAGAAGATCAGCATCACCTCGAAGAAGGCGCAGACGACCCGCCACCGCGTGATGGGCATCCACACCACCGACGAGGCGCAGTTCATCTTCGTCGACACACCGGGCTTCCAGACGCGCCACGCGAGCACGATGAACCGGGCGATGAACAAGCGCGTGCGCGAGACGCTGTCGGACACCGACGTGGTGATGATGCTGGTCGAGGCCGGGCGGCTGACGCGCGAAGACCGCCAGGTCATGGAACTCCTGCCGAAGGACCGTCCCCTGATCCTGGTGGTGAACAAGATCGACCATGCGAAGGACCGCGCCGGCCTGATGGCCTACCTGCAGGAGGTCGCCGCGGCGCATGCGTTCACCGAGATCGTGCCGGTGTCGGCCAAGCAGGGCAGCAATCTCGAGGAGCTGCTGAAGACGCTCGAGAAGCATCTGCCCGAGAACCCGCCGCTGTTCGGCGAGGACGACGTGACCGACCAGACCGAGCGCCAGCTCGCCGCCGAGCTGATCCGCGAGAAGGTGTTCCGCCTGTGCGGCGAGGAAATCCCCTACGCGGTCGCCGTGACCATCGACAAGTTCGAGGAAGAGGGCAAGCTGCGCCGCATCTTCGCGACGATCCTGGTCGACCGCGACAGCCACAAGGCCATCGTCATCGGCAAGGGCGGCGAGAAGCTGAAGACGATCTCCACCCAGGCGCGCCAGGACATGGAGCGCGCCTTCGACAGCAAGGTCTATCTCGAGGTCTGGGTCAAGGTGAAGGGCGGCTGGGCGGACGATGTGCGCATGCTGAAAACGCTGGGGATCGATTAGGATTCCCAGCGAAGGCACGCGGCGGGATGATGGAACGACGTGATCGCGCAATGCCTACCGGCCTCACGCCCAGAGGCTTGAGCGGCTTTTCGCCCGTGCGCGAGCTTCGCGGATAAGGGTTTCGACATGTCCGGCGACGTCCGCATCGACAACGAGCCCGGCTTCGTCCTCCACACCTATCCGTTCAAGGAAACCAGCGTGGTGGCGGAAGTCTTCACGCGCGGCCATGGTCGCGTCGCGCTGATCGCGCGCGGCGCACGGCGGCCGGCGTCGGCGCTGCGCGGCCTGATGCAGCCTTTCACGCCGCTCCTGCTGTCGTGGTTCGGCAAGGCGGAGATGAAGACCCTGCATGGCGCCGAATGGCTGGGCGGCCTCATCGCGCCGCAGGGACGCGCGCTGATGTGCGGCTTCTACCTCAACGAGCTGCTGCTACGGCTGCTGGCGCGCGGCGACCCCCACGAGCGCCTGTACGACCGCTACGTCGAGACGCTCGAACTGCTGGCCGGCGAGGCGAGCAGTGCGGATTTCGAGCGCATCCTGCGCCGCTTCGAGAAGAACCTGCTCGCCGAGATCGGCTATGGCGCCACGTTCGAGGTCGATGCCGACAGCGGGGCCGCCGTCGACCCGGCGGCGCGCTACGTCTACCAGCCCGAGCGGGGCGCGCTGCGCGCCCAGGGGGGCATGGACGCGATCGGGCAGCCCGGCTGCCCGGTGTCCGGCCAGACGCTGCTCGATCTTGCCGCCGACCGCTTCGAGCGGCCGGCCACGCTCGTCGAGGCGAAGGCGCTGATGCGCACGCTGATCAACCACACGCTCGGCGCCAAGCCGCTTTATACTCGCCAGCTGCTGCGCGAACTCACCGACCTGAATCCATGAGCATCTTCCTCGGCGTCAACATCGACCACATCGCCACGCTGCGCCAGGCGCGCAAGACCCGCTACCCCAGTCCGGTCGAGGCGGCGCTCGTGGCGGAGACCGCCGGCGCCGACTCGATCACCCTGCATCTCCGGGAAGACCGCCGCCATATCCAGGACGCCGACGTCGCCATCCTCCGCCAGGTGCTGAAGACCAAGATGAACCTCGAGATGGCCGTCACCGAGGAAATGCTCGGCGTCGCGATCGCAACGAAACCCCAGGACGTCTGCCTGGTGCCGGAAAAGCGCGAGGAACTCACGACCGAGGGCGGCCTCGACGTCGCGAACCAGCTGCCCAGGCTGACGGACGCCTGCAAGCGGCTGGCGGATGCCGGCATCCGCGTCTCGCTCTTCATCGACGCCGACTTCGCCCAGCTCGATGCCGCACACGCGGCGGGGGCGCCGGTGGTCGAGATCCACACCGGCCACTATGCCGACGCCGCGACCGGTGCCGAGCGCGTCGCCGAGTTCGAGCGCATCCGCATGGCCGTCGCCTACGGCCGCAGCCTCGGCCTGACGGTGAACGCCGGACACGGCCTGACCTACCACAACGTGCAGCCGATCGCCGCGCTGCCCGGCATCCACGAACTCAACATCGGCCACGCGATCGTGGCGCAGGCGCTGTTCGTCGGCTGGCAGGATGCCGTGGCAGAGATGAAGCGGCTGATGACCGAAGCCGCCGGCTGAGCGGCCCGGCTTCTGACTTGACCGATGAGCGAACGGGAACAACGCATCAGCGTCGATCAGCTGCGGGTGGGACTGCATATCCGGATCGAATCCTGGATGGATCATCCCTTCCTGTTCAGCAGCTTCAAGATCCGCAGCGAAAAGCAGGTGCAGCAACTGCGCGCGCTGGGCATTTCGCACGTGCTGTGGGACGCCAGGAGGAGCGACGTGCCGCCCCTGCCGCCGCCCGCGCCCGGTGCGCCGCCGCCCCCGCCGGCCGAGCCCGATCCCGAGATGGAGGCGATGTGGGCGGAGAAGCGCGCGCGGCGCGAGAAGCTGGCGCGCCAGCGCGAGGCGCTCGGCCGATGCGAACGGCAGTTCGCGGCCGGCGCGTCCGCGGTAAAGTCGTTGCTGCGCAATTTCTTCGCGAAGCCCGGCGAATCGATGCAGCAGGCGCAGGGGCTCGTGTCCGACATGGTGGACGCGATGCTGGCCGACAAGGATGTCGTCCTTCACCTCGTGAACGCGAAGGCGGGCGACGAGAACGCGTATTACCATGCCCTCAACGTCACGATGCTGGCGCTGATCCTGGGCAAGGAGGCGCAGCTGGACGCCGAGGCGATGCGTGCACTCGGCCTCGGCACGCTGCTGCACGACATCGGTCGTGAAAAGATCCCGAGCCAGATCCTGCTCAACAAGGCGCCGTGGACGAAGGCCGAGCTGAGCTTCTACCAGCAGCACGTCGCCTACGGCGTCGACATGGCTCGGCACCTGCCCGGCCTCCCGCCCGCCGCGCTGGAGGTGATCGCCATGCACCACGAGCTGCTCGACGGGAGCGGTTATCCGCGTGGACTTGCGGGCGACCAGATCGGCCGGCTTGCGCGCATCGCCGGCATCACCAACGCCTTCGACACCTATTGCAATCGGCCCAATCCCGCGGACTCCATGACGCCGGCCGAGGCAATCGCCTTCATGTTCAAGAAAGAGCCGGCGAAATACGATCCGGTGCTGCTGCAGCTGTTCGTCCGCAGCATGGGGGTCTACCCGCCGGGGAGCGTCGTGCAGCTGAGCGACGGCCGGATCGGTCTGGTCATGAGCGTCAATCCGGGGCGGCTGCTGCATCCCTCCTTGCTGATCCACGATCCCGACGTTCCCAAGGAGGAGGCCCTGTGGCTGGATCTGCGGGAGTCGCCCGAGGTCTCCGTCGCGAAGACCCTGCGCCCGGCCGAGCTGGATCGTGCCGTGCTGGCCTATCTCGATCCGCGCACGCGGATCAGCTACTTCACGGAAAACGGGCTCGCCGGCAACCGCGGCGCCTGAGTCTCCCGTGCCGGCGGACCGCCGGCGATGCAGCGGGGACGGCGCGAAAGGGCCCGCTCAGATTTCGAGCTGGGCGCCGAGCTCGACGACGCGGTTGGCGGGAATCCGGAAGAAGGTCATCGGGCTCGCCGCGTTGCGTGCCATCGTCGCGAACAGGTGTTCGCGCCACAGCATCATGCCTTCGCCGCGGGTGGGGATGACGTTCTCGCGGCTGAAGAAGAAGGTCGTGTCCATCAGCTCGAACTGCATGCCGCAGGGGCATTCCGCCAGGGCCCTGGGGATGTCGACGTCGTCCATGAAGCCGTAGCGGATGACGACGTGGTAGAAGCCCTCGGCCAGCCGGGTCATCTCCAGACGGCGTTCCGGCGGCACGAACGGCACCTCGGCGTAGCGCACGTTCAGGATCACCACGCGTTCATGGAGCACCTTGTTGTGCTTGAGGTTGTGCAGCAGCGCGGAGGGGGCGCCGCGCGCGTCGGCGGTCATGAACACGGCGGTACCGGGCACCCGAAGCGGTGGGTAAGCGAGCAGCATCTCGACGAAGGGTGCGAGCGGCTGTGCGTTCTCCTGCAGGCGCTGCAGCACGATCTCGCGTCCCCGCTTCCAGGTCACGAGCAGCGTGAACACCACGAGCGCCACGAGCAGCGGAAGCCAGCCGCCGTCGGGGATCTTGGCCGCGTTGGCGCCGAAGAAGGCAAGGTCGATCACGAGGAAGGCAGCCACGCCGGCGAGCGTCAGCGTGGGGCCGAGATCCCAGCGCACGCGCATGACCATGCCCACCAGCAGCGTGCTGATGACGAAGGTGCCGGTCACGGCGATCCCGTATGCGGCGGCCAGGTTGCCCGAGTTGCGGAAGCCGAGCACCAGGAGCGCGATGCCGGTTGCCAGCGTCCAGTTCACGAAGGGAATGTAGATCTGGCCCGCTTCGGTCGCCGAGGTGTGGCGGATGACCAGGCGCGGTGCGTAGCCCATCTGGATCACCTGGCGCGTCACCGAGAAGGCGCCCGAGATGACCGCCTGCGAGGCGATCACGGTTGCCGCGGTGGCGAGGCCGATCATCGGATAGAGCGCCCAGCCCGGCGCGAGCAGGTAAAACGGGTTGCGCAGGGCGCCGGGCTCGGCGAGCAGCAGCGCGCCCTGGCCGAAGTAGTTGAGCACCAGGGTCGGCAGGACGTAGGCGAACCAGACCCGCTGGATCGGACGGCGGCCGAAGTGGCCCATGTCGGCGTAAAGCGCTTCCGCGCCGGTGATCGCCAGCACCACTGCGCCGAGGATGAGCAGGCTGGCGGTGCCGTGGCTGGCGAAGAAATGCAGGGCATGAATCGGCAGGACCGCCTCGATCACCTGGGGGTGCCGCGCGATGCCGAGCGCGCCGAGCAGGCCGAGGACGCCGAACCAGATCAGCATGAGCGGGCCGAACAGCGTGCCGATGGCGGCGGTGCCCTGGCGCTGGATGACGAACAGCCCGACCAGGATGCCGAGCGCGAGCGGCTCGATGAACGGATGCAGCGCGGGTGCCCCGATCTGCAGGCCTTCGACGGCGGAAAGCACCGAGATCGCCGGGGTGATCAGGCTGTCGCCGAAGAAGAACGATGCACCGAGAAAGCCGAGAGACATCAGCAGCAGGCGGCTGCGCGAGGCCAGCGGGGCCTGGCCCTGCACCAGCGCGAGGAGGGCGAGGATGCCGCCTTCGCCCTTGTTGTCGGCCCGCATCATGATGAGGACGTACTTCACCGACACGACCAGGATCAGTTCCCAGAAGATCAGCGAGAGGATACCCAGCACATTGTCGGGGCTCAGCATCAGGTGGTGCCCGCCGAACACCTCCTTCATCGTGTAGAGGGGGCTGGTGCCGATGTCGCCGAAGACGACGCCGAGTGCGCCGAGGGCAAGCGCGCGGGTGTTGCGATGCGCCTGGTGAGGCTCATTCATGTCCGTGAGTGTCCGCGACGACTCATCCGAACTTATACAGGATGCCGAAGCCGCCGCGCGGGTAATCCCAGTCGACGTTGTTGAACTGGTCGCAGATGATACGGCAGGTGCCGCATTCGAGACAGCCGTCGGTGATCAGGCTGACCCGGCCTGATTCGCTGCTCCAGCAGCCGGCGGGGCAGCACACCACGCATGCTTGGGCTTCGCAGCGGGTCGCGCAGATTTCGGCGTCCTTGATCCGGATGTGCGGTCGGCCGGCATCGACGCGATAGCGGTTGAGATAGAGTTTCTTTTCGATCAGGGCCTGGACGGTGGGCGTCATGGCACTCTCCTTATCGGGTGGCCCGCCAGAGGCGGAAGGCGTCGCCCAGCAAGCCCAGCAGAGAGCGCCGTTCGCGGAAGGCCTCGAGAATCTCCTTCTCCTTGCGGCGCTTGTCCACGCCATCGACGCGGATCATGGTGTGGGCGGCCTGGTTGAGCAGGGCCGGGTAGTCGGTCAGGAACTGCCGGTGACGCTCGAGCGTCACCGGCAGGCGGCGATACTTCTTCAGGTCCTTCATGACGAAGCTGGCGTCGAGCCGGCTGCGATAGCGTGCCAGGTTGGCCGCGGTCGCCGGCTGCTTTTCGCGAAAGAGTTCGATCAGCGTCTCCGCCGCGAACTGGCCGGTCGTCATCGCCAGATTCGAGCCTTCCCGGTGCATGGCGTTGACGAAGCCGGCCGAATCGCCGACCAGCATCCAGCCGTCGCCATACAACTGCGGCAGCGCGTCGTAGCCCCCCTCGGGAATGAGGTGCGCGGCATATTCGCGTGGCTCGCCCTCGGCGATCAGTGACGCAACCGCGGGATGTGCCTTCATCCCTTCCAGTAGTTCCACCGGCGAGAGGCGCTGGCGCTTGAGGTCCGACAGCATGCAGCCGATGCCGATCGAGATTGAGTCCTTGTTCGTGTAGAGGAAGCCGGTGCCGAGCATGCCGTGGGTGATGCCGCCCACCATCTCGATCACTGCGCCTTCCTGGCCCTTCAGGTTGAAGCGCGCGTCGATCGTTTCCTTGGGCAGGAAGATGACCTCCTTCACAGCCAGCGCGGCGTGCTCCGGCCGGATGTCCTCGCGCAGCCCTGCGCGCGTCGCGACGAGCGAATTTGCGCCGTCGGCGAGGATCACGGCGTCGGCATAGATGCGGCCCTCATCACGCTCGACCTCGACGCCGATGACCCTGCCCTGCGCGTCGCGCAGCAGCGCCTTCACCGTCGTCTCGCACAGCAGCAGCGCGCCGGCCTTCTGCACCTGGTCGGCGAACCACTTGTCGAAGCGCGCCCGGATGATCGTGTAGCGGTTGTGGGGCGGTCGGGCGAACTCGGCGGAGCGGTAATGGCCGCCAATGTACGATTCCGCGTCGAGCACCCACATCCGCTGCTCGATGATGTGGCGCTCCAGCGGCGCACTTTCGCGGAAGTCGGGGATCAGGCGCTCGAGCGCGTCGGCGTACAGGATCGCGCCCTGCACGTTCTTCGACCCCGGGTATTCGCCGCGTTCGATCTGCAGGACGCTGAGGCCTGCCTTGGCGAGGGTGTAGGCGGCTGCGTTGCCGGCCGGCCCCGCGCCGACCACGATGACGTCGAATTTCTCGCTCATGCGACCTCCTTGACCGGTCTGCCGAGGTGGCGGGCGAATGCGCGGGTGAGCGCGGGCAGCACCTGAACGCAGTCGCCCACGATGCCGTAATGCGCGAAATCGAAGATGGGCGCGTTCGGGTCGCTGTTGATCGCGACGATGCAGTCCGACGCCTCCATGCCGACCCGGTGCTGGATCGCGCCGGAGATACCCGCCGCGATGTAGAGCGCCGGGCGCACCGTCTTGCCGGTCTGCCCGACCTGGCGGTCGGCGCTGATCCAGCCCGCGTGGATCGCGGCGCGCGTGGCACCGACCTCGGCGCCCAGCACGCCGGCGAGCGCCCATACCAGCCGGAAGTTCTCCGCCTTGCCGAGTCCCTTGCCGCCGGAGACGACGATCTCGGCGTAGGGCAGGTGCGGCGTGTTGTCCTGCGAGTCGGGCAGGAATTCGAGCAGGCGGGTGACGACATGGTCCTCGACGAGGCCGGGGTCGAAGTCGACGATCAGGCCGCGCCGCTCCGGCTGCGGCTCGGGCATCGGCATGACGCGGTGGCGCACGGTGGCCATCTGCGGCCGGTAGTTGAGCGTGACGATGGTGCACAAGAGGCTGCCGCCGAAGGTGGGGCGGGTGGACAGGAGGCAGCGGTCCTCCGGGTCGATCGCCAGTTCGGTGCAGTCGGCGGTCAGGCCGGTTTTCAGCGTGGTCGCCACCGAGCCCGCGAGATCGCGGCCGAGTGCCGTGGCGCCCAGGAGCAGGATCTCCGGCTTGTGCGCGTTGACAAGCCGGGTCAGCGCCTGGGTGAAGGGTTCGTTGCGGTAATGCCGCAGCACGGGGCTGGCGACGCGGTAGCAACGGTCGGCACCATAGTGGAACGCGGATTCGCAGAGGGCGTCGAGCTCCGCGCCGGGCGCCCCCATGACCACGGCGCACAGCTCGACCTGCAATTGCTCGGCGAGCTGGCGTCCCTGGCCCATGAGTTCCCAGGACACCGGATGGACGTGTCCGCGTTCGTTCTCGATGAAGACCCAGACGCCGCGGTAGGCGAGCAGGTGTTCGTCGAGTTTGATCTTGCGCTTCTTGAGCGGCTTGGCGGGGGGCGTGGCGGTCATGGCGGCTGAGTGCGGGGTTACGGGGCCGAGCGGCGCTGCTCGAGTTCCTTGCGGACTTTCGGCATGTCGGCGAGAAGCTGCTCGAGCAGGCCGGTGGCAGCGCTGTCCGGATCGGCCGGGTCGAGCGGAATCAGCCTGGCCTTCTCGGCGCGCGGCGTCGGGCCGAAGACGCGGCTGACGATGGTCGGGCTGCCCTTGAGGCCGACCTGCTTGATGTCTTCGATGCCGGCGGCGGTGCGGTCCCAGTGGCGGATGGTCGCGCGCGCCGCCCGGAACATGTCGGGCGTCGACGCGAAGCGGACCTCGTTGCTTCCCTCGAGCATGGTCACCAGCGCGGGCAACGCGGTTTCGAGGACCTGTACGCCGCCTTCGGCGCGGCGCTCGACGACGATGCGCCGTTTGGCAGGATCGATCTCGACGATGCGCGACACGTAGGTCAGCAGCTGCATGTCCATGCGCTTGGCGATGCCGGGGCCGACCTGGGCGGTGTCGCCGTCGATCGTCTGCTTGCCGGTGAACACCAGGTCGACCGGCCGCTCCTGGTCCAGCGTGCGGATGGCGCTGGCCAGTACATAGGACGTGGCGAGCGTGTCGGCGCCGGCGAAGATGCGGTCGGTGACCAGGATGGCCTCGTCGCAGCCGAGCGAGATCGCCTTGCGCAGCGCCGGCTCGGCCTGGGTCGGCCCCATGCTCATGACGGTGACGTGGCCACCGAGCTGATCCTTCAGGCGCAGCGCCGCCTCGATCGCGAACAGGTCGTAGGGATTGATGATCGCGGGCACGCCCTGCCGCATGATCGTGTTGGTGACGGGGTGCACCCGGATGTGCGCGCTGTCGGGGACCTGCTTGATGCAAACGACGATATGCATGATGACGGGGTGAGGGGCTCAGGGTTGAAAACGGTAGCCGACGCCGGTTTCGGTGAGGATGTGGCGGGGCCGGGTTGGGTCGGTCTCGATCTTCTGGCGCAGGTGACCGACGTAGACGCGCAGGTACTGGTGGCTTTCCACCGCCTGGGCGCCCCAGACCTGGGCGAGCAGCTGGCGGTGCGTCATCACCCGGCCGGGGTGGGTGGCGAGGCACAACAGCAGGCGGTATTCGATCTGGGTCAGGTGCAGCACCTCGCCGCGGCGCCGGACCGCGCGGTTGACACAATCGATCTCGAAGTCGCCGAAGCGGATCAGCGGCGGCTCCTGCTCGCTGCCGTGGCCGCGGCGCCGCAGCAGGGCGCGCACGCGCGCCAGCAACTCCGACACGCCGAAGGGCTTGCTCAGGTAGTCGTCCGCACCGGCGTCGAGCGCCGCGACCTTGTCGGTCTCCAGCGAACGGGCGGAGAGCACCAGGATGGGCACGGCCGACCAGCCGCGAAAATCGCGGATGAACGGGATGCCGTCGCCGTCGGGCAGGCCGAGGTCGAGCATGACCAGGTCGGGCGATCGCGCACCCAGCTCGACGCCGGCCTGGCGCAAGGAGCCGGCCGCCGCCACGTGGTAGCCCTCGCTCTCGAGCGCCGAGGCCACGAATTGCCGGATGTTGCGATCATCCTCGACGACCAGGATCCGGACGTCTTCGCTCATGCCGGGACCTCCAGTTCCGCCACGTGCGGCGGCTCGCCAAGCGGCAGGCGCAGGCTGAAGCACGCCCCGCCGCCGCTGCGGTCGGTCGCGTCGACGCTGCCGCCATGCGCCTCGACGATATTGCGGACGATTGCGAGGCCGAGTCCGACGCCCGGGATGTTCGATTCGCGCTGGCCGCGGCGGAAGAGTCCGAACAGTTCGGCCTGCTCGGCAGTGGGCAGGCCGGGGCCGCGATCGCATACGCTGATTTCCAGCCAGTTGCCAGCTTGCGTCGCGGACAGCGTGATCTCGCTTTCGGGCGGGCTGTATTTCGCCGCGTTTTCCAGCAGGTTGCACAGCGCGCGCTCCATCAGCACGGCGTCGAATTCGAGCGGTGGCAGCGCCGGCATGATCTCCACCTTGACCGGATGCTGCGCGAGCTGGAGCCGCATTTGCTGGAGGCTGGCACCGACGACCTCCTCGACCGGCTGCCAGGCCTTGTTGAGCGTGATCTCGCCCGATTGCAGGCGCGCCATTTCGAGCAGGTTGCTCACCAGGCGGTTGATGGTGAGGGCCTGGTCGCGAATCGCGACGATCATGGCCTGCTGGTCCCCGGGGTGGGCCGTGCGACCTTCGGCGACCGTATCCGCCATCCCGACCAGCGCCGTGAGCGGCGTGCGCAGGTCATGCGAAAGGGCGGAGAGAATCGTGTTGCGCAGGCTTTCGGACGCCATCCGCACGCCCGTTGCGCGGGCGAGGTCGGCGTAATGGATGCGCTCCAGCGCGACCGCCACGACCGATGCCATGGTCTCCAGCAGTTCGCGTACCTGGGCCGTCAGGGTCGTCGCGTCGTCGAGTGCGAAGACGAGGACGCCCTGCAGGCCCTTCGATACGCGCAGTGGCACCGCCGTGAGGGTGCGCCCGCGGCTCGGAACCGCAAGGATGGCCAGGTTCCGGCTGGCAACGATGTCCGCCAGCCCGGCCGGCGTGAGCGGCTCGGGCAACGCCTCGGCCGCGCCCGGCGCGAGGATGCGCAGATCGTCCACGCGGAACAGCGTGGCGAGGAAATGCTCGCTGATCCCGAGCACGTCCGCGCGCGTCCGGGCAGCGGTCAGCTGGCTCGCCAGCAGGTAGAGCGCGCGCGAGTGCTGCTCGCGCAGTTCCGCGTGCTCGACGTGACGTTTCAGCCGCGATGTCAGATGGCCAACCAGCAGGGCGACCCCCAGCATGATGCTCGCGGTGATGAGATGCTGCGCCTGCGTGATGGCGAGCGAGAACGCAGGCGGAACGAAGACGTAGGCAAATGCCAGCGAGGCCAGCAGGGCGGTGACGGCAGCCGGGCCGCGCCCGGACCAGACGGCCATGACGACCACCAGCAGGACGTAGAACAAGGCGACGTTGGACAAGTCGATGGCCGCCCGCAGAGGCGCGATCAGCAACGTGAGCGCGATGCAGGCAAGAATTCCAAGTCCGTATGACTTGATACGCACGATCGGGACAGGTGAAAGTCGGACGCAGGGGGTCGGTGCGTCATGCTACCCGCGGCGGGATAAAAAAGTTGTAAAAACGGCGCCGTGGCGCGTCAGGAGGCCGCTTTGACGGGCCACGAGGGGAAGGTCAACGCGGGCTCAGCGGCGCCGCTGCCACCAGACGTAGCCGCCGATGACGAGCGCGACGAAGGCGACGACGCCCGCGGTGATGAAATGCTGGTATTCCCGGATCAGCGCTTCATTGCCGCCGAGGAGGTAGCCGAACACGGTGAGGACCAGCGACCACAGGCCGGCGCCGAGGCAGGTGTAGAGCGCGAACGCCGCCAGGCGCATGCGGGCGAGTCCGGCGGGAATCGAGATCAGGTGGCGGATGCCGGGAATCAGGCGGCCGGTGAACGTGGATACGGCGCCGTGGCGGGCGAAGAAGGCGTCGGTCTTGTGAAGCAGTTCGGGGCGCACGAAGAAATAGCGCCCCCAGCGCTCGAGGAAGGGGCGGCCGACCCACAGCGCAACGTAGTAGTTGATCGAGGCGCCCACCAGACATCCGGCCGTCGAAGCCAGCATGATCATGCCGAAGCTCATGTGCCCCTGGTGCGCGAGATAGCCGGCCGGAATCAGCACCAGCTCGCTGGGGACGGGCAGCACCGTCGATTCCAGCGCCATCAGGACGAAGATGCCGGTGTAGCCCCAGTCGTGGACCGTGGCGAGAACCCAGGCGATGAAATTTTGCAGCATGGCGGCGAGCGGCGAGCGGTGAGCGGTGAGGGGTGAGGCGTGAGCGGCAGTGCGCTTGCCGCCTCACGGCTTCCGGCCCACTGCTTACACGACGGCTTCCTGTTTCTTCTCGACCGGCTTGATGAAGTGCTCGCGCTTGACGCCGAACATCAGCAGCAGCGGCGACGCCACCAGGACCGACGAATAGATGCCGAACAGGATGCCGATGGTCAGCGCCAGGGCGAAGTTGTGCAGCGCCTCACCGCCGAAGAACAGCATCGACAGCACCATGATCTGGGTCGAGCCGTGGGTGATGATGGTGCGGCTCATGGTGCGGGTGATCGCGTCGTCGATGATGTGCGGGACGGTCGCGCCGCGCATCTTGCGGATGTTCTCGCGGATCCGGTCGAACACCACCACCGACTCGTTCACCGAGTAGCCGAGGATCGCGAGCACGCCGGCGAGGACCGTCAGCGTGAATTCCCACTGGAAGAAGGCGAACATGCCGAGGATGATCACGATGTCGTGCAGGTTGGCGAGCATGCCGGCGAGCGCGAAGCGCCACTCGAAGCGGATCGCCAGGTAGGCCATGATGCCGAAGGCGACGACCAGCAGCGCCAGCGCACCGTTGTCGTAGAGCTCCTTGCCGACCTGCGGGCCGACGAAGTCGACGCGCTTCAGCTCGATCGCAGGGTTGCCCGGGGTCAGCGCGGCCATTACCCGGTTGCTGGTCTCGGAGGCGTTGGCCTCGCCCTTGTTGGGCAGGCGGATCAGGACGTCGCGGCTGGTGCCGAAGGTCTGCACCGACACCTCGGGCAGGCCGGTCTTCTCGAGCGCGGCGCGGATCGCCGGCAGGTCGGCGGGCTGGCTGGTGTGCACTTCCATCACGGTGCCGCCGGTGAAATCGACGCCGAGGTTGAGGCCCTTTTCCCAAAGCGCCCAGACCGCGAACAGGAAGGTGACGAGCGAAATCATGGTGGTCACCTTCCCCCAGCTCATGAAGGGGATGGTTCTCTTGAACGGAAAGAATTCCAGCATGAGCGGATCCTTAGATCGAGACTTTGGCCAGGCGCGGCTTGCGGCCGTAGGTGAGGTTGACCATGGCGCGCGACACCGTGACGGCGCTGAACATGGAGGTGAGGATGCCCAGGCACAGCACCACGGCGAAGCCGCGCACCGGGCCGGAGCCCAGCCAGAACAGCGCGACGCCGGCGATCAGCGTGGTCAGGTTGGAGTCGAGGATGGTGCCCCAGGCGCGGTCGTAGCCGGCGTGGATCGCCGCCTGCGGCGTCGCGCCGTTGCGCAGCTCCTCGCGGATGCGCTCGTTGATCAGCACGTTGGCGTCGATCGCCATGCCCAGCGTGAGCGCGATGCCGGCGAGGCCGGGCAGCGTCAGCGTCGCCTGCAGCATCGACAGCAGCGCGATCAGCAGGAAGCCGTTGATTGCGAGCGCGATCGACGAAAACAGGCCGAACACGCGGTAGTAGATCACCATGAACAGCGTCACGGCGAGGAAGCCCCAGAGGTTCGAGTGGAAGCCCTTGCGGATGTTCTCGGCACCCATGCTGGGGCCGACGGTGCGTTCCTCGACGATCTGCATCGGCGCGGCGAGCGCGCCCGCACGCAGCAGCAGGGCGACGTCGGAGGCCTCCTGCGCGGTCTCCATGCCGGTGATCTGCACGCGTCCGCCGCCGATCTCCTCGCGGATCACCGGCGCGGTGATCGCCTCGGCGACGTTCTTCTCGATCAGCAGGATCGCCATGCGCTTGCCGACGTTCTCGCGCGTCACGTCCTTGAAGATGCGCGCGCCCTTGCCATCCAGGTTGACGTGGACGGCGGCCTGGCCGCTGGTGCTCTCGAAGCCGGGGGCGGCGTCGGTGATCGAGTCGCCGGTCAGCACGACGTCCTTCTTGACGGCGATCTTGCCGCCGCCGCGCAGCGGCACGATGTCGTCGCCGAACGGCGCCTGGCCCTGCTGGATCGCGGTCGGATCGGCCTGCTCGTCGACCATGCGGATCTCCAGCGTCGCGGTGCGCCCGAGGATGTCCTTCGCCTTCGCGGTGTCCTGCACGCCCGGCAGCTGCACGACGACGCGGCTCGCGCCCTGCTGCTGGATCACCGGCTCGGCGACGCCGAGCTCGTTGACGCGGTTGCGCAGCGTGGTGATGTTCTGCTGCAGCGCGAATTCCTGCACCTTGGTCTGGGCCTGCGGCTTGAGGCGGGCCGCGAGGGTGAAGCCGTCGGCCTGGTCCTCGGGGGTGAAGGCGAGGTCGCCGAAGACGTTGGCAAGCTTGTTGAGGGCGGCGTCGCGCTGGTCGCGGGTGGCGAAATGGACGGTGACGGCGTCGCCCTGGCGGGTGATGGCGCCGTAGCGGATCTTGTCGCCGCGCAGCTCGGTGCGGAAGTCGTTCTGGTAGCGGATCGCCGCCTTCTCCAGCGCCGCCTTCATGTCGACCTCGAGCAGGAAGTGGACGCCGCCGCGCAGGTCGAGGCCGAGATACATCGGCAGCGCATGGATCGACGACAGCCACTCGGGCGACGCCGACACCAGGTTGAGCGCGACCGTGTAGCCGTCGCCGAGGGCACCCTGCAGCGTGTCCTTCGCCTTGATCTGCAGGTCGGTGCTGGCCACCCGCACCTTGATGCTGTTGCCCGCCAGTTCGACGCCCTGGTAGCCCAGACCCGCTGATTTCAGCGCGGACTCGACGCGGCCGAGCAGGGCGGTGTCGGCCTTTTCGGTGGTGCGCACGGGCGACACCTGCACCGCCGGGACTTCGCCGAAGAAGTTGGGCAGGGTGTACAGGAAGGCGATCACCAGCGTGATGCCGATGAGCACGTATTTCCAGAGCGGGAAACGGTTCATGTCAGGGGACGGGGGTCAGGATGCGGGATGCAGGACGCGGGATCGAAGTCTCCCCGCCCGTGCGTTTACAGGCCCTTGATCGTGCCTTTTGGCAGCAGGGTCTGGATCGACTGCTTCTGCACGTGGGTGACCACGCCGTCGGCGATCTCCAGCGAAATGTACTGCTCGCCGATCTTGACGATCTTGCCGACCTGGCCGGCGCCCGTGACGACTTCGTCGCCCTTGGCCAGCTCCGACAGCATCTTCTTCTGCTCCTTGGCGCGCTTCATCTGCGGACGGATCAGCATCAGCCAGAACAGCACGAAAATGATGACGAGCGGAAGGAATTGCTCGAAACCCGGCGTGGCGGGGGCGGCGGTTTGCGCGTAGGCAAGCGAAATCATGGTCAAACGCTCCGAAACAGGGCAGGTCAGTCAAATCCGGACGATTCTACCACCCGCGTGCCTGCATCTCGTGAAAGCCGGCCGCGAAGTCGGCGAAGCGGCCGGCCTCGATCGCCGCGCGCATCCCGGCCATCAGGCGGTGGTAGTAGTGCAGGTTGTGGATCGTGGCGAGCCGCGCGCCGAGGATCTCGCCGGCGCGGATCAGGTGGTGGACGTAGGCACGGGAAAAATGCCGGCAGGTGTGGCAGTCGCATTCGTCGTCGATCGGCGCCGTGTCGAGCTTCCAGCGCGCGTTGCGGATGCGCAGCTCGCCGCGCCGGGTGAACAGGATGCCGTGGCGGGCGTTGCGCGTCGGCAGCACGCAGTCGAACTGGTCGATGCCCTGCGCGACCGCGGCGACCAGGTCGGACGGCGTGCCGACGCCCATCAGGTAGCGCGGCTTGTCGACCGGCAGCTGCGGTGCCGTATGGGCGAGGATGCGCGTCATGTCCTCCTTCGGCTCGCCGACCGACAGCCCGCCGATCGCGTAGCCGTCGAAGTCCATCGCGACGAGCTCGCGTGCCGATTCGTCGCGCAGCGTCTCGTACATGCCGCCCTGCACGATGCCGTAAAGCGCGTTCGGGTTGCCGGCGTGCGCCGCCTTCGAGCGGGCCGCCCAGCGCAGCGACAGCCGCATCGAGTCGGCGGCCGCGCGCTCGGTCGCGGGGTAGGGGGTGCACTCGTCGAAGATCATGACGATGTCGGAATTCAGCGTGCGCTGGATCTGCATCGAGATCTCGGGCGTGAGGAAGAGCTTGTCGCCGTTCACCGGCGAGGCGAATTTCACGCCGTCCTCGGTGATCTTCCTGAGCTTGCCGAGGCTGAACACCTGGAAGCCGCCCGAGTCGGTGAGGATGGGCTTGTCCCAGCCCATGAAGCGATGCAGGCCGCCGTGCGCCTCGATCACCTCGAGTCCCGGCCGCAGCCACAGGTGGAAGGTGTTCGACAGCACCATCTCGAAGCCGATGTCGGTGATCTCGGCGGGCGACATCGCCTTCACCGTACCGTAGGTGCCGACGGGCATGAACACCGGCGTCTGCACCGTGCCGTGCGCGAGGTGGAGCTGGCCGCGGCGGGCGCCGCCGTCGGTGGCGAGGAGGTTGAATTTCATGGAGAAGGAGATCGCTGTTGGGTCTTCCAAAGGTCACGACAACAATCCGTTCGCGCTGAGCTTGTCGAAGCGCTGTATGCACCGCGATGGGGCTTCGACAGGCTCAGCCCGAACGGTCTCGTATTCGTTGTCATGTTATTGGGATAGATCGTCGTGTGTTTTTTCTAAGAACATCGCGTCGCCGTAGCTGAAGAAGCGGTAGCGTTCCCTGATGGCGTGGGCATACGCGGCGCGGATCGTGTCGACGCCGGCGAAGGCGGAGACCAGCATCAGCAGCGTGGACTTCGGCAGATGGAAGTTGGTGATCAGCGCGTCGACGGCCCTGAACGCGTAGCCCGGCGTGATGAAGATGTCGGTCTCGCCCGAGCCGGCGTGCAGCTTGCCCGATTGCGCCGCCGCTTCGAGCGCGCGCAGGCTGGTCGTGCCGACCGCGACGACGCGGCCGCCGCGGGCATGCGTCTCGTCGATCGCATCGGCCGTCGCCTGCGGGATCGTATAGCGCTCGCTGTGCATGCGGTGGTCGGCGACGTGCTCGACGCGCACCGGCTGGAAGGTGCCGGCGCCGACGTGCAACGTGATCTGCGCCGTGCGGATGCCCTGCTTGCGCAGCGTCGCCAACATCGCCTCGTCGAAGTGGAGGCCCGCGGTCGGCGCCGCGACCGCTCCCGGTTCATTGGCATAAACGGTCTGGTAGCGCGCCTCGTCGTCGGCCGTCGGCGTGTGCTCGATGTAGGGCGGCAGCGGCAGGCGGCCGAGGCGGTCGAGCACCTCGAGCACCGGCCGCGCAAAGCGCAGGCGGGTGAGGTCGTCCTGCCGCGCCAGCACCTCGACCGCCTCGTCGTCGGCGAGGTCGATGCGCGAACCCGGCTTCGGTGCG
Source organism: Thiobacillus sp. SCUT-2 (assembly GCF_035621355.1). Classification (NCBI taxonomy): domain Bacteria; kingdom Pseudomonadati; phylum Pseudomonadota; class Betaproteobacteria; order Nitrosomonadales; family Thiobacillaceae; genus Thiobacillus; species Thiobacillus sedimenti. Next base: position 2,286,693 of record NZ_CP141769.1, on the reverse strand, counting down.
TGGCTGGCGCGGATGAAGGCCAGCACCTCGAATTCGCCGGTGACCCGCTCCACCAGCAGTTCCACCTTGCCGCCGGAGTCCTTGTGGCCGAACAGGCGCGCCTTGATGACGCGCGTGTCGTTCATGACCAGCAGGTCGTCCGGGCGCAGCAGCGCGGGCAGGTCGCGAAACATGCGGTCGTGCAAGGCACCTGCCGCGTCGACGTGCAGCAGCCGGCTGCCGCCGCGCTCGGCGGGCGGGAACTGGGCGATCAGGTCGGGGGGGAGGTCGAAGTCGAAATCGGCGACACGCATGGGACGCGATTATAGCGGGCGCCTATTTATAGACCGCCCCGCAAGGGGCTCAACCTGCTCGATGGGGCGTGGGTTTCGCCTCATCGAGCAGGTTGTAGCTCCCTCTCTCACCCCGGAAAGCTACAATAGCCGCCGCGTCAACCAAGGAGCCGAAAATGTTGTAGCTCCCTCTCTCACCCCGGAAAGCTACAATATCCGGCAACGGACTGCTGCAGCGCCAACAGTTGTAGCTCCCTCTCTCACCCCGGAAAGCTACAATTCGCCGCGATGTAGTAGCCGGTCTCGGGCGGTTGTAGCTCCCTCTCTCACCCCGGAAAGCTACAATCAGAGGGGCTGTAGTCAAATGACGCGCCATGTTGTAGCTCCCTCTCTCACCCCGGAAAGCTACAATATCCGCTTTGCTTGCTGCAGTGTCGTGCCAGTTGTAGCTCCCTCTCTCACCCCGGAAAGCTACAATCATGCGAGCTGGCTCATGGCCTGCATGCACGTTGTAGCTCCCTCTCTCACCCCGGAAAGCTACAATCGTATAAACGGGGTGGTGCCGGCGATCGGCGTTGTAGCTCCCTCTCTCACCCCGGAAAGCTACAATACCCCGCCCACAGACCCGCTCAGCGCCTGGTTTTGAGCGGGTTTGTGGGTTATTTTTTTCTGGTCAGAACAGCAAGATCTGCTGGGCGTTGACGGTTTTTTCCTGAAACAGCGGCAAGCCGACCAGGAGTTTCATGCTTGCAAACTGCTTCTCGGTCACAGTCAGCACGCGCACGGATCCTGCAGGCGGCAGGTTGTCCACGAGACGTTTCATGTGTTTGGTCTCCGCGTCGGTGCCATTGAGAATGCGCCCATAGACGGAAAACTGGATCATGTCGTAGCCATCGTTGAGAAGGAAACGACGGAAGACGGTGTAGGCGCGCCGTTCTGCTCTGGTGACGACTGGCAGATCGAAGAACACCAGCATCCGCATGAATCGCCTCGTCTCAGCACTCATACTGGTGCAGCGCCAGACCGATGAGGCGGGGCAACTCCAGCAACTCGGCGCTACCTCCTTCATAAAGCCGCGCCAAGGACTCGACCGCCTGTTCGATGGAAGTCAACGCGGACGTCGTTCCGCGTGGCATGGCCATGTCCACATTCAGAAGATTGACCAGCGCGACTTTGTCGGCGGGCTGCAAGTCATCTACATCATGTCCAAAACTATGCTCGGTCACATGCAGGTCAACCAGTGGCCGATACGGTTCGATTAGATCATCAGCCAGATTGAACGCGTTCTGCTCACTGGCGTGGAACAGACCTAACGCGGGCAAAAACCCGTGTGCGACAAGCCCGCGCGCAATCGCGGCACGGAATACGGCATATCCATAGTCCATCGCGGCATTGATCCAGCGCGGTTGGCCGCGATGAAAGTCGTTGCCATATAAGGCACGGAAATAGGCCGCGCTTGCCTGGGATTCGAGATTGTCCGGATCGCCCGAACGCACGCGGCGGGCCAGTGATTCCAGGCGTTCTGTCCCGGGCTTGCCCAAGCGTTCGAGACATTTCGCCTGATTCTGAATCTTGGACTGAATGATGGTTTGCCAGGCGCGCTTGGCGGCCGGTTTGCCTAGTGCGAGCTGCAGACGCAGCACGCGCGTTGCGCGGCTGTGGGAAAGGAAGGGCAGGAAGACGCCGTTCGGGTGGTGAGTCGGGCCTATGGAAAAGAGGCCGATGCCGTATTCGCCGCAGGCCGACAATACAGAGTGCGACAGCGTGATCTCGCGGTGGTTGAGGACGATGACGGCGATATCCTCGAATGGAACACGCGCATCGTCTTCCTGCTCGATGAGCAGGGCAAATTTGTCCCGCCGCAGATTGGCGGGGCGCGAAATCATCACGCTACGCCAGGTCACGCCTCATCTCCGGCGGGGCGGGATAGAGATTACCGAGTACATCGATATGAAATTTCTCGATGTTCGCAGCGAGTTTTACCCCAATCCCCTCTATCAAACCGAGCTTGTCGTTAGGAATTGGCTTGCCGGGGCTTTTTTTACTGAATGCGAGACTGGTGGTCTTTTCGCCGAATGCATATCGATCATGCAGGGCGACATTTATTGCACCCGTGCCGCTGTGGCAGCCTCTGTAATACCCGCAGATGTTTTCACCGGAGCGCTGCGTGACCTTCACGAAGTCATTCGGGTGCAGCGAGAAGCAGAAATTAAACCCGTCGTCGATCACAGTCCATTCCGCTTCGTCCTTGAAGGCCACGATTGCCCGATTCGGTAATCCTTTCACCTTGTGATGGACATAGACGGGAACCAGATGGAACTTGCCATCCTTAGTGAACACGTCTACGCGCAACATGCTGTCGTTCTTGGCGAGGCCTCCGCGCACGGGTATGCCGGATTGTTTGTCGATGACCTTGGTGACGGAACGAACAATCGGACCATTCGGGTTGCCGCCCCGATCCGGCTTGCGCAGCGGGTTGCCTGCGGGGAAGGCTTTGTCACCCTTGCCGCCATGCGCCTCGAGTCGTTCACGGATGGCTGCATACAGTTTCCCGTTTCGGTGTGGTTCGACAAGCGTGTCAAGATCCTTCAGCGTCAGGCTGGCGAGCGGGATTTTCTGCGTGACGCCGCCTTGAATTTTGAGTCGTTTGGGCTGGGCGTAGATGGTGTCCTTGTGTGCGGCGCCGCCGTTGCGACGCTGCGGCGCGCGCGAGACGAACAGCGGTTTTAGGGGTTCCAGTTCATCTGCCGGATAACTTCCAAGGCCCTCGACAGCGGCGCGCAATTGCACAGGGTTGTCGATGAACAAGCGCGCTTCCAGTTCGTGGCGGAAACCCGGCCAGGGGTCGGGGAAGTGTTCCTTCAATTGCTTGTACATGGCGTGGTTCACGATCTCGCCGGTTTCGAGATCGATGAATCCATCGCGCACCGCTTCGAGCTCCTTGCGGCGCGAATAGTCCGACAAGCGCTTGACCATGCCGTGGCTGCAGGCCGCGACCACGACGGCGTCCAGCGCGTGATGCCGGTCGCTGTCGGTTCGGATTTTCAACAAACCCCAACGCGCACGCAGGAAAGCGGTGAGTTGGCCGGACAGCACGACGCACCGCTTCGATTCGCTCCCATCCGCCAGCTTCAGGTAACGCTCGACGTAGTTTTTGAAGAACCTGCTGATGTAACGGGTATCGTTGAGGTTGCGCTCCCGGAAATCACGGGCTTCTTCCGTACCGAAGTTCTTGCGCAAGAGTCGGGTTCGCTTGGCGAGCCGGTAGGCCTTGTTGCCCTCGACATAGGCGACGAAACGTTGCCAGCGCTCGCTGTTGTTCTCGCCATCCAGATATTCATAGGGCGTGGCGTTGCCCTTGTCCCGGTTTTCCTTCGCGAGCACCAGAACCTTGTTGTTCTTGCTGTCATCGAAGCTGCGTGAATAAGGCAGGGCGTGGTCGATCTCGACATATCCTGGTTCGAGTAATCGGTTCAGGTCAATCGGCTCGATGGAATAGGCGCACTTCCCTTGTTGCTCCCGGTACAGCCGCCACTTGTCGAATTCCTGGCCTTTGGGCATCTGGCCGTAATGCTCGGCGAAGCGCGCTTTGTCTTCGCGGTTACGCCTCTGGTATTCGTCCTGCTCTTTCTTGATATCCCTGCGGTCGTCAAATGGCTTGGACAAGTCGCGTGCCATCTCAATGTGTACTGACGCGGGTGATCCGTATTTGCGGATCAGAGCATTCATTACCTTGCGTGCCTGATTGAGGGCGCGCAGCACCACCGGATTGCGCGGGATGTCGAGTTCATCGTTGAACAGCATGCGCCCATGTTTGTCTCGGCCCGAATAGAACGGGGGCAGGTAGCGTTCTTCGCCTTCTCCCGTCTTGAACAGCTGGCTGTGGTGGTAGCCGGCTGCTTCACAGGCTTCGTCATAGCGCATGCCTGCTTCCATATGGGGCACGATCAGGCGCAAGGCCTTGAGCGAGAGATTGCTGAACTTGTCGAAGCGAATTTCCGAAAGTGCATCGATCATCGCTTGCCCACCCGGCAGGCCAAGCGCGCGAAGCTCCCGTTCGACTTCCGTATCGTCCTTGTAGACGGACAGCACCCAGGCGATGCGGTCCAGCACGTCAGGGTTTCCGGATTGGGCGGCACCTGTCAGGCTTTGCCATTCGGTCTCCAGCCCCCTATCCTTCATCTGTTTGCGCAACTCCTGCCAGGCGGGGAGCTTGACCAGCACAGCGCTTTCCGGGTCTTTGACTTTTCCGTCCGCTGTCTGCGCGTAAGAAAATCTGGCGAAGCGATACGTCTCGTCCCACAAGCCACCCTTGGTCATGGCGGCGCGCAATTGCTTATGGGTGAGATCGCCAGCCTGGTTGTACGGGAGAGGCAGCGCGATCTGCCGTTCCTGTTCGTTGAGCGGACGCGTTATACCGTTGGTCACGATACGCAAGTTGTTGAGCCGGGTGAGCCAGACATGCCGCTCGGAAGTGAAGCTGGCCTTGGGTGCGCGGAACTCGGCTTTCTCGAACGTGCAACGCCCGAGCATTCTGAGCAGGTTGTCTCCAGACAGCGCGGGTTTCTGTAACCAGAACAGACCACTTTTGCGGTCGCCATTTCCTAAAATGGCCGTCCGAAGATCATCGCTGGTGTGCGGGTTGCCGAATGTGTGCTGGCATTCAAACAGAAGATGCACTTCGTCGGCGAGCAGAACGCGCGACAATGCTTTCCCGTAATCGCCCTGCTTGTTGCGTTGCGGACCATCGGGGAACTCTTTGAGCAGCATTTCCGCCGCGGTTCGATAGTCTTTATCGCGCATCAGGCTGGCGGTGGCGGCGAGCCCCTTCTTTACCTTCCCGCCTTCACCCTTGGCGTCTTCGCCTGCCTTTCTTTCTTCGGCGCGGCTGATCCAATGGAAGCCCCGGTGCTTGCACAGGTGGTACAACACACGCGCCCACTCATCGGGAGCGAGCAGGCGGTCGAGCCCTTCCACGCGCAGTTGCCATGGCGATATCGGTGCCGGGCGCTGCCCGCGTAACAGTTCGATGTCCGCAATCAAGCCTTCACGTTTGAGCAGGCGTGCGACCTTGGTTTGACGCCACGCGCGGCGATACAGGCGTCGGCGCATCAATCGGGCAGACCGCCGTGCAAGATTCAGGGGTTCGCCTTCCTTGGCGGTTTCAGCCTTGTCGAATGCGCGCACCCCAAGAGACACGATCCGGTTTGGGGCAAGGACAGCCCAGCCGACCGAGGCGATCCCGATATCGAAACCAAAAGTCAAATTCCGGGTGTTGTCTTCCACCGCTGCCTCCCTGTATATTCTTTTCCGTTGTAGCTTTCCGGGGTGAGAGCCGTTGCTGCAATAAGGTTATCCCGAAAGGGATGAACCGAACCCAAGACCCGAGGCGTTCCTCGGGTCTTTTTTATAGTATTCGGTTCGATGCTGCCAAGCACATGATGACGAGCGCGTTTCGCCTTGCCAGCGTTGGCGCGGTTCGGCGATAATGCCCGGCTTCTGTCGCCGGTCGCATGCGTGCCCGGCCCCCGGCCGGGATGGCGGAATCGGTAGACGCAGCGGATTCAAAATCCGCCGCCCGTGAGGGTGTGGGGGTTCGAGTCCCCCTCCCGGCACCAGGACACAACTCTCCTCAAGACCTGACGTGTTCGCATCGCCGAGCCTCGGCGTGCGTGTTTCATCACGGGCATGGCGACTGGTCGGTCGCGCTGCCCACCCGAGAGGTTCTCGATCCGCGTTCGGGGCCCGGAAACCCGGGCCAGGATCACTCCACCCCGTTCAAGCGCCCCGCGCCCCATTCCTTGAACTGGCGCTGCATGTCCTTCTCTTCCGCCTCGATGGAATCCGCGGTGTCGTCGGGCGAGCAGTCGGTCCCGGAGGCATCGCCCTCGGCAGGCTCGCGCGGGGTGGCCCGGGTCGCCGCGCCGTTCTGCGCGAAGCGGTTATGGAAGGACGGCGGGTCCGGGATGCAGTCGTATTTGTAGACGGGCGGCCAGCCGGTCTCGTAGGGCATGAACGCGATGGTCTTGTCGAAAACCAGCGGCTTGCCGGTCGGGGTCGGCGGCAGCGGCGGCAGCGACCGGATGGCCTGCAGGGCAAGCTTCTCCGCAGTCTCCGAGGTCGACCACAGCACGTCCGCCTTGGCGAGCCTGCCGTCGGGCGCGATCTCGATATGGAGCCGGACCATGCCCTGCTGCGGTCCTTCCACCGCCGTTCCCATCATGCTCCGGACCTGCTGCGCCCAGGTGTAGCGGTAACGCTTGCTGTTCTTGAGCGTGTAGGTGGAGGCGAGCTTCCATTCCTCCGCGGTCGGCGCCGGCGGCGCCGGCATCGAGGCCGATGGCGCCTCCGCTGCGGGCGGAGCGGAATCCGCGACCGGGGCGTTTCGGTTCTTCGCCGCATCCGGGGGCGTGGCTGCGATTCGCGTGGGGCGGGGTTTCGCGTGGTCGGTCTCGGCGTGCGTCTTCGGATGGGGCGCCGCCGCGAAGCTGATCTGCAAAGGGGCCGAGGACGTTGCCATCGGGGCGGGCGGTGGCGGCGCGTGGGCCCTCCATCCTGCCACGAGGCCGGCGTGAAGCGTCAATGACAGCGCAAGGGCCACGAGGAAGCCTCGCCGGCCCTGGGGCATGAAGCCTGCTTCCACGCCTAGTCTCCGGGGGCGTCCGACGCGCCGTGGCCTGTCGCGCGGAACTCGCGGTGGTCGCGGTGGATCAGGAGGCCGGGCGTGAGCCGGCGGTGCCGCATGTTGCGGACGAGGAAGCTGCCCCCCGGGGGGCGCCGGAGGCGTCGTCTCTTGGCGGGGTTTCGCATGATGGTGAAGGACGGGCGCAGGCGAGTGTGCCGTCTTCCGCCTTCAAGCTGAATAGGCGCTTTATTCCACCCGGCGGCGTTTGTCTGCCCCGGCGCGCCGGAGCACGCCGCGGACGCTTTCGCAGGCAGGCTTCGGGCGGCCGTCGGCCGCGAACAGCAGGGCCGCGCCCTGGCCCGGAAAATATTCGGGGATCCAGGAGTGTGCGTCGCTCGCGCCCCAGGTCGAGAAGCTGCGGCACTGCGGCACGGCGAGGCAGGCCTGCAGCATGGCGCCATACACCCGCGCCTGCCGGCGCAAGGCGGTGCCGCGTGCGGGCAGCGGAAGCATCACGTCCATCTCGGTGATGTCGGTCTGCAGCCCGAGCGCCGCCAGGCGCTTCATGTTGATCCGCACGTCGTCGGCGCGCGGGGCGTCGTCGAGGCCGACGTGCATCTGCAGGCCGACGGCGTCGATCGGCACGTCCTGCTGGCGCAAATCGGCGACGAGCCGGTAGATGCCGTCGGATTTGGCGCCGGCGCCCTCGCCGCCGTAGTCGTTGTAGCGCAGGCGTGCCTGTGGATCGGCCTCGTGCGCCCAGCGGAAGGCCAGCGCCAGGTAGTCGGGGCCGATGCCGTGCGACCAGAACGTGTCGCGCAGTTTGCCGTCCTCGCCGACCGCCTCGGCGGCGACATCCCACGAGGCGACGCGTCCGCGGTAGCGCGTGACGAGCGTGCGGATGTGCTCGCGCAGGATGGCCATCAGCTCGTCGCGGCTGAACCCGCCTTGGGTCAGCCAATCGGGCAACTGCCGGTCCCAGACCAGCACGTGGCCGTTCACCTGCATCCCGTGCGCTTCGGCGAACGCGACCAGGGCGTCGGCCTGGGTGAAATCGTAGCGGTCGCGCTCGGGCTGGACGACGGCGAATTTCATCGCGTTCTCCGGCGTCACGAGGTTGAATTCGCGCGCCAGCAGGCGGGCATAGGCCGGATCGGCCTCCAGGGCCTCGACGTCGACCGCCGCGCCGACCCGGATGCCGGCGGCGGGCGCGAGACTGCGCAGCGTGGCGGCCGGGGCGGACGAGGTCGCGGCAAGCGTCAGCGCGAATACGATCAAGGCGAGGCTGCGTCCGAGTCTCATCTCAGTTGGCGCCGTAGGCGGCACGGCCCGCCCACTGCCGCACCAGCCCGGGCAGCGGCGGCAGCGCCGGGGGGCGCAGCCCGGCCTGGCGCGCCCAGCCTTCGAGCCAGGATTCGCCCTCGACGCCGGTGACGCCCGGCGGCGTCGCGTAGACGGGGTCGGCCAGCGCGTCGTCCAGCGAGACGAAGCGGTAGCCGCGCTGCCGCAGCATGGCGACGAGCGTGTAGACATGGTCGGCATTGAGCTGGTTGGCGTGCAGCACGACGACCTGCGGGATCGGGCGGCCGAACAGGTCGAGCGCGAGCTGCTCGGCCTGCGCGAACGCCGTCTGCATGTAGGGTACGTAGGCCGCGGCGATGTGGCCGGCGGCGTCGGCGTCACCCTGCGCAAGCGCGTTCGCGTAGGCCGCGGCGAACACCCATTCGGCACTGTTGACCGTCACCGGCGCGACGCGATAGCCGTGTTCGGCGAGGAAGCGGGCGAAGGCGGTGCGCACGTCCGGCGTCGTGCCTTCGTGCAGGAAGGGATGGCGGAACCAGCGCAGGGTGCGGCCGGCCGCCTGCGTCAGCGGGCGCGTGACGGCTTCGCCGCGAAGCACGTCGGCCTCGAAGGCCTCGAGCGGCACCTGGTCGAGCGAGGGATGCGAATAGGTGTGGTTGCCGAGTTCGAAGCCGGCGTCGAGCCAGGTGCGCAGCAGTGCGACCCGTGCGGGATCCGGCTCGCCGTCGCGGTAGAGCTTGCCTTCGTTGACGAAGCCCACCACCGGCACCTGCGCGGCCCGCAGCCGCTGCACGAGATGCGCGGTCATGCTGCCGAGCGTGGCATCGTCGTCCGACACCACCGCGGCGTAGGGGAGATCGTCGAAGGTGAAGGCCACCGCCGGCTGCGGCGCGGCCGCGGCGGCCAGGCGCGGCAGCAGCAGGAGGAGGCCAAGCAGGCGGCGGATCATGCGGGAGAGCGGGGCGCCGATGCCGCAGGGGGCCTCAGAAGCGGCGCGTCAGACTGACCTCGAACAGCGCCGAACGGTAGCCCGCGGTGGCGCCGCCGCCGTAGCGCGACACGCCGGCCTTCACGTCGAGGAACCAGTCGCGGTAGAGGCCGAAGAAGCCCTCGGCGACGATGTCGCCGCCGGCACGGAAGCCGCCCATCGTGTTGTCCTTGTAGGGTCCGTAGCTGAAGGCCACGCTCACGCCGTCATCGTCGCTGATCTTCCAGTAGGTGAAGGCGGTCAGCGCATAGCGCTGGTAGAGCGAGGGGGCGTAGTAGCCGTGCCCCGGGTCGTCGTCGAAGCCGAACCAGCGGCCGCTCACGCCCAGGTCGAGATTCAGGCGCTGGCTGCGCAGGACGGCGCGGCGCGGCGCAAGCTCGGCCTCCCAGCGCGTGTTGCCGTCGGACAGCGTGTCGTAGCCCAGGCGTCCCGGCACGGTCCAGCGCAGGTCGGGCGTCCAGGTGGCGTCGAGCGTATTGGCGCGCCGTTCGATGCCGAGCTTGGCGGCGCGCGGCGAGACGGCGAACAGATCCTGCCGGCGCGACAGCCGCATCGCGAGCGTGTCGCCCGGCTGCAGGTCGGCGCCGACTTCGTAGATGAAGCGGCTGTCGCCTTCCGCGCTGCCGCCTCCGGCTTGCGCATCGAGCGAGAGTTGGGGGGACACGCGATGCTGGATGCCGAGCCAGGCGCGGTTGTAGCCGAGCGAGGTACCGCCGTCGGGCTTTTCGTAGCCGCTGCCGGCGTCGGCATGGAGCCACTGGTGGTCGGCGCCGCCGAAGAGACGCGTTTCCGGGTTGATGACATACTCGCCGCGCACGCCGGCGTGGCGGATGCTGACGTCGTCGGAGCCGGCGTGGTAGCCGAAGTCGATCGTTGCGTTGGAGCGCAGGGGCGTGCGCACGAAACGGGCGAGATCGAGCGTCTCCTTGTCGTTCGGGCGCAGCCGTGCGACCGCGGCAAGGCTGGCCAGCGCCTCGCGTGGCCGATGGGCGTAGTGCAGGGCGATGGTGCGGGTGTAGTCGAGTTCGTAGTCGTCGCGCAGCGTGCGGTCGAGCTCGGCGACTTCGCCGAGCGCGGCGGTGGGGCGCTCGGCCCAGGCCAGCACGCGCGCCTTCTGCTTGCGGTACGCGACGTTGTCGCCGAAGCGCGTGCGGTAATCCTCCAGCAGTTCCGTCGCGCGCGCGTAGTCGCCCATTTCGGTGACGACGACGATGTATTCCATCCACGCCGCGGCGACGCCGGGCTGCCGCGCGAGGTAGTCGCGGTAGGCGCAGGCGGACTCGCCCAGCGCGCTGCGCCAGTACTGCACGCGGGCGATGCCGAGGCGGGCGCCGGGATCGTCCGGCGCGAGGGCGAGGATGCGCCGGTAGCTGTCGAGTGCCATGGCGTAGTCGCCGCGCCAGGACGCGAGGTCGGCGCGGGTGCGCAGATATTCGAGGTTCTTCGGGTCGAGTTCGACGGCGCGCTCGATCGCCGCCGCCGACGCCTTCGCGTCCTTTTCGGTCGGATAGCTCTGCGCCAGGCGATGGAACAGGGCGGCGTCCTGCGGGGCGAGGCGGCTCGCCTCCTTCAGCGCCGCCGAAGAAGCGGCCGGATCGTTGGCGAGCGCGTAGATGTCGGCCATGCGCAGCCAGTAGTCCTTGCCGGCGCCGAAGCGCTGGCGATAGATCCCGTCGTATTCCTGCACCGCCTGCGTGTTGCCGCGCTCCGCCTCGAGCTCCATGTATTCGAGCATGGCGTCCTTGTCCTGGGGGCGCTCGGCGAGATAGGCACGGTAGCGCGGCACGGCGGCGTCCTTCTTGCCGCCGCGCGCGCTGGCGCGGGCGAGACCGAGCAGCGCGTCGGCGTCGCGCGGCGAGGCCGCGAGAATCCGCTCGAAGCTGTCGCCGGCCACGAGGTAGTAGCCGGTCCACAGCGCGATCTCGCCGCGCGCGCGCAGGTAGGTCGGGTTGCCCGGATCGAGCTCGACGGCCCGGCTGATGGCGGTGAGCGCGCTCGGTCCCTTCTGGATCGCGGCGTACGCCTGCGAAAGCTTGTAGTGCAGGCGCGCGTCATCGGGCGCGTAGCGGGTCGCCTCGCGCAGGGCGTCGGCGGCGGCTTCCGGCATCTTCAGACGGGTGGCGCGGATGTCGGCGATGCGCTCCCAGAGATTCGCCTGCGCGGGGTTGGCCTTCAGCGCCTGGGCGTAGACGTCGACCGCTTCGCTCCAGTGGCCCTGCATCTCGGCGTGCAGGCCGGCGTCGGGAACCGACTGGGCCAGCGCAGCGAGCGGTGCACTGGCGGCGAGCACGAGGGGGAACAGCCAGGATTGCCTCATTTGCGCCACCTGCGGTTGCGGAAGATCCAGAGATCGGCGGCGAAGCGGCCGATGGTGACGAGATCGAACAGCAGCACGGCGTAGCGCAGCGGCATCACGAGCAGGCTCTTGAGGAAGTATTCGAGGCGGTGGCCTTTGGCGACGGTGACCAGGATGGCGGTGCCGACCGCCGTTTCCGCCGCCAGCGTGATCGCGAGCGGCTCCCACAGCTGCAGCATGATCATGATCAGCAGCACGGTCGGAAAGGCCACCTTCTCGAAGGCCGACATGAACAGCACCCAGCCGATGGGGCGGCCGTACTTGCGCGTGTAGTCCGCGCCGAACGGCTGGCGGTACTGCTCGAAATGGACGCGCTTGTCGGCACCGCCGCCGGTCCGCGTGGAGGCTTCCTGCTTCTTGTGCCGGTAGCGCTTGAACGCCTTGAACGGGCTGCGCATCAGCTCGTCGAAGTAGTAGCAGCTTTGCAGGAAGGACGACGACCACAGGTAGATCTGCCCCGGCACGCGGCCGACCTCCGGCTCCTGCGAGCGGGCGTAGACGTCGGTGAGCTGGATGTTGCGGTAGCCGTTGTCGTTCATCGCGAAGCCGATGAAGATGTCCTCCGAGTTGGTGAGGTCGTCGCCGAGCAGGGGCTCGTAGCGGTCGAACACGATGGTCTTCAGCACGTCGCGGCGGTAGGCGACCGCGCAGCCCACCGGATTGAGGATGCTGCCGAAGAAGGTCACCTGCCCCAGGTACACGAATTTCTGCAGGAAATAGTACAGCACGTCGCGATACATGTCGGTGACGCCGCGCTGCAGGTGATGGAACCAGCCCACCTTGGGGTAGATGGTCGCCTCGGGGTGGGAGCGCAGGAAGGTCTGCAGGGGCTCGGCCTTCAGCATCGCGCGGCGGTCGCGGTCGCGCAGGGGCAGCACGGTGCCGCAGGCGCTGGCGATCCCGGCGCCCTTGTAGAGTTCCTCGACCACGCGGTCGATGTAGTTCTCCGACTCGAGCACGGTGTCGCCGTCGAGGATGAACTGGACGTCGGAGTCGAATTCGCGCGATTGGCGCTTCAGCGTCGGCGTCTTGCCGATCGACCGGGCGCGCCGGATGGTGATCAGGTCGATGCCGTTGAGATCGCAGAAGGTCTGGGCGTATTCGACGGTGCGGTCGCTGCTGCCGTCGTCGACGAGGATGATGCGCGTCGGCTTGCGGGTCTGGCGGGCCAGCGCGGCCAGGCAGAGGGGAATGTTGCTTTCCTCGTTGAAGGCCGGAATGACGACGTCGACGGTGGCTTCGCGCCAGTCTTCTGCGGGGTTGGGGAGGGTCTTGTCCGGCCCGTGGGCGAGGCCGATGAGGCTCAGCACCGTGTTCGGGCTGAGAATGAAATACGGAGTGGTTGCCATGGCGGCCTATTCTAGGTGACGTTTACGCCACGCGCCGGATTTTGGCGCGTTCGCGTTCGATCAAGTCTTCCAGCGTGCGGGTGAGGGTCCATTCGGGGCTGAATCCGGTCAGTGCGCGCAGCTTGTTGAGCACCGGGCGGCGGTGGGTGACATCCTCGAATTCCTCGCCGTAGGCGTCCTTGTAGGACACGAAATGCAGCGGCGAGGTGCTGCGCGCGCGCTGCACGATGAGCTCGGCGAGCGCGCGGATCGAGATTTCCTGGTCGTTGCCGACGTTCACCACCTCGCCCCAGGCCTCGGGGCACCCGGCGAGCTGGTCCAGCGCGACCACGGTGTCGCGCACGTCGCAGAACGAGCGCGTCTGGGTGCCTTCGCCGTAGACGGTGAGCGGATCGCCGTCGACGGCCTGGCGGACGAAGCGCGGCACGACCATGCCGTAGTGGCCGACCTGGTTGGGGCCGATGGTGTTGAACAGGCGCGCGACCACGATATGGAGGCCGTACTTGCGCGCGTAGGAGAAGGCGAGAAACTCGTCGGCCAGCTTGGTGACGGCGTAGGCCCAGCGCAGCCGGCCGGCCGACGGCAGCACGATGTAGTCGCTTTCGGCAAAGCTGCTCTGCGGGTTGAAGCCGTAGACCTCCGACGTCGAGGCGATGATGACCTGCGGGTTCCAGCCGCCATGGTGGATGGCGCGCAGGACGCGCTCGGTGCCGGTCATGTTGGTCGACATCACGGCGACGGGATCTTCCAGCACCTTCTTCACGCCGACGACCGCCGCCATGTGATAGATGCGGTCGGCCCAGGCCACGGCCTCGCCGAGCCCGTTCCAGTGGAGGATGTCGGCCTCGGCGAAGCGGAAGCCGGGGTGGCCGCGAAACGCGGCGACGTTCGCGAGCGATCCGGTGCTGAGGTTGTCCACGACGTAAACCTGGTCGCCGCGCGCCAGGTGGTGGTCCGCCAGGTGCGAGCCGATGAAGCCTGCGCCGCCCGTGATCAAAACATGCATGTCCTGTACCTCTTCCGATATTTCGCCGGCCGCTGCCGAATGATGAACAGGGCGGCGCGCCCGTCCGGTTTCGCGCCCCAATGAAAACAAGCGCTTGCCGTTTCGATTCCGGCGATCGTTCGGTCGCCGCCGTGCCCGACGGGTAATCTGCAAGGACTGTACCAGTCGGACGGCACGATTCCGGGGCATCGTTGAACCGTTTTGTGGCATCGGCCGGGGAATTTATCGGCCGAATCCCATCCAAGATGAGGACGTGTCATCGGAGCATCACCAATTTTGCCTATGGTTAACGGAAGAGCCCGTTATTTTGGTCAATGGCATGGCCGTTGCTTGGTGTCGATCGAACGACAATGCGGCATGGCCCGGCAGTCCCTGGAGAAACGATGATGGCACCGTCGGCACGCGCGCAAGCGCAGCAGGATGAGAGTCACGGCTCGCTGCACCGCCCGGTGTGCAGGCAGCTGAAGGCGCACCAGGCGCAGATTGCGGGCGTGCACATGCGCGAGCTGTTCGCGGCCGATCCGCGCCGGTTCGAGCGGTTTTCGCTGCAGGTCGGCGAGGTGCTGCTCGATTACTCGAAAAACCGCATCATCGACGAGACGATGAGGCTGCTGCTGCAGCTCGCGCAGGAGGCCGACGTCGCCGGCTGGCGCGAGCGCATGTTCGCCGGCGAGAAGATCAATCACACCGAGAACCGGGCCGTGCTGCACGTCGCGCTGCGCAATCGCAGCAACCGCCCGGTCATCGTCGACGGCGAGGATGTGATGCCGAAGGTGAACGCGGTGATCGGGCGCATGGGCGCGTTCGCCGAGCAGGTGCGCAGCGGCGTCTGGCGCGGCTACACGGGCGAGCGCATCACCGACGTCGTCAACATCGGCATCGGCGGCTCGGACCTCGGGCCGCAGATGGTCTACCAGGCCCTGAAGCCCTACCGCCATCCGCGCCTCAAGGTGCATTTCCTATCCAACGTCGACGGCGCCCACGTGAAGGAGACGCTCGAAACGCTCAATCCGGAGACGACGCTGTTCGTCGTGTCGTCGAAGACCTTCGCGACCCAGGAAACGATGACGAACGCGCACACTGCACGCGAATGGTTCCTGGCGCAGTCGCAGGCGGAGAAGCACATCGCGAAGCATTTCGTCGCGGTGTCGACCAACCGCGACGCCGTCGTCGCCTTCGGCATCGATCCGGGCAACATGTTCGAATTCTGGGACTGGGTCGGCGGACGCTATTCGCTGTGGTCGGCGATCGGATTGTCGATCGTGCTGGCGGTCGGCGGCGAGCGCTTCGTCGAACTGCTCGAAGGCGCGCACGAGATGGACGAGCACTTCCGCCATGCGCCGCTCGACAGGAACATGCCCGTCGTCCTTGCCCTGCTGGGTGTCTGGTACAACAACTTCTTCGGCGCCGAATCGCATGCCATCCTGCCCTACGACCATTACCTCCGGAGCCTGCCGGCCTATCTGGAGCAGGCCGACATGGAATCGAACGGCAAGTCGGTCGACCGCGACGGCCACGTCGTCGACTATCCGACCGGCCAGATCGTCTGGGGCGCCACCGGAATCAACGGCCAGCACGCGTTCTACCAGCTGCTGCACCAGGGCACGCGGCTGATACCGGCCGATTTCATCATCTCGCTTGCGCCGCACACGCCCGACATGCAGGCGCATCACGACATCCTGATCGCCAACTTTCTCGCCCAGACCGAGGCGCTGATGCGGGGCCGCACGCTGGAGGAAACCCGCGCGCAGACCGGCCAGGCCTCGCCTTACCAGGTGTTCGAAGGCAACCACCCGTCCAATGCGATCGTCCTGACCCAGCTCGCGCCCCACGCCCTCGGCATGCTGGTCGCGCTCTACGAGCACAAGATCTTCGTGCAGGGCGTGATCTGGAACCTGGATTCCTACGACCAGTGGGGGGTCGAGCTCGGCAAGCAGCTGGCCAGCCGCATCCTGACCGAACTGCACGCCGACGTCCCGGCGGGCGGCCACGACGCCTCGACCAACGCCCTCATCGACTATTGCCGGCGCCTGAGCCAGCCGCACCCTGGCCTATAGTTAGAAAGATGGAGTGGATCGCGGGCGATATCGGCGGAACCAAGAGCTGGCTGGCATGGGCGGCGGGCGAAGCGGGAGGCACGGCGACGCTGCAGTTCGAGAAGATCTACCCGAGCGCGGCCTTCGCGTCAGCCGAGGCGCTGGTGCGGCAGTTCGTCGGCGATGCCGGCCGGCATGCGTTGCCGGACACGCTGGTCCTGGCGTTGCCGGGCCCGCTGCACGCGCGCCGGGTACGGCTCACCAATCTCGACTGGACCGTCGACGCCGATGCGCTGCAGGCCGCGCTGGGGCTGCGGCAGGTGTGCTTCGTCAACGACTTCCAGGCGGCCGCCGCCGGCGTGGCGACCCTGGGCGCGGACGACGTCGTCGCGCTCAACCCGGTGCCGGTGCAACCGGGAGGGGTGCGTGCGGTCACCGGTGCAGGGACCGGCCTCGGGCTCGCCTTCATGCTGCCCGATGCCGCGGGGCGCTACCGCGGCTTCGCCTCGGAGGGCGGCCACATCGATTTTGCGCCGGCCGATACGGTTCAGGCGCGGCTGCTGGAACATTTGCGGCGGGCCTACGGTCACGTGTCGTGGGAGCGCGCCGTCTCGGGCTCGGCGATGAACGACCTGCACCGTTTCTGCTGCGTCGAGCGCGGTCTGCCCTTGGCGGACACCCCGGTCGACGGCGCGGCTCTCGTCGCGCGGGCGGAGGCGGGCGACGGGGCGGCCGCAGCGGCGCTCGACCTGTTCGTCGATCTCTACGGCGCATGGATCGGCAACGTCGCGCTGATGTACCGGCCGCAGGGCGGCCTCTATATCGCCGGCGGCGTGAGCGTGCATCTGCAGGCGCGGCTGCGCTCGCCGCGCTTCATGGCAGCGGCCGTCGCCAAAGGGCGGATGCGGGCCGCGGTCGAAGAGACGCCGGTTTTTCTGGTCACCACCGGGCGACTGGGGGTGGCGGGCGCGCTGGCGCTCGCGCAATCGCCATCCGACGCGTGGGGGCACTCAGCGAGTCGATGAACAAGGACGCAACAAGGAGGAGCGCCGCATGACATTATCGAAGGCCGAACAGGGACGCCTTTACCGCTACTACACCGAACCCAAGACCGTCACCGATCTCACGCGCAAGACGCTTGCGCTCGTGCTCGCGGGCGGCGAAGGCTCGCGGCTCAAGGACCTGACGGCGTGGCGAGCCAAGCCGGCGGTCCCGATCGGCGGCAAGTACCGCATCATCGATTTCCCGCTGTCGAACTGCGTCAATTCCGGCATCCGCCGCATCGGCGTGCTGACGCAGTACAAGTCGCATTCGCTGATCCGGCACCTGCAGCGCGCCTGGGGCTTCATGCGCGCCGAGATCGGCGAGTTCGTCGAAATCCTGCCCGCGCAGCAGCGCACCCACAAGAAGGAGTGGTACCAGGGCACCGCCGACGCGCTGTTCCAGAACATCGACATCATGCAGCGCCACCATCCCGAGTACGTGCTGGTGCTGGGCGGCGACCACGTCTACACGATGGACTATTCGGAGATGCTGTTGTACCACGTGCAGACCGGCGCGGACTTCACCGTCGGCAGCATCGAGGTGCCGGTGTCGGAGGCGAGCGCATTCGGCGTCATGTCGGTCGACGAGCACATGCGCATCACGCATTTCTCGGAGAAGCCCAGGCACCCCGACTGCATCCCCGGGAGGCCGGACACCGCGCTGGTGTCGATGGGCATCTACGTCTTCTCCAAGGACTTCCTATACAAGACGCTGATCGACGACGCCAGCGACACGCATTCTTCGCACGACTTCGGCAAGGACATCATCCCGTCCAAGATCGGCGAGGCGCGCGCGATGGCGTATCCGTTCCGCAACCGGGATGGCGAGCCTGCCTACTGGCGCGACGTGGGCACGCTGTTTTCCTACTGGCAGACCAACATGGAGCTGTGCTCGGTCGAGCCCGAGCTCAATCTGTACAACCGCGACTGGCCGATCTGGACCTACCAGCCGCAATACCCGCCGGCGAAGTTCGTGTTCGACGACGAGGGGCGCCGCGGCGAGGCGATCGACTCCCTGATCGCCGGCGGCTGCATCCTGTCGGGCGCGCGCGTCAAGCGGTCCGTGCTGTTCTTCGCCACCACGGTCGAGAGCTACAGCCTGATCAAGGACAGCGTGATCCTGCCGAAGGTCACCATCGGCCGCAATTGCCGCCTCAGCCGGGCGATCGTCGACAAGGGGACGGTCATCCCCGACGGGACGGTGATCGGCGAGAACCTGGCCGAGGATGCCAAGCGCTTCCACGTCACGCCGGAGGGCATCGTGCTGGTGACGCCCGCCATGCTCGGGCAGAACCTCTACGCCCACTGGCAGGACGAGTTCGATGGCTAAGTCGCTGAACGTGGTGCTGTGCTGGCACATGCACCAGCCGTATTACCGCGAGGGGCTGAAAGGGGCCTATCACCTGCCCTGGGTGTACCTGCACGGCATCAAGGACTACAGCGACATGGCGGCGCACCTCGAGCGGCACCCCGACATGCGCGCGGTGGTGAACTTCGCGCCGGTGCTGCTGGAGCAGCTCGACGACTACGCGCGCCAGCTCGACGCGCTGCTCAAGCACGGCAAGCCGACCCAGGATCATCTGCTCAACCTGCTGTCCGGCATCGAGCGCATCCCGTCGGATCGTGCGGGCCGGATACGCATCATCCAGGACTGCCAGCGCTGCCACGGCCCGCGCATGATCGATCCCCATCCGCCGTTCCGCCACCTGCTGGACATGGTCGGCGCCGGCGGCGAGACGCCGGTCCGCGATGATCTGAAGGAGCTGCCGGGCTATCTGTCGGAGCAGTATTTCCTCGATCTGCTGACCTGGTACCACCTGGCCTGGCTCGGTCATTCGCTCAGGCAGCTGCCGCTCGCGAAGCGCCTGACGGCGCAGGAAGGCGGCTACTCCTCGGCGGATCGCCACGAGCTGCTGCACCTGATGCAGCACTGCATGGCCGGGCTGATCCCGCGCTATCGCGCGCTGGCCGAACGCGGCCAGGTCGAGCTGTCGATGACGCCCTACGGCCATCCCA
Source organism: Thiobacillus sp. SCUT-2 (assembly GCF_035621355.1). Lineage (NCBI taxonomy): Bacteria > Pseudomonadati > Pseudomonadota > Betaproteobacteria > Nitrosomonadales > Thiobacillaceae > Thiobacillus > Thiobacillus sedimenti. The sequence goes on along the minus strand of NZ_CP141769.1, from coordinate 2,267,700 downwards.
TCGTTCCCCTGCTGAACGACTTCGCCAACCTGCGCGACGCGCTTCCGGATGCCCCCGCTCCCGAAGCGCCTGCCTACCCGGGAGGGGCCGAGCGGTCGCGCTGGCACCTGGAGCACGGCGCCGCCGTGTTCGAGCATTACTTCGGGCGCAAGCCCGCGGGCGTATGGCTCTCCGAGGGCGGGGTGAGCGAGGATGCGCTCGCGCAGCTCGACGCCATGGGCTTCGCGTGGACGGCGTCGGGCGAGGGCGTCTGGCGCAACAGCTGTGCCAAGTCGGGCTGTCCGGACGAGGCCTTGCAGAACAAGCGCACGCTGTTCTCGCCGTCGCACGTCGACGGCCACACGACCCGCCTGTTCTTCCGCGACGACGGACTGTCGGATCTCATCGGCTTCAAGTACAGCGACTGGCACGCCGACGATGCGGTCGGCGACTTCGTCCAGCATCTGGAGAACATCGCGGCGTTCTTCGGCAAGGAGGCGAACCGCCATGTCGTCTCGGTCATTCTCGACGGCGAGAATGCCTGGGAGTACTACCCCGACAACGGTCATTTCTTCCTCGACGGCCTCTACAACGCGCTGGCGGGGCACGCCACGCTCAAGGTCGGGACCTTTGCGGAGCTGGCGACGTCGCTGCCTGCCGTGCCCTTGAAGCGGCTCGCCGCCGGAAGCTGGGTGTACGGCAGCTTCTCGACCTGGATCGGCGCCGACGACAAGAACCGCGGCTGGGACTACCTGGTTGCGGCGAAGCACGCGTACGACAGCGTGGTGGCGGCGAAGAAGCTCGGCCCCGACCAGCTTGCGCTCGCCACCCGCCAGCTCGCCGTTTGCGAAGGATCGGACTGGTTCTGGTGGTTCGGCGACTACAACCCGGCCCGCAGCGTCAGCGACTTCGAGCAGCTCTACCGTACCCAGCTGCGCGAACTGTATCGCCTGCTGGGCGTCGCGCCGCCCGCGCTGCTCGACGTGCCGCTGTCGAGCGGCGGCGGCTGGGCGGAGAATGCCGGCACCATGCGCCGGAACGCCTGATGCACGGGGCTCGAGCGACGCACGACGTGCGCAGGCATGGGGCGCCCGCATGAACCTCGACATCCGCTGCGCCGGGATTCTGCTGCATCCCACGTCGCTGCCCTCGTGTGCGCGCGAAGACGTCGAGCGCTGGCTCGCTTTCCTGCAGGCAGCCGGAATCGGCGTCTGGCAGATGCTGCCGCTCGGCATTCCGCTGACCGGACTGTCCCCCTACCAGTGCGCCTCCGCCTTCGCCGTCAATCCGGCCCTCTTCCCCGGCGCACGCGCCGACATGCGCGGCTTCGTCGGCTGGTGCCGCGCCCAGCGCCACTGGCTCGACGACTACGCCCGCTTCATCGTGATCAAGCACCTCCAGGGCGGCGCGCCGTGGACCGACTGGCCGCAGGCGCTGCGCGATCGCGACCCGGCGAAACTGGCCGAATTCGACATCCGCCATGCCGACCGGCTGTACGACGTGAAGGCCGAGCAGTACCGCACCGCGATGCAGGGCCGGGCGATCCGAACGGCGGCCGCTGCACGCGGCATCCGGCTGTTCGGCGACATGCCGATCTTCGTCGCGCACGACAGCGCCGACGTCTGGGCACAGCGCCATCTGTTCCTGCTCGACCCGGAGGGGCATCCGACCGTCGTGGCGGGCGTGCCGCCCGATTATTTCTCCGAAACCGGCCAGCGCTGGGGCAACCCCCATTACGACTGGGACGCGATGCAGGCCGACGGCTTCGCCTGGTGGCGCGCCCGCCTGCGCGCCCACTTCGAATGGTTCGATCTCGTCCGCATCGATCATTTCCGCGGCCTGGTCGCGGCGTGGGCGATCCCAGCCGACGAGGCGACGGCGGTCCACGGACGCTGGGTGGAGGCGCCGGGCGCCGCTTTGCTGCAGGCGATCGCCGACGAGCTCGGCGACCTGGCGCTCGTCGCCGAGGACCTCGGCATCATCACGCCGGACGTCACGGCGCTGCGCCACCGGTTCGGCCTGCCCGGCATGGCCGTCCTGCAGTTCGCCTTCGACGCGCATGCGGACAATCCCCACAAGCCGGATAATGTGCACGTCGACTCCGTCTATTACACCGGGACCCACGACAACGACACGACGCTGGGCTGGTGGCGCACGCTGCCCGAGCCGGCACGGAACGAAGTCATGCGGCAGCTGGGCGTCTCGGACCCCGATGCAGTGCCCGACGCGATGATCGGCGTCGTGCTGGAGAGCCGTGCTGCGCTGGCCGTGCTGCCGCTGCAGGATGTGCTCCGCCTGGGCAGCGAGGCGCGCATGAACACGCCCGGGACGGAGAACGGCAACTGGACCTGGCGCTTCGAATGGGATGCGCTGGCGCCCGACGTGGCGCCCCGCCTGTTGCAACAACTACAGAAAGCCGATCGATGCAAGACTCCGCCCAAGCCCTGAATGTCGATCCGCGCGCGCCGAACGGCGCGCGGCTGCCGGCCATCAGCCCGCCGCTCATGCGTGTGCAGACGGGCACCCATCACGACCCGTTCGAGGTGCTGGGACGGCATCCGCAGCCCGACGGCGGCGTCCTGCTGCGGGTATTCCTGCCGGCCGCGGAGGCGGTGGAACTGCAGGCCGGCGGCGCGCGCTTCGCGCGCCTCGCCGGAACCGATTGCTTCGAACTGGCGCTGGCGGACGACAGCGCGCTCGGGCCGCACCCGCTGCTGCGCTGGCAGGACAAGGTGCGCGGCGCATGGCACGCGATGCGCTGCCCCTACACCTTCGCGCCGCAGGTCGGCGAGGTGGACCTGCATCTGTTCGGCGAAGGGCGCCATTTCAACATATGGAAGGTGCTCGGTGCGCGCGTCAGGACCATCGACGGCGTCACCGGCACCCTGTTCGCCGTTTGGGCGCCTGCGGTGCAGCGCGTCAGCGTGGTCGGAGACTTCAACGACTGGGACGGGCGGCGCCACCCGATGCGCTGCCGCGGCGCCTCCGGGGTGTGGGAACTGTTCATCCCCGGCCTCGAGGCGGGGCATGCCTACAAGTACGAGATCCTCGGCAGCCGGGGCCAGCTGGTGACGAAGACGGACCCCTATGCGCGGCAGATGTTCCTGCGGCCCGAAACGACGAGCCGCGTGCCCGACGACGCGGCGTACGCGTGGCAGGACGACGGCTGGATGGAGGCACGGGCGCGCTTCGACTGGCAGCACAGCCCGGTCAGCATCTACGAGGTCCATGCCGGATCCTGGCGCAGGCATGCCGACGGCAGCTTCTACACCTGGGGCGAGCTGGCGGCGGAGCTGATTCCCTACGTGCTCGACCTCGGCTACACCCACATCGAGCTTCTGCCGGTGGCGGAGCATCCGCTCGACGCCTCGTGGGGCTACCAGGTGTCGGGCTACTACGCACCGACCGCGCGCTTCGGCTCGCCGCACGACTTCCGCGCCTTCGTCGACGCCTGCCACCAGGCCGGCCTCGGCGTGCTGCTCGACTGGGTGCCGGCGCACTTCCCGAAGGACGACTTCGCGCTGGCCCGCTTCACCGGCGAAGCGGTCTACGAGCACGCCGACCCGCGCCGCGGCGAGCACCAGGATTGGGGCACGCTGATCTTCGACTTCGGCCGCAACGAGGTGCGCAACTTCCTTGTCGCCAACGCGCTGTACTGGATCGAGGAATTCCACATCGACGGCCTCCGCGTCGACGCGGTCGCCTCGATGCTCTACCTCGACTACTCGCGCAATCCGGGCGAGTGGGTTCCGAACCAGTACGGCGGGCGCGAGAATCTCGACGCGATCCACTTCCTGCACGAGATGAACGTCGAGGTGCACGGCCGCTTCCCGGGCGTGCTCACGATCGCCGAGGAGTCGACCGCCTGGCCCGCCGTGTCGCGCCCGGTCGAGCTCGGCGGCCTGGGATTCTCGATGAAGTGGAACATGGGCTGGATGAACGACAGCCTCGACTACATCGAGAAGGACCCGGTCTACCGCAAGTACCAGCACAACCAGCTGACCTTCAGCCAGATGTACGCGTGGACCGAGAACTTCGTGCTGCCGCTGTCGCACGACGAGGTCGTGCACCTGAAGAAGAGCCTGCTCGACAAGATGCCGGGCGACGCCTGGCAGCGCTTCGCCAACCTGCGCCTGTTCTACGCGTGGCAGTATGCGCACCCGGGCAAGAAGCTGCTGTTCATGGGCGGCGAATTCGGCCAGTGGAACGAATGGCAGGAGGCCGGCCAGCTCGACTGGCTGCTGCTCGGTTTCCCCGATCATGACGGCATCCGCACGCTGCTGCGCGATCTCAACCGGCTCTATCGCAGCGAGCCGGCGCTGCACGCCTTCGATTTCGAGCCGCGCGGCTTTCGCTGGATCGATTGCCACGACGCCGACCAGTCGGTGCTGAGCCTGGTGCGCCAGGGACCCGACGGTACGCCGGCGATGGCGGTGGTGCTCAACTTCACGCCGGTGCCGCGCAGCGGCTACCGAATCGGCGTGCCTTCGGCGGCGGCGTGGTGCGAGGTGCTGAATACCGATTCGATGTTCTACGGCGGCAGCAACCTCGGCAACGGCCGGCCGCTCGACCCCCAGCGCCGGCCGTGGATGGGGTTCGAGCAGTCGCTCGAGGTGACGATCCCGCCGCTCGGTGCGATCTTCCTCAGGCCCTGCGGCTAACCCAGGCCAGGACAATAGCGATGGAAAAAGAACAATGAAGCGCGGAGCGAAGAAAATCCTGTTCGTGGCGAGCGAGGCCTATCCGCTGGTGAAGACCGGCGGCCTCGGCGACGTGGTGTACAGCCTGCCGCATGCCCTCAAGGCGCGCGGTGCGGACATCCGCCTGGTGCTGCCGGGCTACCGTGCGCTGCTGCGCCAGCTCGACGCGGTGCGCATTCTCGGCTGGCTCGACGTGCGCGGTGCCGACGGCATGGTCAGCGCGCGCGTGCTGGAGACGCGCCACCCCGAGTACGCCTTCCCGCTGTGGATCGTCGACTGCCCTGCGCTGTTCGACCGTCCCGGCAATCCCTACGTCGACGCGGATGGCCGCGACTGGCCCGACAACGCCGAGCGCTATGCCGTGTTCGCGCGGGTCGCGGCGCTGCTCGCGCAGGACGCGCTGGAACTCGGCTGGCAGCCCGCGGTGGTACACGCCCACGACTGGCAGACCGGCCTGGTCGCGGCCTTCCTCGCCGACCAGCCGGGGCGCCCGCGCACGGTCTTCACGATCCACAATCTCGCCTACGGCGGCTATTTTCCGCACGGCGATTTCGTGCGGCTGCAGCTGCCCGGACACTGGTGGTCGCCCGAAGGCGTGGAGTTCCACGGCGGGCTGTCGATGCTGAAGGCGGGCATTGTCTACGCGGATGCGGTGACGACCGTGAGCCCGACCTACGCGGAGGAGATCTGCACGCCGCCGTTCGGCTACGGCCTCGACGGCCTGCTGCTGTCGCGGCGCTACAAGCTCCATGGCATCCTCAACGGCATCGACACCCGGCTCTGGGACCCGGCCCGCGATCCGCACCTGCCGGCGCATTATTCGGCCGGCCGCATCCTGCCCGGCAAGCGCCGCAACAAGCAGGCGCTGCTCGAGCAGCTCGGCGCGCATGTCGATGACGCCATGCTGCAAGCGCCGCTGCTCGGGCTGGTGGGGCGGCTGGTCGAGCAGAAGGGCATCGACTGGGTGCTGGCGGCGATCCCCGTGCTGCTCGCGGAAAGCGACGCGCGCTTCGTCCTGCTCGGCAGCGGGCAGGCGGCCTACGAGCAGAAGCTCGCGCGCCTGGCCAGGCAGCATCCGGACCGCGTGTTCGTCGCGATCGGCTACGACGAGCCGCTGGCGCATCGCATCGAGGCCGGCGCCGACCTTTTCCTCATGCCCTCGCGCTTCGAGCCGTGCGGGCTCAACCAGATGTACAGCCTGCGCTACGGCACGCCGCCGGTCGTGTACAGGACGGGCGGACTCGCCGACACCGTCGTCGACGCGGACGAGGCGGCCCTGGCGGAGGGGAAGGCAACCGGCTTTGTGTTCGACCTGCCCGAGGCGGACGCCTTCCTTGCGGCAATCCGTCGAGCGCTCTCCTTGTATCGCGAGCCGGCGCGCTGGAGGCAGCTGCAGCAGACGGGGATGCGCCAGTCCTTCGACTGGTCGGTCAGCGCCGACCATTACCTTGCCCTGTATTCCCAATGATCCGAACGGGAGGCCCCATGCAAGACGAGTCCACTTCGGCGCCCCATGCCGTCGCCCTGAAGCCGTTGCCCGCGACGGGTGCGGCGATCGTGCACGACATCCAGCGCTATCAGCATTACCACCTCGGGCGCATCATGCGCAACTGCCCGCCGGTGTATACGTACAAGGCGCTGGCGTGGACGCTGCGCGATCATATGATGGCCGACTGGATGAACACCTACGCCGCGCGCGACCGGCCGGGGCGCCGGCGCGGCTATTACCTGTCCCTCGAATTCCTGATCGGACGTGCGCTTGCCAATCATGTGCTCAACCTCGGGCTCGACGAGGCGACGCGCGAGGCGATGCACCGCTTCGGCCAGACGCTGGAAGAAGTCGCCGAACTGGAGCCGGATGCCGGTCTCGGCAACGGCGGCCTCGGGCGCCTCGCCGCCTGCTTCATGGACAGCTGCGCGACGCTCGACCTGCCGGTGATGGGCTACGGGCTGCATTACCAGTACGGCATGTTCCACCAGCACATCGAGAACGGCTATCAGGTCGAGGATCCCGACCACTGGCTGCGCGACGGCAATCCGTGGGAAGTCGAGCGCTCCGAATTCACCTGCCGCGTGCCCTTCGGCGGCCACACCGAGCATTTCCACGACAAGGAAGGGCGTCCCCGCGCGCGCTGGGCGAACACCAGCGACGTGCTGGCGATCCCCTACGACATGCCGATCTCCGGCTATCGCAACCACGTGGTCAACACGCTGCGTCTCTGGAAGGCCGCCTCCACCGACGAGTTCGACCTGGAGGAGTTCAACGCCGGCAGCTATTCGGAAGCCGTGCAGGCGAAGAACCACGCCGAGCACATCTCGATGGTGCTGTATCCCAACGACAGCAGCGAGAACGGCAAGGAACTGCGCCTGCGGCAGCAGTACTTCCTCGCCTCGGCAAGCCTGCAGGACGCGCTGCGCCAGTGGCGTGCGGCGGGCAACAGCGACCTGTCGACGTTCGCCGAGCACAACGTGTTCCAGATGAACGACACGCACCCGACCATCGCGGTGGCGGAACTGATGCGCCTGCTGCTCGATCAGGAGATCATGCCGTGGGACGCGGCCTGGGCGGTCACGTCGAAGTGCATGGCCTACACCAATCACACGCTGCTGCCCGAGGCGCTCGAGAAGTGGCCGGTGGCGCTGTTCGAGCGCCTGCTGCCGCGGCCGCTGGAGATCATCTACGAGATCAATGCGCACTTCCTGCGCGAGGTGGCGGTCAAGTGGCCGGGCGATATCGAACGCCGCCGGCGCATGTCGATCATCGAGGAGGAGCCGGTGCGGCAGGTGCGCATGGCGTGGCTCGCCATCGTCGGCAGCTTTTCGGTGAACGGGGTGGCCGCGCTGCATTCGCGCCTGCTGCAGGAAGGCCTGTTCCGCGACTTCGTCGAGCTGTGGCCGGAGAAGTTCAACAACAAGACCAACGGCGTCACCCCGCGCCGCTGGGTCGCGCACGCCAATCCAGGCATGACGGCCCTGATCGGCGAGCAGCTCGGCGAAGGCTGGGTGGCGGACCTCGCGCAGGTGGAGAAATTGAAGCCGCTCGCCGACACCCCGGCATTCCAGGCCCGGTGGCGCGCGGTGAAGCGCGCGAACAAGGAACGCCTCGCCGCGCTGGTCAAGGCCGAGTGCGGGGTGGAATTCAGCCCGGACGCGCTGTTCGACGTGCAGGTGAAGCGCATCCACGAGTACAAGCGGCAGCTGCTCAACGTGCTGCACGTGATCCACCTCTACAACCGCATCAACCGCGGCCGGCTCGACGGCTGGATCGACCGCTGCGTGCTGATCGGTGGCAAGGCCGCACCCGGCTATGCGATGGCCAAGCGCATCATCAAGCTCGTCAACAGCGTGGCCGACGTCGTCAACAGCGACCCCGACGTCGACGGGCGCCTCAAGGTCGCCTTCCTGCCCAACTATCGCGTCACCAGCATGGAGATCATCGCGCCGGCGACCGATCTGTCGGAGCAGATCTCGACCGCCGGCAAGGAAGCGTCCGGCACCGGCAACATGAAGTTCATGATGAACGGCGCCGTCACCATCGGCACCTACGACGGGGCCAACATCGAGATTCTCGATGCCGTCGGCGCGGACAACTTCTTCCTGTTCGGCCTGAAGGCCGAGGAGGTCGAGGCGCTGCGCCCGCGCTACCAGCCGCAGCGCTACGTCGAGCAGGATTCCGACCTGCGCGACGTGCTCGATCTGCTGCGTTCGGGGCATTTCAACCTCTGCGAGCCGGGGATCTTCGACCCGGTCATCGATGCCCTGTTGAGCCCGCACGATCCCTGGATGGTGCTGGCCGACTTCCGCAGCTACGTCGATGCGCAGGAGCGCGTCGCGCAGGCATGGCAGGCCCCGGCTCACTGGACGCGCATGAGCATCCTCAATACCGCATCGAGCGGCTACTTCTCGACCGACCGCACGATGCAGGAGTACAACGCGGAGATCTGGAAACTGAAATAGGAGGGCAGTCGCAGCGGGAGGCTTTCACGCTGCGGCGCGCAGGGATGCCGCTTCGGCGCGAGGCTGGCGACGACGTGTGACGGCGGCCGCAGGCGGCTGCACGGCATCCCCGATCAGCGGCGTGCGAATGCGTCGATCTGCTTTTCGAGTTCGTCGGCCGGGACCGGCCGGCCAATCAGATATCCCTGGAACGCGTCGCAGTGATGCCGCCTGAGGAAGTCTTGCTGCTCTTCGGTCTCCACGCCCTCTGCGATGACCTGCAACCCCATGGTCCGGCCCATGGCGATGATGGTGTTCACGATCGCCGCATCATTAGGATCGCTGGCGATATCGCGCACGAACGAGCGGTCGATCTTGACCTGGCTCAGCGGCAGGCGCTTCAGGTTGGACAGTGACGAATGCCCGGTCCCGAAGTCGTCCATCGAAAAATGCACGCCCAGCAACCGCAAGGCATTCATTTTCGTCACGGAGTCTTCGAAATCGTCCATGGCGACGCTTTCGGTCAGCTCCAGCTTGAGCCGGGAAGGGCATGCGCCGCTCGCCTGGATGATGCTTTCGACCGCCGCCACGAAGTCCGCCTGGCGGAACTGCCGCGCGCTGACGTTCACGGCCAAGGTGAGGTCGCAGGTCGCCGGGTTGCCCGCCCATGCCTTGAGTTGCGCGCAGGCGGTTTCCAATACCCACAGACCGATCGGCAGGATCAGCCCGCTCTCCTCGGCCAGGGGGATGAAATGATCCGGGGTAACGAAGCCGCGTTCCGGATGCTGCCAACGGAGCAGCGCTTCGGCACCGAACGGGCGGCCGGTCACGTCGACCTGGATCTGGTGGTAGAGCTGAAGCTGGTGAAGCTTGAGCGCCTGACGCAGATCGGCTTCCAGGGAGAAACGCTGCTCCAGGGCAGCCTGCATCGCCGGTTCGTAGAAGCTGGTGGTGTTGCGTCCCGCGGCCTTGGCCTTGTACAAGGCCAGGTCCCCCTGCTGGAGCAGGTCTTGGATGTTTTCCGAGCCCGCCTGGAACAGGCTGATGCCGATGCTGACCGTGGAGTGGCACTCCTTTCCTTGCAGCGAATACGGTTGTGACAAGTCGAGCCGGATCTTCTCGGCGATGGTCCTGGCTTGAATGGCAGCCTCTTCCGACTGGCCGCCAAGTTCCTCCAGGATCACGACGAACTCGTCGCCGCCGAGGCGGGCGACTGCGTCGCCTTCACGCAGGCCGCGTCGGAGGCGGTGCGCGACGTCCTGCAGCAGGTGATCGCCGAGGGGATGGCCGCCCGTATCGTTGATCGTCTTGAAATGATCCAGATCGAGCATGAGCAAGGCGCCGAACCGGCCGCTGCGCGCGCTGTCCACGATGGCCGTGTGCAGCCGGTCCTGAAGCATGCGGCGGTTCGGCAACCCCGTCAGCGGATCGTAGAAGGCGAGTTGATGAATGGCCTCTTCCGACCGCTTGCGCTCGGTGATGTCCTGCAGCGAGCCAACGAGATAGCGGGCGCGTCCGTCGGGGCCCATCTCGGCCACGGCCCGGGCAAGGCAGACGCGCATCTCGCCGTCCTTGCGGATCACCCGTAACTCGATCTCATAGGGCGTACCCGACCTGACGGCATCGTCCACCAGGGCTCTCAGCCGTTCCGTGTCCTCCGGATGGTAGAGTCGCGACTGTTCGGCAAATGACGGCGCCCCGTCGCCGGGGGCGAGCTGGAAGATGCGGAACAGTTCGTCCGACCAGGTGACCGTGTCGGTGTCCACATGCCATTCCCAGCTTCCGATATGCGCGATGTTCTCCGTCCGCGCCAGCATCGCCTGTTTGCGACGCAGTTCCTCTTCGACCCGCTTGCGCGCAGTGATGTCGTGAAACGACGCCACCACCCCTTTCAGTCCGTCGTCGCCCGGGTGGTAAATCGGCTGCGAATTGGTGGAGATCCAGGTCAGGTTGCCGTCGGGCTTGTGCACGCCCATGGTCACGTCATGCTGAGGCTCGCCGGTACGCAGGGTGGTCACGGTCGGATGGTCTTCCCCGCGGAACGGCGTGCCGTCCTCGTGCACGGCCCGCCAGCGTGGATCGAACGAGCTCCGCCCCATGATCTGCTCGGCGGTGAGCCCCAGGATCCGCTCGGCCGCGGGGTTGCAGGCGAGAATCCGCGCGTCCGCGTCCTCCATGACCACACCTTCGCTCATGGTCGCGATGAGCGAACTCAACAGCGTCTCGCTGTCGAGCAAGTCGGCCTCCACCCGTTTGCGTTCGGTGACGTTGCTGAAAATGGTGAAGAAACGGCCGTCGACGATCGGCGTGACAAGCACCGAAAACCAGCGTCCGCTCGGCTTGTGGAAGTATTCGAAGCGTGCGGGCTGCGCTGCCGAGACGTGAGCGCGGCCCCATGAGCGAAGGCGCTCGGGACTCACCCAGCCGAGCCGGGTCACGCGCTGCCCGACCGTTTCAGCCGCTTGGTAGGGCGCATGCACCTCGAAGGCCGGATTCACATCGAGGACTATGCAATCGACGAGTTCCCCGTGAGCGTCAAATACGGCCTCATTGACCGCAACGGCTTCGTCCATCGAGTCGAAAAGTGCGCGATAGCGCGCTTCGGCTTCGCTCGATGTTCGCTCGTTCGGCGTGCTTCCGGCCATGTCCTTGTGCCGTCCCTGATGATGGTCTATCCCCTTCGGCTATCGTGGATTCTATCGACGGGCAAGTCAACGGCTCAAGCTGCCGTCGTGCGCTGCAGAAAGACGAAAGGCCGGGGCGGGCCCGGCCTTTCGTGTCTTGCTTTCCGGGATTCAGGCCGCCTGGACCGGAATCTCGTGGCGCGTGTCCATGATGCGGTTGTCCGCGTCCACGTACACCAGTTCGGGCGCGTAGCGCGCCAGTTCGATCTCGTTGTAGGTCGCGTAGGTGGCGATGATGACGAGGTCGCCCGGATTCGCCTTGTGCGCGGCGGCGCCGTTCACCGAGATAATCCCCGAATCGCGCGCGGCACGGATGGCGTAGGTGGTGAAGCGCTCGCCGTTGGTGACGTTGTAGATCTGGATCTGCTCGTACTCGTGGATGTTGGCCGCGTCCAGCAGGGTTTCGTCGATCGCGCAGGAGCCTTCGTAATGCAGCTCGGAATGCGTGACGGTCGCCCGGTGCAGCTTGGACTTGAGCATCGTTCTTTGCATGACGGTGCCCTCTCAATCACAAAAAAGGACGAACATTATACGTTTTTTGACCCGCTTCCCGAAAGGGTGTTCCCGGCCTCAGCCGGCGGCGTCGAGGGCGAAGTCGAGGTTGTCGATGAGGCGCGTGGCGCCGAGCCAGGCCGCGCCCAGCACCACGAGGCGGCGGCTGTCGGGCGTCGGCGCGGCCAGCGTCGCGGCGTCGCGCAGCTCGACGTAATCGACGCGCCAGCCGGCCATGGCGAGGTGGCGGGCAGCCGTGCGGCAGAGTGCGGCGAAATTGCGCTCGCCGGCCTGCACGGCGGCGACGGTCGCGGCGAGCTCGCGCTGCAGCTGCGGCGCCTGCAGGCGCTCGGCCTGCGACAGGTAGCCGTTGCGCGAGCTCATCGCCAGGCCGTCACCCTCGCGCAGGGTGTCGACGCCCTCGATCCCGACCGGCAGGTTGAACTGCCGCACCAGGTCGCGGATCACCTGCAGCTGCTGGTAATCCTTCTTGCCGAACACCGCGACGCGCGGCTGCACCAGGTTGAAGAGCTTCAGCACCACGGTCGCCACGCCATTGAAGTGGCCGGGGCGGAAGGCGCCGCAGAGGTCGTTCGCGATGCGGTCCGGCACCGCCACGGCATAGGTCTGCGGCTGCGGGTACATCTCGGCGACCTCGGGCGCGAACACCAGGTCGCAGCCGGCGGCGGCGAGCTTCTCGCAGTCGGCGGCGAGCGTGCGCGGATAGCGCTCGAAGTCTTCGCCGGCGCCGAATTGCAGCGGGTTGACGAAGATGCTTGCGACCACCGGCTGGCCGAGCTGCTTCGCGCGCTCGACCAGGGCGAGATGGCCGGCATGCAGGTTGCCCATGGTGGGGACGAAGGCCGTGTCGCGGGCACCGGCGAGTGCGGCGCGCAGGTCGACGGCGGTGTGGACGAGCTTCATACCTATCTACGAGGAAGACGGGAGGGCGGGAAGAAGCGTGGAGCAAGTCCGCCGTTCGGGCTGAGCTTGTCGAAGCCCTGCTCCCGCTTGGAGATGCCCTTCGACAAGCTCAGGCCGCGTCGTGAGCCTGTCGAACGGGTGAACGGCATTCCCACCCGCTCGGGTTTCCCCGTTTCTCCTTTCCGTCTTGTGAATCGCTTTCGCGAGCATCAACTCAGAATGATTCTGCGGCCGTAGGGAAGCTGCCGTTCTTCACCGCCGCAACGTAGGCGCGCACCGCGCCCTCGATGCCGTCCTGGCCGGCGAGGAAGTTCTTCGAGAATTTCGGCGCGCGCGGATAGAGGCCGAGCATGTCGTACAGCACCAGCACCTGTCCGGAGCAGTCCGGGCCGGCGCCGATGCCGATGGTGGGGATCGTCAGCGCCTCGGTGACGGCCTTCGCCAGCGTGGCGGGCACCATCTCGAGCACGACGAGGCCGGCGCCGGCAGCCTCGAGCGCGCGCGCATCGGCGATCAGCTGCGCGGCGGCGGCCTCGTCGCGCCCCTGCACCTTGTAGCCGCCGAGCTGGTTGACCGACTGCGGCAGCAGGCCCACGTGCGCGCATACGGGGATGCCGCGCCCGGTGAGGAAGGCGACGGTGTCGACCATGACGGCGCCGCCTTCCAGCTTCACCATGTGCGCACCGGCGGCCATCAGGCGTGCGGCGGCGGAGAATGCATGCGCGGGCGAAGGCTGGTAGCTGCCGAAGGGCAGGTCGGCGACGATGAAGGCGCGTTCGGCCCCGGCGGCGACGCAGCGCGTGTGGTAGCTCATCTCGGCGAGCTTCACCGGCAGGGTCGACGCGTGGCCCTGCACCACCATGCCGAGCGAGTCGCCGACCAGCAGCACGTCGACGCCGGCGGCGTCGAGGACGCGCGCGAAGCTGGCGTCGTAGCAGGTCAGCACGGCGATCTTCTCGCCGTTCGTGCGCATCGACCTGAGGGTGGACAGGTTCACGCGCATCTCAGGCGGCGCGGCTGAAGAACTCGCGCGGGCCGCGCATCTTCTCGACGCGTTCGAGCAGCAGCTCGAAGTCGGCGGCGTTCTCGGCGAAATTGAGGTTCGTGGTGTTGACGATCAGCAGCGGCGCGGCCTCGTAGCGGTGGAAGAACTCGCTGTAGCTGTTGGCCAGGCGCTGCAGGTAGCCCGCGTCCATGCCCTGCTCGAACTCGATGCCGCGGCGCTTGACGCGCTCCTGCAGCGCGTCGACCGGCGCCTGCAGGTAGATCACGAGGTCGGGCGTCGGCGCCTGCGGCGCGAGGTCGGCGTAGACCTTCTGGTACAGCTCGAACTCGTCGTCGTCGAGATTCATGCGCGCGAACAGCATGTCCTTGTCGATCAGGAAATCCGAGACGGTGCCGGCACGGAACAGGTCGCCCTGCGCGAGATCGCGCAGCTGGCGCGCGCGGTCGAACAGGAAGTGCAGCTGCGTCGGCAGCGCATAGCGCCTGGGCTCCTGGTAGAAGCGCGGCAGGAAGGGGTTGTCGGCGGCGTTTTCCAGCAGCGTCTCGGCGCCCATGCGTTCGGCCAGCTTGTGGGTGAGGCTGGTCTTGCCGGCGCCGATCGGCCCTTCGACGACGAGGTAGCGGTAACGGTCGAGACTCATGCGTTGACTGCGGCGGCAGGGAGGGGAAGGAGCGTCACGCCTTGCCCGGAGCAGGCGGGCAGCCGGTCGGCGGCACGGCCGCGTCCGGGGATGACGGTGTCGGGATCGATCTCGAGCAGCGGCAGCAGCACGAAGGCGCGCTCGTGCATGCGCGGATGCGGCAGCGTGAGGCCGTCCTCGTGGAACTGCGCCGCGCCGTAGAGCAGCAGGTCGAGGTCGAGCGTGCGCGGGGCATTGCGGAAGCTGCGCTCGCGTCCGTGGCGGTGCTCGATGTCGAGCAGCGCGGCGAGCAGCGCACGCGGCGCGAGCGTGGTCTCCACCTGCGCGACCGCGTTGATGAAATCGGGCTGGTCGACGTAGCCCACGGGCGCCGAAGCGTACAGGCCGGAGCGCGCGACGAGGCGGGTGCCGGGCAGGCGGCCGAGCTCCGCGAGTGCGTATTCCACCTGCGCCGCGGGGTCGTTGAGGTTGGCGCCGAGGCCGATGGTGGCGATCACGCTCATGCCGGGTGCGCCTCGCCGTCGCCCTCGCCCGGCTTCCTGCGCTTGCGGCGGCGGCGCGGCTTCGGGCCGCTGTCGGCGATCAGCATGCCGGCGCGGGTGTCCTCGTCCGCGTCCTGGAAGCGCGTCCACCAGTCGCCGAGCTCCGCCGGCACTTCGCCGGACTCGGCGCGCAGCAGCAGGAAGTCGTAGGCGGCGCGGAAGCGCGGATGCTCCAGCAGGCGGAAGGGGCGCTGGCCGCCGCGCTGCTCGAAGCGCGGCTGCAATCCCCAGATTTCCTTCATCATGCCGTCGTAGCGGCGCGGAATGGCAAGCTGGCTGCGCTGCGCGTCGAGCACTTCGTCCATCGCCAGGAACAGGGCCGGCTGCGGCTTCTCGCCGGCGGCTTCGAGATCGCGCCAGCGCTTGACCACCTGCGGCCACAACAGCGTGCCGAACAGGAAGGCCGGCGAAGACGGGCGGTCCGACTGGATGCGCTCGTCGGTGCTTTTCAGCGCCGCGGTGATGAAGCGCTCGCCCGTCGGGTCGTCGAGGATGGTGTCGAGCAGCGGCAGCATGCCGTGGTGCAGGCCCTCGGCGCGCAGCTGGTGCACCCCGCGCAGCGCATGTCCGGACAACAGCAGCTTGAGCGCCTCGTCGAAGATGCGCGCGCGCGGAATGTTGGCCAGCAGCGGCGCCAGCGTGGCGACGGGCCGGCGCGTCGCCTCGTCGATGTGGAAGTCGAGCTTGGCGGCGAAGCGCGCGGCGCGCAGCATGCGCACCGGGTCCTCGCGGAAGCGTGTCTCGGGGTCGCCGATCATGCGCAGCACGCGCTTCCTGCAGTCGTCGACGCCGCCGAAGTAGTCGTGGACTTCCTCGCGCGCGGGGTCGTAGTAGAGCGCGTTGATGGTGAAGTCGCGGCGCGCCGCGTCGTCCTCCATGCTGCCGAACACGTTGTCGGACAGCAGCCGGCCGTGCTCGTCGGTGGGACGCTCGTCCTCGTCCTCGGCCTCCTTCTGGCCGTTGGCGCGGAAGGTCGTCACCTCGATGGTTTCGCGACCGCACATCACGTGCACGATCTGGAAGCGGCGGCCGATGATGCGTGAGCGGCGGAACAGCTTGCGCACCTGCTCGGGGGTGGCGTCGGTGGCGACGTCGAAATCCTTGGGCGTCGTGCCGAGCAGGAGGTCGCGTACCGCGCCGCCCACCACATAGCCCTTGAATCCCGAGGCCGCGAGCGTCTCGCAGACCTTGAGCGCACAGTCGTCGAGCTGGTCGCGGCGGATGCCGTGCGCGGCGAGCGGCAGGATTTGCGCGCCCTTGGAGGCGGCGCGTGACTTGCGGCCGAAGACTTTGCTGATGATGCGGCGGATCATGGGATGCGCGAGGGCGGGGATGTCGAAAACCTAAAGCGCGATTATACAGGCTGGTCCTGCTTGCCCTGCCGCCACAGCGCCGCCGTGCCGGGGCCGTACAGCGCCTCCAGCGCAGCCGGTGTCAGCAGCTCGGCGGGCGTACCCAGCCGCCAGCGGCCGTCGCCGTATAGGAACAGCAGGCGGTCGCAATGGCAGGCCGCCCAGTTGGGGTCGTGCAACGTCAGCACGACCGTGCCGCCGGCGTCGGCCTGGGTACGCGCCCACGCCAGCAGGCGGGCCTGGTGTGCGGGGTCGAGATGGGTAAGCGGTTCGTCCAGCAGCGCGAAGCGCGGCTGCTGCGCGGCCAGCTGGGCGAGCCGCGCGCGCTGGCGCTCGCCGCCGGACAGGGTGGCGAAGGCACGGCCGGCAAGGTCGGCGAGTTCCCACCGGGCGAGATGCGGGGCGCAGTCGAAGGGCGCCGATCCGAACGGGTGACGGCCCAGTGCGACGAACTCGGCGACGCTGCCGAAGAAGTCGCCCTCGTCGCCCTGCGGCAGCAGGCCGATGTGCTGCGCGCGGGTGAGCGGCGCGAGGCGGTCGAGCGCCAGGCCATCGAGCCTGACCTCGCCTCGTGCGGGCGCGGCGAGCCCGGCCATCACGCTGACCAGGGTCGACTTGCCGGCGCCGTTGGCGCCGAGGATGCCGACGACCTCGCCCGCATCGAGCGCGAGATCGAGCGAGTCGACCAGCGTGCGGGCGCCGGCCGTGAGGGTGAGGGACGACGCGGCAAGACTCATCGGCGGCGCAGCAGCCACAGCATGACCGGGACCCCCAGCAGCGCGGTGAGGACGCCGACGGGCAGTTCGCGCGGGGCCATCACCGTCCGCGCCAGCGCGTCGGCGAGCACCAGCAGGCTGCCGCCGGCGAGGGCGGCGGCGGGCAGCAGGACGCGGTGACCCGCGAAGCCGAGCCGGCGCAGCGCGTGCGGCACCATCAGGCCGACGAAGCCGATGCTGCCGGCCTGCGCCACGACCAGCGCCGTGCAGGCGCCGGCGAGGCCGAACAGCATCCAGCGGGTCGGCGCCACGGGTACGCCGAGCGAGGCCGCTTTCAGCGGCGACAGCTGCAGCACGTCGAGCCGGCGCGCCACGGCCAGCGCCGCCGCCACCGCGACCAGCAAGGCCGCCAGAGGCAGCGCGGCATTGCCGCTCCAGGCGAGATCGCCCATCAGGAAGTACAGCATGCCGGGCAGGCGTTCCGCCGGCGCGATCGCGAGCACCAGCGCGATCAGCGCGCCGAATCCTGCCGCCAGCATGACCCCGGCGAGCAGCAGCGGCGTATGGTCGCGCGCCAGCAGGCGGCCGCCGAGCGCGGCGGCAAGGCCCAGGGCCAGCAGGCTGCCGGCCAGCGCCAGCACCGGGATCCACGGCCAGGCGAGGCCGGCGGCCATGCCGAACAGCGCAAGCAGGCCGGCGCCGCCGGAAACGCCGAGCAGGTACGGTTCGGCGAGCGGGTTGCGGAACAGCGTCTGCATCAGCGCGCCCGCCAGCGCCAGCAAGCCGCCGCAGGCGAAGGCCACGCCGACGCGCGGACCGCGCAGTTCGGTGAGGATCTCGAGCGCCAGTGCGCGGTCCGCTGGCAGCGCGCCGGCCATCAGGCCCAGCGCGACCGCCAGCGCGGCGGCGAGGGCGAGCAGCAGCAGTCTGGCGGGGGCGTTCAGGGCTTGGCGCCTTCGACCGGTTCGGGTCGAACGGCGGCCGCCGCGGGCAGCACGCTGACGCGCTTCATGACCACGGGCGCGTTCGGCACGTCGTCGTAGGGGCCGCGGCTGCCGCGCGGGACGGCGACGATCGCGTCGACCACGTCCATGCCGCTCGTGACCTGGCCGAACACGGCATAGCCCCAGGTGTCGTCGCTCTTGCCGTGATGGTCGAGGAAGCGATTGTCCGCGACGTTGATGAAGAACTGCGAGGACGCCGAACCGGGATCGGCCATGCGTGCCATCGCCAGCGTGCCGCGCAGGTTCCTGAGGCCGTTGTCGGCTTCGTTCGGGATCGGGGCGCCCCGCGGTTTTTCGGCCAGGTCCGCGGTCATGCCGCCGCCCTGGATCATGAAGCCGGGGATGACGCGATGGAAGATCGTGCCGTCGTAGAAGCCGCGCTTCACGTAGCCGAGGAAATTGGCGACGCTCTTGGGGGCGTTGCGGGGGAACAGCTCGACCGTGATGTCGCCCTGGCTGGTCTCGATCAGCACGCGCGGATTGGGCGGCTGGCCTGGTGCCGGCGCGGTCGAGACGGTCTGCTTGCCGGGCTCGCCGGCGCCGCAGCCGGACATGCCGAACACGATCGCGGCGAGGAACAGGGGGATCGAGAGCAGGGACACGCGGATCATCGACAGGGCTCCGGAAGGCGAAGCAGCGATTCTAGCGGCCTCCGGGCGAATCACGCAGCAGACGGCAGGGTGGCGTCGATCGCCGCGCGCACCGACTCCAGCGACTCGCAGCCCTGGCTGAGGGTGTCCAGCTTCGCGTCGTGCTGCACGATCAGCGTGGGGAAGCCGCGCACGCCGGCCTGGCGTGCGTGGCGGAAATGCGCCTGGGTCCGGTGGCGTGCCGCCTCGCCGTCGAATGCGCTCCGGAAGGCGCCACGGCTCACGCCGGTCTCCGCCGCCACGTCGGCCAGCACGTCGGGTTGCGTGACGTCGCGGCCCTGCGCGTAGAACGCCGTCTGGATCGCCTTGAACATCGGAAACGTCAGCGAGGGGTTGAACCCCGCGACGGTTGCGACGGCACGACAGGCCGGTTCGGTGTCGTAGACGAAGCCCGGAGGCAAGGCGCCGTCGAAGCGGAACGGCTGGCCGGTGCGGGCCTGGACGGCGTGCCAGTGATGCAGGATCTCGTCGCGCTGCGCGGGCGACATCGGCGTCGTGTCGTGACGCAGGCCGCCGAGCACCAGCGCGATCTTCATGCGCTCGCGGTAGGCGTCCCGCACGGCTTCGATGACCGGGGTGAACCCCCAGCACCACGAGCACATCGGGTCGGCGAAATACCAGAGGATGGGCGGGCTCATTCCGGCGGCAGCCTCCTGGAACGGAAAGCTCCCAGCATAGGCGATGCGCTTACGGTTTGGGTGCGTCGTCCGGAGGCGGCGGCGTGTCGTCGTCCATGATGACGCTGTGCGCCGGGCCTTCGAGATCGTCGAACTGGCCGCTTCTGGCGGCCCACAGCAGCACCCAGGCGATGACGCCGACGAGGACGAGGCTGAGCGGGATGAGCAGGACGAGGATATCCATAAGGGTCAGCGCCGTGCGGGGAGCGGCGTGCCGGACGGCACCGGGGCCGGTGCCGGTGCGGACTTGAAGTCGGCGAGCCGCAGCGCGTTCAGCACCACCAGCAGCGAACTCGCCGACATGCCGATGCCGGCGAGCCAGGGCGTGACGTGGCCGAGGGCCGCCGCCGGGATCGCGACGAGGTTGTAGGCCAGCGCCCAGCCGAGGTTTTCGCGGATGATGCGCTGCGTCTTGCGGGCCAGCGCGACGCCGTCGGCCAGGGTGGCGAGGCGGCTGCCGAGCATGACCATGTCCGCCGCCGCCTGCGCCACGTCGGCACCTTCGCCCATGGCGATCGACACTTGCGCGCCGGCGAGCACGGGAGCATCGTTGATGCCGTCGCCGACCATGGCGACGATGCGGTCTTCGGCCTGCAACTGCTTGACGTAGGCGAGCTTGTCCTCCGGCATGGCGGCGGCGCGCCAAGCACCGATGCCGAGCTGCTGCGCGATGGCCTCGACGGCCGGCGCGGCGTCGCCCGACAGCAGGTGCAGGCGCAGCCCCTGCCGCTTGAGCGCGTCGAGCGCGGCGGCCGCATCGGCGCGCGGCGTGTCGGCCAGCGCAAACCACGCGATGGGAACGTCGTCCTCGGCGAGGGCGACCCAGCTCTCGTATCCGCTTGGCGAACCTGCGGAATCACGCTCCGGCGGCGCGTCGCCGGCCGCGACGAAGCGCGGCGTGCCGAGGCGGTAGGCATGGCCGCCGATGCGGCCCTCGACGCCGAGCCCCGGGGTATTGCGGATGTCGCTGGCGGAGCGCGAGGGGGCCGGGCAGGCATCGCGCAGCGCGCGTGCGATCGGATGCTCGGAGCCGGCCTCGAGCGCGGCGGCGATCGCGCCGACTTCGTCCGCGCTGCGGCCGCCGAGCGGGACCACGCGGCGGACCGCGAGGCGGCCGAGCGTGAGCGTTCCGGTCTTGTCGAACACCAGGTCGGTCGCCCGCGCCAGCGTTTCCAGCGCATGGCCGCGCGTGGTCAGGAGGCCGAGCCGCGTCAGCCGCCCGGTCGCGGTGGTCAGTGCCGCCGGCGTGGCGAGCCCGAGCGCGCAGGGGCAGGTGATGACGAGGATGGACACGACGATCCACAGCACCCTGGCCGGGTCGATCGCATACCAGGCAAGGCCGACGCCGACGGTGATCAGCAGCAGCAGGCCGACGAACCACGCGGCGGCGCGGTCGGCCAGCTGGCCGATGCGCGGCTTCTCGCTCTGCGCGCGGTCGAGCAGGCGGACGATCGAGGCCAGCCGCGTGTCGGCGCCGAGCTTGTCGACGCGCACGACCAGCGGGCTGGCCTGGTTGAGGCTGCCGCCGACCACACGCGCGCCGCGGCCCTTCGACAGCGGCATCGATTCGCCGGTGAGCATTGCTTCGCTTACCGCGCTGTCGCCGTCGACGACCACGCCGTCGGCCGGCAGCGTCTCGCCGGGGCGGACCAGCACATGGTCGCCCACCGTCAGCCGCGCCACCGGAACCTGCTCCTCGTCGCCTTCCGGCCAGCGGGGCAGGCGCGTGGTGGCCGCGGGGATGAGCTTCACCAGTTCCTCGACCGCCGCGCCGGCGCGGCGGCGCGCGTTCATTTCCAGGAAGCGCCCGGTCAGCAGCAGGAAGACGAACATGTTGACCGAGTCGAAGTACACCTCGCCGTGGCCCGAGAACGTCGCGTAGACGCTGGCGACGAATGCAGTCGCGATGCCGAGCGCGACCGGCACGTCCATGCCGAGGGTGCGGCGCCTGAGGTCGCGCCAGGCGCCGATGAAGAAGGGCCAGGCCGAATACACCACCACCGGGATGGTGAGAATCAGGCTCGCCCAGCGCATCAGCAGCCGGATGTCGGCGCTCATGTCGGTGGCGGTGTAGCCCGGCAGGGCGTACATCATCACCTGCATCATGCCGAGGCCGGCGATGGCGAGCCGCTTGATCGCGGTGTTGCGCTCGCGCCGGTAGACGTCGTCGGAGCGGCCCGGGTCGAAGGGGTGGGCGATGTAGCCGATGTCGGAAACCGCTTTCAGGATCGCCGACAGCTGGATGCGGCTGTTGTCCCAGCGCACCCGCGCGCGTCGCGTCGCGTAGTTGATCTCGACCGACAGCACGCCGGGCAGCGCCGCGATGTGGCGCTCGTTCAGCCAGATGCAGGCCGCGCAGACGATGTTCTCGAGGATCAGTGCGGCCTCGCGGACGTTCTCCGCCTCGACGCGCACGAAGCTCTCCTGGATCTCGGGCAGGTCGTAGAGCCCGAGCTGCGCGAGTTCGGATTCGGCCTGCTGCGGCGTCGCCGGCAGCGCGGTGCGGTGGAGGTAGTAGGCGCCCTGGCCGCTGTCGATGATGGTCTGCGCCACCGCCTGGCAGCCGCGGCAGCATGCCTCGCGGGTTTCGCCCTGGAACGTCACCGGATAGTGGGCGCCCTCGGGCACCGGCAGGCCGCAGTGGAAGCAGCCCGAAAAAGAAGGGGCGTCCGTGAGCGTAGGAGAGGAACTCACGAAACGCCCCGCAGGAGAACGCCCGGGAGGGGTGCGCCCGGGAGAGAGGTCGGGCGGGCCGCGAGCGTTTGGTACGGCTTGTGTTCAGACGTCATTTCGGTCGCCGCCTGTCCAGGGCGCGGGGTAGGCGCCCTGGTCGGCAGGCACGACGCCAAGGCTTGTGGCCCGTGCGTCACTCCGGCTGGTTTGAACGTTGCGTATGCTGTTGCCATTCTTCGTCACTGCTGTGTCCGTGGCATGGAGCCTCGCCCGCGAGCGTGGTTCCCGCCAGTTGTCGAGCCGGCCATTATAGAAGCGCGCGGCACTCGGCCCCCGCTTGCCTCCGCCGGATCGTCAGATAGCAGCATTGAAGATGCGCATATCCTAATGCAAGCGGCTTCGGGAGGCAAGCCCGCTCGCGTCCGGGAGGATTCCGCTACCATGACGGCATGAGCGGACGCGTCGACAATCCCCTCGGTTTTCCGCCGGTCGAGACCGCGCTTGCCGAGCCCAACGGCCTCTTGGCGATGGGCGGCGACCTCTCGCTGGAGCGCCTGCTGGAGGCCTATCGCCACGGCATCTTCCCGTGGTTCAACCCGGGCGAGCCGATCCTGTGGTGGAGTCCCGACCCGCGCATGGTGCTGGTCCCGGGCGAGGTGCGCGTCACCCGTTCGCTCGCCAAGCGCATCCGCAACGGCGGCTTCGAGGTGCGCGTCGACACCGCCTTCGTCGAGGTCATGCGGGCCTGCGCCGCGCCGCGCCCCGGTGCCGGCGGCACCTGGATTTCGCCGGCGATGATCGCGGCCTACACCCGGCTGCACGCGGCCGGCTACGCCCACGCGGTCGAAACCTGGCGCGACGGCCGTCTCGTCGGCGGCCTGTATGGCGTGGCGATCGGGCGCATGTTCTACGGCGAATCGATGTTCAGCCGCGAACCGGACGCCTCCAAGGTCGCGCTGGTGCACCTCGCGCGCCAGCTCGAGCGCTGGGGCTTCGGGCTCATCGACTGCCAGATGGAGACGGCGCACCTCGCCAGCCTGGGCGCCCGCACCCTGCCGCGCGCGGCATTCACGGCACGGGTGGCGGAATTGGTAAACTTGCCGCATCAGCCCGGGCCGTGGAGCTTCACCGAGTAATGCATCCGACCGAACCACCGTTCCAGCGCATCCAGTTCTACCTGACGGCGCATTACGACTGCAGTTATCTGTCCGACCGGCGGGCGCGCTCGCAGGTCGCGACGCCGACCCACCTGATCGACAGCCGCGCCTACAGCGCCCTGATCCGGGCCGGCTTCCGCCGCAGCGGCCAGTTCACCTACCGCCCCCACTGCGAGCAATGCCACGCCTGCGTGCCGGTTCGCGTCGACGTCGGACGCTTTTCGCCCAGCCGCACCCAGCGCCGCTGCCTCAAGCGCAACGGCCATCTCGCCGCGCGCTTCCTGCCGCTCGATTTCCGGGACGAGCACTATGCGCTCTACCGCGCCTATCTCGGCAGCCGCCATGCCGGCGGCGGCATGGACCGCGACGGCCCCGACCAGTACACGCAGTTCCTGCTGTCGTCCAACGTCGACTCGGTGCTGGTCGAATTCCGCGACGGCGACGACCTGGTCATGGTGTCGCTGATCGACCAGGTCGACGACGGCGTGTCCGCCGTCTACACGTTTTTCGACCCGGCGCGCGAGCAGCAGAGCCTCGGCGTATACGGCGTGCTGTGGCAGATCGAGCTGGCGAAGCGGCTGGAGCTCCCCTATCTCTATCTCGGCTACTGGATCGCCGAGAGCCGCAAGATGGCGTACAAGAAGCAGTATCCGCCGCTCGAGGGGCTGGTCGACGGCCGCTGGGAGGTCCTCGACGCATGAAGGCCTGGCTGCGGGTCGCCGCCCTGGCGGCGATCCTGCCGGGTTGCGCACTCACCGTCAGCGACCCGCGCGCGCTGCAGCCGGTCGACGGCTTCGTGGCGCTCGCGAGCGATGCGCGGGTCCGGGTGGAACCGGGATTCGAAGCCTACGGCGCGCGCGTCGCCGCCGCGCTGCCGGAGGCGATCGCGAAGGTCGAGGCCGCGCACTACCTGCCGTTTCTCCATCCGCCGCGCATCTATGTCTGCGGCACCGCGGACTGCTTCAACCGCTACGTGATGACGCCGCGGCTGTCCGCCGCCGTCATCCCGGACAACCGCCTGATCCTGTCGCCCAATCTCGACGGCCCTGAAAGGAGCCGCCTGCCTGCACTGCTGACGCACGAGCTCGCGCACCTGCATCTGGGGCAGCGCATCGGCCACTACAACAGCACCGTTCCGGTCTGGTTCCACGAAGGCTGGGCGACGCTGACGGCCGACGGCGGCGGCGCCGAATACGCGACCGACGCGCAGGCGGTCGCCGCGATCCGCGCCGGCCGGCGCATCGACCTCGGCCTGCGCGATGTCCCCGACCGGCGCCACCGCGCCGGCGCCTTCAAGCTGGGCATCTTCGAGTTCTACCGCGAGTCGATGCTGCTGGTCGGCTGGCTGAAGGCGCAGGACGAGGCGCGCTTCCGCCGCCTGGCGCTGGCGGTGCAGGACAATGCCGATTTCGAGATCGCGTTCTGGGACATCTACGGCGAGTCCCCCGCGGCCCGCCTGGCCGCCTTCTACGACGGCGTTCAGGCCGGTGCCGGATTCGACGATAATGGGCGCATTCTGGCCGCGCCCGCACACCCCTGATCCGTCCTCGACATGAAACCCTACCTCGACCTGATGCGCCACGTGCTCGAGCACGGCACCCGCAAAGACGACCGCACCGGCACCGGCACCCTCTCGGTGTTCGGCTGGCAGATGCGCTACAACCTCGCCGAGGGCTTCCCGCTCGTCACCACCAAGAAATGCCATCTGCGCTCGATCATCCACGAGCTCCTGTGGTTCCTCAAGGGCGACACCAATATCCGCTACCTGAAGGAAAACGGCGTCTCGATCTGGGACGAGTGGGCCGACGAAAACGGCGACCTCGGCCCGGTCTACGGCTACCAGTGGCGCAGCTGGCCCGGGCGCGACGGCGGCACAATCGACCAGATCGGCGAAGTGGTGAAGACGCTCAGGACCAACCCCGACTCGCGCCGCATCATCGTCTCGGCGTGGAACGTCGCCGACCTCGACAGGATGGCGCTGGCGCCGTGCCACGCCTTCTTCCAGTTCTACGTCGCCGACGGCAGATTGAGCTGCCAGCTGTACCAGCGCAGCGCCGACATCTTTCTCGGCGTGCCGTTCAACATCGCGAGCTATGCGCTGCTGACCCTGATGATGGCACAGGTGACGGGGCTGAAACCCGGCGACTTCGTCCACACGCTGGGCGATGCCCACCTCTACCTCAACCACCTCGACCAGGCGCGCGAGCAGCTGTCCCGCGCGCCGCGCGCCTTGCCGACGATGAAGCTGAACCCCGACGTCAAGGACATCTTCGGCTTCCGCTTCGAGGACTTCACGCTCGAGGGCTACGACCCGCATCCCGCGATCAAGGCGCCGGTGGCGGTATGAACGTGCAGAAGCCGCGCATCAGCGTCATCGCCGCGCTCGCGAAGAATCGCGTCATCGGAATCGAGAACCGGCTGCCCTGGCGCCTGCCGGAGGACCTCGCCCATTTCAAGGCGCTGACGCTCGACCATCCGATCCTGATGGGCCGCAAGACCTTCGAGTCGCTCGGCCGCCCGCTGCCCGGGCGCACCAACGTGGTCATCACGCGCAACGCCGATTACCGGCCCGAAGGATGCCTCGTGGCCGACTCCATTCCCGCCGCCATCGCGCTGTGCGGCAAGGCCGACGAGATCTTCTTCATCGGCGGCGCCGAGCTCTACGCCCAGGCCATTCCGCTCGCCGACCGGCTGTATCTGACCGAGGTGGACATCGCGCCGGCGGGCGACGCCTGGTTTCCCGATTACGACCGCAGCGCGTTTCGGGAAGTCTCGCGCGAATCCCACCTCGGCAAGAAGGGGGATACGCTGCGCTTCGATTTCGTGGTGTACGAGCGGGGATAGGCGGAAGCCGCGTGGTTTGCCGATTGCCGCCGCTCAGCCCCATCCGATGATTTTGCGTCAATCGAAAGGGAGAAGATCCATGTCCGACCTGAGCCCGCTCGAGGAACATTTTCCGCGTCTGGCCCACGAGATCGCGGCGTTCTGGGGAGCGTCCACCTGCTTCGACCAGCTGCAGGGTTTGCTGGTGGACACCCGCGGCGGCCGCCAGGGCTTTCCACCGGATGTCTATTCGGACTTGTCCCTGCTGCTGACGCTGGTCCCGCGGCCGAAGGGGCCCTACGACATCTGGAATGACGCGCTGGATGCGGACAAGATGGCGTGAATGTCGAACAATTGTGAGGGTCGTCGCGAAGTGTTCCGAATGCGGACATGACGAACGTCGGGCGGCCCTCCTGATCGGGCTTCGGATCGACGTGTTCCTCTTGGAACCTGTTTGAAACCAGCCATGTTGAGCAGTTCGAGGAAAAAATGAAGATGAAAGACAGCAGCCCAACCACGCAAAGGGGCGCAGCATGAGCGGTCTGCCCAAATGCCCCCAGTGCGGTTCGGAATTCACGTACGAGGACGGTGCCATGTACGTGTGCCCGGAATGCGCGCACGAATGGTCGAAGGATTCGGCGGCGGCCACCGATGAAGTCCGTGTCGTGCGCGACGCCAACGGCAACGTGCTGGCGGACGGCGACACGGTCACGGTGATCAAGGACCTGAAGGTCAAGGGGGCGTCACTGGTCGTGAAGGTGGGGACCAAGGTGAAGAACATCCGCCTGGTCGAAGGCGATCACGACATCGACTGCAGGATCGACGGCGTCGGCGCGATGCAGCTGAAGTCGGAGTTCGTGAAGAAGGCGTAGGGCGCCCGACTTCCATCTGGCGTCAGCGACGCAACGGGGCCGCGCCCCGTTTTTCCATGGCCGTCGCGCGCCGCTCGGGCCGGCGTGGCTTCGGCGTGCCTCGCGAGGCGTCGGGCCTAGTGTTCCAGACGCTCGACCAGCTTCTCCAGTTGCTGGGCCAGCGTGTCCCACACGATCATGGGGCCCTTGTTCTCGAATTCCGCTTCGGACCACTGCGCCGCGGGAAGCTGCTTGTATTCCTCCACGCGACCGGCCAGTCTGTCGCGCTCCGCCTTCGCGGTCGCGAGCTGTTTCGCCGCGTCGCCGGCGGCGTCGGGAACGAGCTGCCGGGCGCGTTCGAGCAGGGTGTCCACCTGCTTCAGGCGCATCTCGTGTTCGAGGATGTGTTGCTGGACCAGGCGATCCACATGCGGCGTGTCGATCATGGGAAACCTCCGGGAACGGCCGTTTGGCGTGATGATTGAAAGCTAGTCGGTGACGCTTCCGACTACAAGTCGGGTTTCGGGTCCACCTTCGCCGCCGGCGCCCGGAGGGAATCGGCGAGGCAAAAAAAAACGGGGCACCAGCCCCGTCGGCAAGCCTTTGCTTCTGATGAAGCCCGTCAGCTGCGCGCGCCCAGCGCCAGCGCACGGCTCCGGCTGGCCCGGCGCGCGGCTTCGTCGGCGTCGCGATCCCGGCTCTCGTCGACCCAACCGCCGAGGTTGGCCAGCGCGATCTCGCCGAGCGCGTCGATCCATCGGGGATGCTCGTTGAGTGCGGGGATGTAGTGGAAGGCCTTGCCGCCGGCGGCGAGGAAGGTGGCACGACCTTCCATCGCCAGCTCTTCCAGGGTTTCGAGGCAGTCGGCGGTGAAGCCCGGCGCGACGACGTCGACGCGGCCGACGCCGGCACGGCCGAGTTCCTCGAGGGTCTTGTCGGTGTAGGGCTGGATCCACTCGGCGCGGCCGAAGCGCGACTGGAAGGTGAGGCGATACTGGGCGGGTTCCAGCCCCAGCGCCTCGGCCAGCAGGCGGCCGGTCTTCCGGCACTCGCAGTGGTAGGGGTCGCCCTTGTCGAGCGTGTAGCGCGGCACGCCGTGGAAGCTCATCAGCAGCACGTCGGGGCGGCCGTGCATCTGCCAGGCGTCGCGGATGTTGGCGGCGAGCGCCCGGATGTAGGCGGGATGATCGTGGTAGTGCTTGACCGTGCGCAGCGCCGGCTGGTTGCGGACGTGCTTGAGCCAGTCGAATGCGGCGTCGAAGGCGGTCGCGGTGCTCGACGCGGCGTATTGCGGATACGCCGGCAGGATCAGGATGCGGTCGCAGCCGGCTGCCTTCATCTTCTCCAGCGTGGCGGGGATCGCGGGCGTGCCGTAGCGCATCGCGTACTCGACGACGAAGGGCGAGGCGATTTTCTCGCCCAGCCAGCCCTTCAGCAGCTTCGCCTGCTTCTCGGTGTGCACCTTGAGCGGCGAGCCCTCGGCCGTCCAGATCGACGCGTACTTCTCGGCGGATTTCTTCGGCCGCGTGTTGAGGATGATGCCGTTGAGTATGAGCCACCAGATCGGGCGCGGAATCTCGACGACGCGCGGGTCGGACAGGAACTCCCGGAGGTAGGGGCGCAATGCCCTGGCGGTCGGCGCCTCCGGCGTGCCGAGGTTGACTAGCAGGATGCCGGTGCGCGCCGCTTGCCCGTGGGTGTATTCCGGCTCGTTGGCGTATTTCATTCAGTGATGCGACAGGGCGCTGGACAGGATTTTGGCGGTGACGTCGACGATCGGCACCACGCGTTCGTAGGCCATCCGCGTGGGACCGACGACGCCCAGCGTGCCGACGACCTGGCCGTCGACCGAGTAGGGCGCCGTGACGAGGCTGCATTCGTCGAGCGGCAGCAGCTCGGATTCGCCGCCGATGAAGATCTGCACGCCGGCGGCGTTGCGCGACTGGTCGAGCAGGCGCAGCAGGCCGGTCTTCTGCTCGAAGGCGTCGAACAGGCGGCGCAGGTTGCCCATGTTGCTGGACAATTCCTCGACGTCGAGGAGCTTGCGGCTGCCGGCGACCACGACGTTTTCCTGGCTGGCGTCGAGCGCCTGGCTGCCGGCGTCGACCGCCGCGCTCATCAGGCGCGTGATGTCGTCGCGCATGCGGCCGAGCTCGTCGCGCAGCCTGGTCCGCACCTGGTCGAAGCTGAAGCCCGCGAAGTTCTGGTTGAAGTAGTTGGCGGCCTCGGTGAGCGCCGAGGCGCTGTAGGGCTGTTCGGTCAGGATGACCCGGTTCTCGACTTCGCCTTCCATGGTTACGATGATCAGCAGGATGCGCTTTTCCGACAGCCGCAGGAACTCGACCTGGCGGAAGGCCGGGCTGCGCCGCGGCGTCATCACCAGCCCGGCGAACTGGCTGAGGTCGGACAGCAGCGTGGATGCCGCGGTGATGAGGCGCTGCGGGTCGGACGGCGCGAGCTGCGTCTCGAGCTGGCTGACGGCGACGCGGTCGAGCGGCCGCACGGTCAGCAGCGTGTCGACGAAGAAGCGGTAGCCGCGCGGCGTCGGCACGCGGCCCGCCGAGGTGTGCGGGCTGGTGACGAAGCCCATTTCCTCGAGGTCGGCCATGATGTTGCGGATGCTGGCGGGTGACAGGTCGAGGCCGGCATGCTTGGACAGGGTGCGCGAGCCCACGGGTTCGCCCTCGCTGATGTAGCGTTCCACGAGGGTTTTCAGCAGGATGCGGGCGCGGTCGTTGAGCATTCAGCGATTATATTCCGGGAGCGGGGAGCGGGGAGCGGGGAGCGGGGAGCGGGGAGCGGGGAGCCTGTCAGTCCGCTCCCTGCTTACCGTTCACCGCTCCCCCTATATAATCGCCCCTCATGCAAACCCCTTTCCATACGGTCGGCCTCGTCGGCAAATACGACAACCTGTGCATGGGCGAGTCCGCACGCGCCTTGGGGGAGTTCCTGCGGCGGCGCGGCCACGAGGTCCTGCTGGCCTGCCAGAGCGCCGACCATCTGGGCATCCGCGACTTTCCGACTCGCAACCTGCATCAGCTGGCGACGGAATGCGACGTGGTGGTGGTGCTGGGCGGCGACGGCACCATGCTGTCGATCGCGCGGGAGCTCGCGCCGCACGGCGCGCCGCTGATCGGAATCAACCAGGGGCGGCTGGGCTTTCTCACGGACATCACCGTGGAGGACATGTACGACGCGCTGGCGGAGATACTCAGCGGGCAATACGTGGCGGAAGAGCGCATCCTGCTGAACGGCCTGATCCGCCGCGGCGGCGAGGCGGTGTTCGAGTCCACGGCATTCAACGACGTGGTGGTGGGCAAGGGCGGCTCGGGCCGACTCATCGACCTCGAGATCGCGATCAACAGCGAGTTCGTCTACAGCCAGCGGGCGGACGGCCTGGTCGTGACCAGCCCGACGGGCACGACCGCGTACGCGCTCTCCGCCGGCGGTCCCATCGTGCACCCGACGCTGGAGGCGGTGGCGCTGGTGCCGATCTGCCCGCATACGCTGTCCGCGCGTCCCATCGTCGTCAGCAGCCATTCGCGCATCGAGATCCACCTGACCTATGCGGACGATGCGCGCGTGCATTTCGACGGCCAGAGCTATTTCGACCTCAAGAGCGGCGACCACGTCTGGATCACCCGCGCGAGCCGCCCGGTCACGCTGCTGCACCCGCATTCCTACAGCTACTACGACACCTTGCGGCAGAAGCTGCACTGGGGCAAGAAGCTCTGAGCACCCGTGCTGGCCCATCTGTCCATCCGCAACTACCTGCTGGTCGAGTCGGTCGAGCTTGACTTCGCGCCCGGCCTCACGGTGCTCACCGGGGAAACCGGGGCCGGCAAATCCATCCTGATCGACGCCTTGGCGCTGGCGCTCGGCGACCGCGCCGAGGGCGGCGTCGTGCGGCAGGGGGCCGCGCGCGCCGAAATCGCGGCCGAGTTCGCGCTCGACCGGTTGCCGCAGCTTGTGGCCTGGCTCGACGCGGCAGGCTTCGCGGCGGACGAGGGCACGCTGATCCTGCGCCGCGTGATCGATGCCGGTGGCCGCTCACGCGCCTTCATCAACGGCAGCGCCGCGACGCTGGCGCAGCTCAAGGAGGCTGCCGACTTCCTGCTCGACATCCATGGCCAGCATGCGCACCACGCCTTGCTGCGGCAGCAGGCGCAGCGCGAGGTGCTCGATGCCTACGCCGGCGCCCAGCAGCAGGCCGAGACGGTTGCGGCGGCCTGGCGTGCGTGGCAGGCCGCCCGGCAGCGGCGGCTCGACGCGGCGGCCCACGGGCAGGCGCGACAGATCGAGCGCGAAGGGCTCACGCTCGTCGTCGAAGAACTGCGGGCGCTCGGCGACGACCTCGGGCGTTGGGGCGAGATCCAGGCCGAGCATGCGCGGCTGGCGCACGTCACGACGCTGCTCGAGGGCAGCCAGGCGCTGATCGATGGGCTCGACGAGAGCGAGGCGGCGGTGTCGAGCCGGCTCGGCGAGCTGCGTGCGCGGCTCGATGCCATGCTGGCGGTCGACGACGGCCTAACGGACGTGGCGGCGCTGCTCGATGCGGCCAGCGCCGACGTCGCCGAGGCCGTGCATGCGCTGCGCCGCTATGCGAGCCATCTCAGCCTCGACCCCGAGCGCCTTGCCGAACTCGACCGGCGCCTCGCCGACATGCACCGCCTGGCGCGCAAGCAGCGGGTCCAGCCCGAGGCGCTGGCCGGGCTGCTGGAACAGTTCGAGGCACGGCTGGCCGCGCTCGCGGCGAGCGACGACCTCGAGGCCTTGCAGGCGGCGGAGGACGCCGCGCAGGCGCAGTACCAGTCCCAGGCCAGGGCGCTTTCGGCGCAGCGCCGCAAGGCGGCCGCCGCGCTGTCGAAGCAGGTCACCGCCGCGATGCACGAACTGGCGCTGGCCGGCGGGCAGCTCGACGTCCAGCTCCATCCCGCCAGCGAGCCGCGCGCGCATGGGCTCGAGGACGTGGCTTTCCTCGTCGCCAGCCATCCCGGCCTGCCGCCGGGGCCGCTCGCGAAAGTCGCGTCGGGCGGCGAGCTGTCGCGCATCAGCCTGGCGATCCAGACCGCGCTGTCGGGCGTGGCGGGCGTGCCGACGCTGATCTTCGACGAGGTCGACGTCGGCATCGGCGGCAGCGTCGCCGAGGCGGTCGGGCGGCGGCTGGCCAGGCTCGGCGAGCGCCGGCAGGTGCTCGTCATCACCCACCTGCCGCAGGTCGCGGCCCGTGGCACGCAGCACCTGCGCGTGTCCAAGCAGGCCAGCGGCGGCGTCGTCTCGTCCAACATCGAGGTGCTCGACGAGGCCGCGCGCGTCGAGGAGATCGCGCGCATGCTGGGCGGCCTCAGGATCACCGCGACCACGCGGCAGCACGCCGCCGAGATGCTCGCCGGGTGAGGCGGGGACTTGCGCCGTGGCTGGCGGCGCTCGTCTGGGTGCTCGCCGGCTCCGCAACGGCGGACACGTTGCATGGTGTGGTCATCGTCGTGATCGACGGCGATACCGTGCTGTTCAGGCCCGATCACGTCGATCCCGCGGGACGGGCCTTCCTGAAGCTTCGCCTGGCCGACGTCGACGCGCCGGAAAGGGACCAGCCCTTCGGGGACGCGGCGACGCGCGCGCTGGAGGCGCGTGTGCTGAAGCGACACGTGGAGGTGGAGACGGTCGCGACCGACGTCTATGGCCGCACCATCGCGCGGCTGTGTCGGGACGGCCGCGCGGTCGAGACCGAACTGGTGCGGCGCGGGCTTGCGTGGGCGACGGCGCGTTCGCGCCGCGGGGCCGCCCTCCGGACGGTCCAGCGCGAGGCACGCACGGCGCGCCGGGGTCTGTGGCAGGACGCTGCGCCGGTGCCGCCGTGGGTATGGCGGCGGGCGCGTGCGAAGGATAACGACTAGGCCGAAGCGCGCGGCGTGCCGTCGGGCAGCGCCACGTTGCACTCGTGGAAGATCCGGGCGGTGCAGGTCCGGCAGATCTCGTTGTCGAGGCGCGGGTAGACCGCGCGCAGCGCGTCGCCCTTGTGCTGGAAGATCTGGTCGGCGCCGACGGTGTCGACCTGCTTGCTGCGGTGCAGCATCTCGGTCAGGTCCGGCTGCACGCCGACCAGGTAGAGGCCGCCGCCCATCTTGCGCCGGCGCGCCGCTTCCTTGGCGAGCAGCTCGGCGCCGGCGAGGTCGACGAAGCCGATCGCGCGCGAGGTCAGCAGCAGGTGCTTCTTCTGCGGATTGGTCTCGTCGATGTTGCGGAACTGCTGCTGCACGTACTCGACCGCGCCGAAGAAGATCGAGCCTTCGACGCTCAGGACGGCCATCTGCGGGCAGGTCGGCGATTCGCTGTCGGCCTCGATGAACTTGCGGCGCGGGTTGTCGGCCTCGGAGGCGAGCGGAACCAGCTGCCGGATCGACGGGCGCGAGGTCCGATAGAGATAGAACATCAGCGACACCAGGATGCCGAGGAAGATGCCTTTCTCCAGATCCACGAGCGTGCCGATGAAGGTGATGGCCAGCACGATGCGCTCGCGCTTGTGGCGCTTGATGATCTCGCCCATGTGGTGGAAGTCGATCAGGCCGTAGGCGACGATGAACAGGATCGCCGCCATCGCCGGCACCGGCAGGTAGGCCGCCAGCGGCGCGACGAGCATCACGATCAGCAGCAGGAACACGGCCGACAGCGCCGCGGCGAGCGGCGTCTTGGCGCCCGAGGCATAGTTCACGCCGCTGCGGTTGAACGATCCGCTCGAGGCGTAGCCCGAGAAGAAGCTGCCGGCGATGTTCGACAGGCCCTGGCCGATGAACTCCTGGTTGCTGTCGATGCGCTGGTCGGATTTGATCGCGACGGAGCGCGCGATCGCGACCGCCTCCGTCAGCGCCAGGATCGCGATGATCGTCGCCGGGAAGAGGGTCTGCTTGATCGCCGCCAGCGAGAACTCGGGGACGGAGAACGGCGGGAACGAGGCGACCAGCGCGCCGACGGTCTTGATGCCGGTCTGCTCGACGCCGTAGCGTGCGTTCAGGAACGCCGCCACCAGGCTGCCCACCACCATCGCGACGATCATGTACGGCAGTTTCTTGAGATAGCGTCGCGCGAGGATGCCCGAGGCGAGCGTGGCGATGCCGACGACCATCACCCACAGGTTGATGTCCAGGATGTGGGTGCCGAAATGAATCAGCACTTCATGGAAATGCGCGCCGCGCGGAATGGCGAGGCCGAAGAAGTTCTTGATCTGGCTGGACGCGATGAGCAGCGCGGCGCCCGCGGTGAAGCCGATGATGACCGTGTGGGAGATGAAGTTGACCAGCACCCCCAGCCGCGCCACACCCATTCCCAGCTGGATCAGGCCCGTCAGCAGGGTCAGCGTGAGGACGAGGCCGATGTAGTGGGCGCTGCTCGGCTCGGCGAGCGGGCTGATCGAGGCGAAGACGACGATCGAGATCGCGGTCGTCGGTCCCGACACCAGATGCCAGCTGGACCCCCACAGCGCACCGATGACGGCGGGCACCATCGCGGCATAGAGGCCGTATTCGGGCGGCAGGCCGGCGATCGTGGCGAACGCCACCGCTTGCGGCAGCACCACCATCGCGCCGGTGAGGGCGGCGACCGCGTCGGCCTTGAGGGTGTCCGAATTGACGCTGGGCCACCAGCGGAGGAAGGGCAACAGGCGGTAAAGCCAGAGGGGGCAGGCCTTGAGGTCGATCACGCAAGCTCCAGAAGCATATTAGTGAATAATGTTATAAGCCTTTGGTATAAAAGGATTATTTGGGCCGCCAGCGGCCGTCGTCCGGGCGCTCCGGTCTTATAATCGAGCGCGAGCCCTGCGTCAGACGGGGACCCAACGACAATCAACCAAAGAGAGAGAGAGCGAGGATGATGAAACTCACCACGATGACGCTGTCGGCGTCCGTGCTGCTGGTGTTGGCCGCGCCGGTTCAGGCGACGGGCGACCCCAAGGCCGGGCAACTCAAGACCTCGATGTGCGCCGGTTGTCATGGCATTCCCGGCTGGCGTACGGTTTATCCCAGCGTTTACAGCGTCCCCAAGCTCGGCGGACAACATGCGGATTATATCGTAGCTGCGCTCAAAGCCTACAAGGATGGCGAACGCAACCATCCCGGCATGAAGAGCATCGCGAGCAGCCTGTCCGAGCAGGACATGGAGGATCTCGCCGCCTACTACGAGTCGTCCTACAGCGGTCCGGCCAATTGAGGGGAGACAACAACATGAAAACAATGCTTCTCATCGCCGCGACCGTTGCGCTCGCCGTTTCGCTCCCGCTCCATGCCGAAGGAAACTACGACGCCGGCAAGGCCAAGTCGACCACCTGCGCCGGCTGCCACGGCCCGGACGGCAACAGCACCGTGACGAGCTTTCCCCGACTCGCCGGCCAGCACCGTGATTACCTGGTTCAGGCCCTGCACGAATACCAGGCCGGCAAGCGCACCAACCCGATCATGGGCGCGCAGGCGAAGACCCTGTCGGCCACCGACATCGACGACCTTGCCACCTATTTTTCCGAGCAGAAGGGCCTGACGCTGAAGTACTGAACATCACGGCCGGAAACGCGAAGGGCGCTGCCGGGGGCGGCGCCCTTTTTCTTTCCTCCGGCCTACAGCGCCGCCAGCGCCTTGATGTGCGCGGCGACGCTGCGTCCCAGCGCGCTGAGGTCGTAGCCGCCTTCGAGCACCGAGACGATGCGGCCTTCGGCGTGGCGCGCGGCGACGTCCATCACCTGCTCGGTGATCCAGACGTAGTCGGCCTCGACCAGGCCGAACTGCGCCATCTCGTCTTCGCGGTGGCCGTCGAAGCCCGCCGAGCACAGCACGAGCTGGGGGCGGAAGGCCTCGAGCCGGGGCACGATGCGCATACTGAACGCTTCGCGGTAGCCGCTTCCCGCGGTGCCTGCCGGCAGCGGCACGTTGACGATGTGCGGGCTGACGGTGTCGGCACCGCGGAACGGATAGAAGGGGTGCTGGAAGGTCGAGCAGAGCATCACGCGCGGCTCGTCGCGGAAGATGTCCTCGGTGCCGTTGCCGTGATGGACGTCGAAGTCGACGATCGCGACGCGCTCGAGGCCGTGGGCGGCGAGCGCATGGGCGGCGGCCACCGCGACGTTGTTGAAGATGCAGAAGCCCATCGCCTGGTTGCGCGTGGCGTGATGACCCGGCGGACGGCAGGCGACGAAGGCGTTGGCGGCCTCGCCGCCGAGCACCAGGTCCACCGCCCTCACGGCGCCGCCGGCCGCATGGTAGGCGGCTTCCAGCGTGTGCGGTCCCATGCTGGTGTCGGGGTCGAGCATGTGGAGCCCCGCCGCCGGCGCGGCCGCCTCGATCGCGTCGACGTAGGCGGCGTCGTGGACACGCAGCAGCTGCTCGCGCGTGGCCGCCGGTGCCTCCACGTGCAGCAGGTGGTCGAACAGGTGGGCGGCGTGCAGGCGGTCGTCGATGGCGCGCAGCCGCGCCGGGCTCTCGGGATGCCAGGGGCCCATGTCGTGCCGGAGATAGCTGGGGTGGGTGAGATAGGCGGTATGCATGTTCGACAGTCGGCGGATGGGCGCACTATAGCCCGGCCGGATGGCGCTGTAACCGGGGATGGCCTAGGATAGGTCGCTCGAGCGCACCTGCCGTCAGCCAAGCCATGCCCCAGCATTATCTGCATCCCCTGTTCAACCCCCGTTCGGTGGCGGTCTTCGGCGCGAGCGAGCGCGAGGAATCCGTGGCAGGCACGCTGTTCCGCAACCTGCATCAGGCCGGTTTCCAGGGCACCGTCTATCCGGTCAACCCCAAGCACGAAACGGTGTTCGGCGAGCGCTGCTACGCCAGCGCGGCCGAGCTGCCGGCCATCCCCGAGCTGGCGCTGATCGCCACGCCCGCGGCCACGGTGGTGCGCATCCTCGAGGAATGCGGGCAGCGCGGCATCCGCCATGCCATCGTGCTGTCGGCCGGCTTCCGCGAGGTCGGCGCAAAGGGCGCCGCGCTGGAAGACGCGCTGAGCGCGGTCGCGCACCAATACGGCATCCGCTTCATCGGTCCCAACTGCCTCGGCATCCAGCGGCCCGCGATCGGCCTCAATGCGACCTTCAGCCAGGGCGCCACGCTGGCCGGCGACCTGGCGCTGGTGTCGCAGTCGGGCGCGCTGTGCACGGCGATGCTGGACTGGGCGGAAACCAACGGCATCGGCTTTTCCAGCGTGATCTCGACCGGCGCGTCGGCCGACCTCGACTTCGGCGAGATCCTCGACTACCTCGCCTACGACACCCGCACCAAGGGCATCCTGCTCTACATCGAGGGCATCCGCGACGCGCGCCGCTTCATGAGCGCACTGCGCGCGACGGCGCGCTTCAAGCCCGTCGTCATGGTCAAGGTCGGACGCCACGCCGCGGGCTCGCGCGCAGTCGCCTCCCACACCGGCGCGCTGGTCGGCTCCGACGCGGTGTTCGACGCGCTGGTACGGCGCGCGGGCGTGGTGCGGGTGAACACCATCCTGCAGCTGTTCGCGTCGGCGCGCGCGCTGGCGACGCACATCCAGCCGTCGGGCAACCGCCTTGCCATCGTCACCAACGGCGGCGGCCCGGGCGTGATGGCGACCGATCTCGCGGTCGACCTCGGCGTGCGCATGGCCGAGCTGTCGCCGGACACGATCGCCGCGCTCGACGCCGTGCTGCCGGACAACTGGTCGCGCGCCAATCCGCTCGACATCATCGGCGATGCCACCGCGGCGCGCTACCGGGCGACGGTCGAAGCCTGCCTGCAGGACGGCAACGTCGACGGCGTGCTGGTGATGCTGACGCCGCAGGCGATGACGCGTCCGACCGAGGTCGCCGCGGCCGTGGTCGAGGTGGCGCAGGGGGCGGCCAAGCCGGTGCTGACGTGCTGGATGGGCGACGGGCAGGTGCGCGAGGGGCGGGCGCTGTTCAAGCAGGCGGGCATCCCGTATTTCACGACGCCGGAGCCGGCGGTCGAGGTGTTCTCCTTCCTCTCGGCCTTCTACGAGAACCAGCGCCAGCTGATGCAGACGCCGGGTCCGCTGTCGCAGCAGGCCGAGCCGGACGTCGAGGGCGCGCGGCTCATCATCGAGGGCGCGCTGGCGCACGGGCGGCACCTGCTCAACGAGGTGGAATCGAAGGCGCTGCTGTCGGCGTTCCGCATCCCGGTGGCGCAGACGCTGATCGCGCGCGACCCCACCGAGGCGATGCTGCTCGCCCAGCAGATGGGTTTTCCGGTCGCGATGAAGATCAACTCGCCCGACATCACGCACAAGTCCGACGTCAACGGCGTGCGGCTGGGGCTCTCCAGCGGGCAGGCGGTGCGCGCCGCGTTCGGCGAGATGCTCGCCGAGGTGCGCCGCCTGCGTCCGGAGGCCACGCTCGACGGCGTCGTCATCGAACCGATGGTGGCGCGTCCGCATGCGCGCGAGGTGCTGCTCGGCGTGACCTCGGATCCGGTGCTGGGGCCGGTGATCGTGTTCGGCGCCGGCGGCGTCGATGTCGAGGCCTTCCAGGACCGCGCGGTGACGCTGCCGCCGCTCAACCGCTATCTCGCGCGCGACCTGATCCGGCGCACCCGCATCGCGACGCTGCTGGGGCCGTTCCGCAACCGGCCGCCGGCGGACATGGACGCGCTGGAGAACGTGCTGCTGCGCCTCTCGGAGATGGTCTGCGAACTGCCCTGGCTCGCCGAGCTCGACATCAACCCGCTGCTGGTCGACGAACGCGGCGCGCTGGCGCTGGATGCGCGCATCGTCATCGCGCCGCGCGTGCCGACCGCCGAGCGCTACGGGCACATGGCGATCCATCCGTATCCGGCGCATCTGGTCAGCCGCTGGCAGCTGCCGGGCGGGGAGAACGTCGTCATCCGTCCGATCCGCCCCGAGGATGCCGAGCTCACGCAGGCCTTCGTGCGCGGCCTGTCGGCGGAAACCAAGTATTTCCGCTTCATGGATGCGGTACGCGAGCTGACGCCGGTGATGCTGGCGCGCCTGACCCAGATCGACTACTCGCGCGAGATGGCGCTCCTGGCGCTGGCCGAGCTCGACGGGCGCGAGGTGGAACTCGGGGTCGCGCGCTATTCGATCAACCCGGACGGCCGATCCTGCGAGTTCGCGCTGGTGGTGGGCGATGCCTGGCAGAAGCAGGGGATCGGCCACAAGCTCATGGACGTGCTGATGGACGTCGCGC
This sequence comes from Thiobacillus sp. SCUT-2, assembly GCF_035621355.1. NCBI lineage: Bacteria > Pseudomonadati > Pseudomonadota > Betaproteobacteria > Nitrosomonadales > Thiobacillaceae > Thiobacillus > Thiobacillus sedimenti. Next base: position 2,228,725 of record NZ_CP141769.1, on the reverse strand, counting down.
GCAGCAAGGGCCTGGAGGCGATGGAGGGCGAGGTGCTGAGAAGCAACCGGCCGATGCTGAAGCTGGTCGAGGCGCTGGGCTTCCGCGTCGAGCCGCATCCCGAGGACGACTCGGTGCGGCGGATCGTTCGCGCGCTGTAGCGGGAGAAACCCGGCCCGTCAGAGCGGGTGCGACCGTTGCAGCGTGCGGGTGCGGTTGCGCCCGCCCTGCTTCGCCGCGTAGAGCGCCTTGTCGGCGGCGCTGACCAGGGCGTCGATGTCGGCCGTGCCGGGCTCGCGCATCGCCACGCCGATGCTGGCCGTGATTTTCTTGGTCGTTTCGCCGACGGCAATGGTGCGGCTGCTGAGCGTGGCGCGCAGGCGTTCGGCCGAGTACATGGCGGCGTCGAGATCGGTGTTGGGACAGATGACCAGGAATTCCTCGCCGCCGATGCGGCAGACGCTGTCCTCGCGCCGCGCGGACGTGCGCAGCGCCTCGGCGGCCTCGCGCAGCACCGCGTCGCCGGCGGCGTGGCCGTAGGTGTCGTTGATGGTCTTGAAGTGGTCGATGTCGATCACCATCACCGAGAGCGGCAGGCCGGAGCGCGTCGCCGCGCTCCACGCCTGTTCCAGCTGGTCCATCGCGGAGCGGCGGTTGGGCAGCCCGGTCAGCAGGTCGGTCAGCGCGGCGTTGGCAAGGCGGCGGTTGGCGACCGCGAGCTCGGCCGCGATCTGGCGCAGCTGGGTGCGGTCCTTCTCCCACGCCGCCTGCAGCTGCACGGTGCGCTGTGCAGCGCGCAGGCGGGTGCGCAGACCCTTGGCGCTGAGGGTGGTGGGGGCGTAGCCATCGGCGCCGGCCTCGTAGGCACGGCTCAGCTGGTCCTCGTTGTGTTCGTCGGTCATCAGCACGATGTGCATGCGGCGGCCTTCGTCGGTGGCGCGCAGCGCCTGGCACAGCTCCTGGCCGTCCAGCAGCGGCAGGTCGTAGCGCGCGAGGATGACGTGGGGCAGCACTTCCATCGCCAGCGCCAGCGCGGTATTGCCGTTGTCGGCGGGATATACGGTGTGGCTGCTGTCCTCCACCAGGAGGGCCATCGTCTTGCGACGGGTGAAGGCATTGCCGTCCGCCACCATGATGCGCAGCGGCGGTTCGCTTTCCGCTTCCGCGTCCTCGGCGTCGTTGTGGCCGTGGTAGATCTCGGCGAACGGCGGCAGCGCGGCCGCCGGAATCTTCAGCAGCCCGCCCCATTCGTGCCAGCTTGCCAGTACTTCGTCGATGAAGGCGCCGGCCTGCTCGGGTGCGATGTCGAGCGCAGCAGCCTGTTCGACCCACTGGCGGGCCAGATCGGGCTGGGCCGCCGTTCCGGCCAGCGCGAAGTCGGCCAGGCGGTGCGACAGGCGCAGCATCAGCAGCAGGCTGTTGGCGCGCGAGTCGTGCGGAAAGCCGGCATGTGCCGGGTCTTCGTAGTGCGCGAGCGGGTCGGTGAAGAAGCGGGGAATGCCCCAGTCGCCCATCATGACGATGCCCAGCTCGCCGTGGTCGGTTTCCAGGCGGTTGCGCTCATGCAGGACGAGCGGCTGGTCGGGGGCGTCATGGTGGGCCTTGAGCACGGCCGAATAATCGTCGGGATAGGCCGTCGCCAGCGCGAGCTGGCCGACCTGCGCCAGCAGGCCGCAGACGAACAGTTCGTCCGCCGCGGCGACGCGGATGCGCTGCCCCAGTGCCTGCATGGTCAGGGCCATGAGCAGCGAATGCGACCAGTAGCCCTGGTAGTCGAAGGCGTCGCAGGCGCCCTTGCGGTACTGGTCGAGCAGCGAGAAGCCGAGTGCCAGATGGCGCACGGTCGCCATGCCCTGGCGCACGACGGCTTCCTGCACCGACACCACCGGGCGGGTGATGCAGGATACGGCGTTGGCGAGCTTGATCAGGCGTCCCGAGAGGGCGGGGTCGGTCTGCACCACATGGGCGATTTCCCCGAGCGTCGTGTTGTCGCGGCGCGACAGTTCGAGGATTGCCAGGGCCACCCCGCGCGGCGTGGGAAGCTGGCCGCTGATCTTGAGTTGCTCTACCTGGGGTGTCATGGATCAACCTGCTTGTGTTCGAGTGGGCCAAATCCCGGTCGGCCAGGCCTGAAGGCAGGTCCATCGGGGGCGGAGCGCTTGGCGAAGGAGGCGGCTGGCCGGAGTGCCCGGCTGGCCCGGCTTGCGTCGCCGACAAAGAGATTATCGTCAGGATTTCGACGAAATTTACCCCGTGGCGGCCAGGAAATTGGCGTCAGGTCCGTCCCAGGCGGCGATCGAGGCAGGCCAGGTAGGCGCCGGAATCGAAATCGGTCCGGTGGCGCTGGGCCTGCCAGATCATTTCGGCGAGGCAGTCCATCGCCGCATGCTGCGCGCGCATCGCGTCGCCGAGCTGGTCGAGCAGCTGCCGGTAACGGTCGCGTACCCCCGGCGGCTGGTCGATCGCCAGCTGCTCGCTGAGGGCGAGGTGCATCGACAGATGCAGGAAGGGATTCGTTTCACCGGCCTCCGGCAGGTAGTCACGCGAGCGGTAGCGTTCGGGATGGTCCAGGATGGCGTGGTATTCGGGGTGCGCCAGCACGGCCTCCAGCGCGGGCTGCTCGGCGCCTGCCAGCGGCTGGCCGGCATGGTACTTGGTCCACACGTCGAAGAAGAACTGGCGGACCTGGTCGCGGCTCGGGTTGAACATCAATCGGTCTGGGCGCGCCCGGCGCGGCGCTTGTCCTTCGCCCCGTCCGCCGGCGCCGGCCAGGTCTTGTCCTTGTATTCGCACAGGTCCGCGATGATGCACTCGCCGCACTTCGGCTTGCGCGCCTGGCAGACGTAGCGCCCGTGCAGGATCAGCCAGTGGTGGGCGTCGACGCGGAATTCCTCGGGCACGAGCTTGAGCAGCTTCTTCTCCACTTCCAGCACGGTCTTGCCGGGGGCCAGGCCGATGCGGTTGGCGACGCGGAAGATGTGCGTGTCGACCGCCATGGTCGGCTGGCCGAACGCCGTGTTGAGGATGACGTTGGCGGTCTTGCGGCCCACCCCCGGCAGCGCCTCGAGCGCGGCCCGTTCCGCCGGCACCTCGCCGCCGTGCCGCTCGCTCAGCAGCCTGCAGGTCGCGATCAGGTGCCTGGCCTTGCTCTTGTAGAGGCCGAGGGTCCTGATGTACGCGGCCAGGCCCGCTTCCCCGAGCGCGTGGATCGCGTCGGGCGTGTTGGCCACGGGGAACAGCCTGCGCGTCGCCAGGTTCACGCCCTTGTCGGTCGACTGCGCCGACAGCACCACGGCCACCAGCAGCTCGAAGGGCGTGCGGTATTCGAGCTCGGTCGTGGGATGGGGATTGGCCGCGCGGAAGCGGCTGAAGATTTCGCGGCGCTTGGCGGCGTTCATCGGCAGCCTACTGCTCGGCCAGGCGTTTCTGCAATGCGCGCTTCTCGGCGGCGCGGCGGGCGCCCGGCGTCGCTTCGTGCGCGCCGGCCTTGCGCTGCAGGGCCGGCGCGACGTAAGGGTTGCGCGGCTTGGGGACGCGCTTCTTCAGCGGCGGCTTCACGCCAGGGCCGGGGCTGCCGTGGCCGCCCGGGCACGCCGTTCGGCACGCGCCTTGCGCCAGTTGTTCGCGGCGATCAGGAGGCCCAGCCCGAGAAATGCGCCCGGCGGCAGGATCGCCAGCAGGAAGCCGTGATAGCCGGGCAGGACGTGCAGCACCCAGCCCTTGGCAACCGCGCCGAACGCGAGGTCGATGCCGGAAAACAGCGTGCCCTTGCCGGCAATTTCGCGCATGGCGCCCAGCACCACGAGGACCAGCGTCAGGCCCAGCCCCATCGCGACGGCATCGACCACGCTGTGCAGCGGATGGTTCTTGGCAGCGAACGCGTCGGCGCGCGCCAGCACGATGCAGTTGGTGGTGATGAGCGGGATGAAGATGCCCAGCACCAGATAGAGCGGATGCACGAAGGCGTTCATCGCCAGGTCGATCACCGTCACCAGCGCGGCGATGATGAGGACGAACACCGGGATGCGGATCTCGTTGGGGACGAAATTGCGCACGCCCGACACGGCGCCGCTGGAGGCGGCCATGACGAGCGTCGTCGCCAGGCCGAGCGACAGCCCGTTGATCACGCTGCTGCTGATGGCCAGCAAGGGGCACAGGCCCAGCAGCTGGACGAGGCCGGTGTTCTGCTTGATGAGGCCGTTGTGGAACAGGCTGCGGATTTCGCTCATCGTGATCATGCGGGGTCCTCCTTCGGTGCGGCGGGCGGGGCGGCCAACGCGGCACGGTGCCGCGCGAAATACTCGAGCGCGTTCCTGACGGCCTTCACCACGGCGCGCGGCGTGATGGTCGCGCCCGCACGCGCGTCGAAGGTGCCGCCGTCCTTGGCGACCTTCCAGTGCCTGGGCTCGGGATGGGCGAGGGAGCGGCCGACGAACTGGTCGATCCACGGGCTCTTGGCGCGGTCGATGTAGTCGCCCAGGCCCGGCGTCTCGCGGTGGGCGGTGACCCGCACGCCGGTGACGGCGCCGTCGGCGTCGATGCCGATCAGTAGCGCGATGTCGCCCGCGTAGCCGTCGGGGGCGACCGCCTCCAGCACGACGCCGCTGAAGCGGCCTGCGCGTTGCGCGACCCACAGGTCGGAGGGCTGGCGCGTTCCCAGCAGGTCGTCCGGCGGCACGCTCTGCTGGCTCGCCAGGAGATCGTTGTCGTAGAGCGTCTGGGGCAGCACCTGCTCGATCAGCGCGAGCTTCTCGGCCTGCTGGCTGCGGGTGATGATGGGCTCGGTGCGCGCATGGGTGAGCGCGAGCAGGGCGGTGCCGAGGATCGCGAAAACCAGCAGGATCCCGCCGGTGCGCAGGGCATTGCCGCCGGCGCCGCCGAGCGTCACTTGCGCGCCTCCGTGCCCCCGCCGTAGACGCGCGGCTGGGTGTACTGGTCGATCAGCGGCGCGGCGACGTTCATCAGCAGGATGGCGAAGGCGACCCCGTCTGGAAAACCGCCCCAGGTGCGGATGGCCATGGTGAGAAAACCGGCGCCGAGGCCGAAGACCAGCTTGCCGCGCGGCGTGGTCGCGCCGGTCACCGGGTCGGTGGCGATGAAGAAGGCGCCGAGCATCACCGAAGGGGCGAACAGGTGGAACCATGGCGCGCCGTAGCGCCCGGCGTCGTAGAAATGCAGGAAGCCGGCAGTGAGCCAGACGCCGGCGAGGAAGGCCAGCGGCACCTGCCAGCCGATGATGCGCAGCGCCCATAGCGCGAGGCCGCCGGCGAGGAAGGCCACGGCGAGCCATTCGAAGCCGGTACCGCCGTAGTGGCCGAAGATCGGTTTCGTCATCACCTCGTCGACCGTCAGCTGCTGCAGCAGCCCCGTCCGCAGCGTGTCCAGCGGCGTCGCCATGGTGACGGCGTCGAGCGTGGCTTTCGGCGCGCCGCCGAAGATCGCCGTCGCGCTCTGCGCCAGGCTCAGGTGCGCCGACGTCAGTTCGAGCGGGCCCGCCCAGTGCGTCATCTGCACCGGGAAGGAGACGATCAGCACGGCGTAGCCGACCATCGCCGGGTTGAAGATGTTCTGGCCGAGGCCGCCGTACAGGTGCTTCGCCACCACGATGGCGAACAGCGTGCCGGTGACGATCAGCCACCACGGCGCGAGCGAGGGCAGCGAAAGCGCGAGCAGCCAGGCCGTGACGACCGCCGACAGATCCGTCAGGAAGGGCTTCAGCGGATAGCCGCGCGCCTTCAGCATCGCCGCCTCGGCGGCCAGCGCGGTCGCGGTCGCGAGCGCGAGCGTGACGAGGATGCCGGGGCCGAACAGCCAGACGTAGGTCACGATGCCAGGCACCAGGGCGGCCAGCACCCAGGCCATGACCTGGGTGACGCTGCTGCGATCGAGTATGAACGGGGAGGGCATCAGGGTTTCTTCTCGTCGGATTCGAGCGGCTGGCGCGCGAGCTCGCGGATTTTAGCCCGGCGCGCCTCGATTTCGTCGATCTGCCGCAACTGTTCGGGCGTCAGGTCGTCGACGTTCTTCGGCGCCGTCTCGCTCTTTTTCGCCTGCGCCCGTGCCAGCGCCGCCGCGATCAGCGCCTTCTTGGCGTCGGCCTCGGTCGGTGCGGCGCCCGCGCCCGCGGCCTCGGGCTCGGTGGCGAGCTCGGCGCGCTTGGCCTGCGCCTTGGCGGCGAGCTTCTCGGCCTTTTCCTTCTTTTCGCGTTCGATGCGGAACAGGCGGAACTCGTGGCGCTCGCGCGCGACGTCGGACGCGCGCTTGTCCTTCTCGCGGGCCCAGATCTCGGCCTTGGCGTAGCGATAGTAGTCGACCAGCGGAATGTGGCTGGGACACACGTAGCTGCAGCAGCCGCACTCGATGCAGTCGAACAGGTGGTACTCCTGCGCGCGGCCGAAGTCGCCCGCCTTGGCGAAGCGGAACAGCTCCTGCGGCTGCAGCGAGGCGGGACAGGCGTCGGCGCAGCGGGTGCAGCGGATGCACGGCAGCGCCTTGGGCAGCGGCGGGAACAGCTCCTTCGACTTGACGAGGAGGCAGTTGGTCGCCTTCACCACGGGAACGTCGAGGCTCGGCATCGGCACGCCCATCATCGGGCCGCCCATCAGCACGCCCGTCGTGCCCTCGCGGTCGCCCGCGAGCGTGATCAGCGTGTGCAGCGGCGTGCCGATCAGCACCTCGAAGTTCTGCGGGCGCAGCACGTGGCCGGTGACGGTGACGAGGCGCGAGATCAGCGGCTCGCCATGCAGCACGGCGCGCGCGAGCGCGTAGGCGGTGCCGACGTTGAACACCTGGACGCCGATGTCGGTGGAGAGCTTGCCCGACGGCACCTGCCTGCCGGTCAGCGTCTCGATCATCTGCTTGGCTCCGCCGCCGGGGTAGCGCGCCGGCACCGCGACGATCTCCACGGGAAACGCCATCTTCGCGGCGGCGGCCTTCATTGCGGCGAGGGCTTCGGGCTTGTTGTCCTCGATGCCGACGAGGACCTCGGTGCTGCCCAGCAGATGACGCATCACGGCGACGCCCTGCAGGATGTCGTCGGCGCGATGCCGCATCAGCACGTCGTCGCAGGTGATCCACGGCTCGCATTCGCCGCCGTTGACGATCAGCGTGGGGCAATGCTGCGTCGGCCCGGGATCGAGCTTGACGTCGGCCGGGAACACCGCGCCGCCCAGGCCGGCGATGCCCATGTCGCGCAGGCGCATCCGCAGCGTTGCGGGATCGGCGTGCGGATCGAGGGGCGCGTGCGCGATCCATTCATCGCGGCCGTCAGTCTCGATGGTGATGCAGAGATCGGGCAGGCCGGAGACGTGGGGAACCGGCTGCACGTCGATGGCGGTCACCGTGCCCGAGCTCGAGGCGTGGACCGCGCAGGAAATCGCGCCGTCCGGGGCGCCGATCAACTGGCCCTTGAGCACGTGCTGTCCCACTTCGACGACCGGCTTGGCCGGATTGCCGATGTGCTGGCGCAGCGGGATCACCAGCTTCCTCGGCAGCGGGGCGGGGTGGATCGGGCGCGAATTGGATTCGGCCTTGTGCTCGGGCGGATGGACGCCGCCCCTGAACCGGAACAGCTCGCGGCTCATCCGCGCCCCCCGTCGACCTGCTTCATCATCACCACGGGGTGCTTCCATTTCCAGTGCGGCAGGTCCTCGGCGATCGGCACCATGGTGATGCAGTCGACCGGGCAGGGCGGCAGGCAGAGCTCGCAGCCGGTGCATTCGGACGCGACGATGGTGTGCATCTGCTTGGCCGCGCCGGAGATCGCGTCGACCGGGCAGGCCTGGATGCACAGCGTGCAGCCGATGCAGCTGTTCTCGTCGATGAAGGCGACCGACTTGGGCTTGGGCGTGCCGTGCGCCTCGTCGAGCGGCTTCGGTTCGACGCCGAGGAGTTCGGCGAGCTTCTTCACGCCTTCCTCGCCGCCGGGCGGGCACTGGTTGATGTCGGCCTCGCCCTTGGCGATCGCCTCGGCGTAGGGCCGGCAGCCGGGAAAGCCGCACTGCCCGCACTGCGTCTGCGGCAGGATGGCGTCGATCTTGTCGGCCAGCGGGTTGCCTTCGACCTTGAAGCGGATCGCCGACCAGCCCAGCACCAGGCCGATCGCCACGGCCAGCAGGACCATCACCCCGAGCGCAGCCAGCATTATTTGACCAGACCCGAGAAGCCCATGAAGGCCAGCGACATCAGGCCGGCGGTGATCATCGCGATGCTGGTGCCCCTGAACGGGGACGGCACGTCGCAGGTCTCGATCCGCTCGCGGATGCCGGCGAACAGGATCAGCACGAGGGTGAAGCCGATGGCGCCGCCGGCGCCGAAGAACAGCGACTCGACGAAGCCGTGGTGCTGCTGCACGTTGAGGAGCGGAATGCCGAGCACCGCGCAGTTGGTCGTGATGAGCGGCAGGTAGATGCCGAGCACCTGGTACAGCACCGGGCTGGTCTTGTGGATGAACATCTCGGTGAACTGCACGATGCCCGCGATCACGACGATGAAGGACAGCGTGCGCAGGTAGAACAGCTCGGGGCCGAGCAGGTATTCGTTGACGAGGTAGCTGGCGCCGGAGGCCAGCGTCAGCACGAAGGTGGTCGCCAGGCCCATGCCGATGGCGGTTTCGAGCTTCTTCGATACGCCCATGAACGGGCACAGGCCGAGAATCTTGGCCATCACGATGTTGTTCACGAACACCGTGGAAATGAGGATGAGGATGTAGGTTTCCAAAGCAGGCAGCCTGTCCGAATGCGGCATTATCCGCCGCGCACGGCCGTGGATTCAAGCACCGGGCGACATATTTTGCGAGAAGCCGGGCGGTCGCAGGGCGTCGTCGCGGGCCGCCGCCGCAACGGGCGCGGCCCGCTCGAGGCGGGCCGCGGGTGCCCGCGGGTGGCAGGCAGGGATCACGCGCCGTTTACGGCCTGGACGGCTGCGCTGCGGCGGCGAAGGTGGTTTCCGGGCGGGCACGCCGGCCGCTGGTCCGCAGGCGGATCGCGAACAGCACCAGGAACAGCACCCCGATGGAGAACACCACGTCGCCGGGAACGCGCAGCCAGACGAAGCCTTCCATCAGCGCCGAGTGGACCACTTCGGGCGAACGCGCGAACCACACGCCGTGGCTGACGCTGGCCCAGGCCTGGTACAGCCCGGCGGGCACCAGCGACATGAAGACCATCATGGCGAGGCCGATGTTGAGCAGCCAGAACATGGGCTTCAGCAGCGCGTCGGACCAGGCCAGCCGATCGCTCAGTCCGCGCAGGCAGAACAGCATGAGGCCGATGCCGAGCATGCCGTAGACGCCGAACAGGGCGGCGTGGCCATGGGCGGCCGTCATGTTCATGCCCTGCATGTAGTAGAGCGCGATGGGCGTGTTGATCGAGAACCCGAGCAGCCCGGCGCCGACCACGTTCCAGAAGCCGACGGCGATGAAGCTGAGGATCGCCCACTTGTACGACTGCACCCACGGCGCCGCCTGCGAGCGCTTGTAGTTGCGATACGCCTCGGTGCCGATCATGGCGAGCGGGACCACTTCCAGCGCGGAGAACATGGCGCCGACCGCGATCACCATGGTCGGCGTTCCGGTGAAGTAGAGGTGGTGCAGCGTGCCGAGGATGCCGCCGAACAGGAACACGATGGTCTCCAGCACGATCGCGCTGTTGGCGGAGGCCGCGCGGATCAGGCCGAGGCGCGTGAACAGCAGGGCGATGACGGCGGTGGCGAAGACTTCGAAGAAGCCCTCGACCCACAGGTGGACCAGCCACCAGCGCCAGTACTCGATCATCGAGTAGTGGGTATGCTGGCCCCAGGTCAGCGAGGTCGCATAGAAGCCGCCGATGCACACCGCGGCGAGGAAGACCATGGCGATCAGGCCGCGGCTTTCAGACGGCTTGCGCAGCGCCGGCCAGAGGCCGCGTCCGAGCAGCGTCGCCCAGAACAGCAGGCCGATGAACAGCAGGATCTGCCAGACGCGGCCCATGCTGGTGAACTCGAGGCCCTGGTTGCCGAGCCAGAAGCTGAAATCGGTGCCGATGTTCTCGAGCGAGCCGATCCAGCCGGTCACGGTCGAACCGACGACGATGAACAGCAGGGCATAGAACAGCACGTCGACGCCGAGCTTCTGGTATTTCGGCTCGTGGCCTGAGATCGCGGGCGCGATGTAGAGGCCGGTGGCGAGCCACGCGGTGGCGATCCACAGTACGGCGAACTGGGTATGGATCGTTCGGCTGATTGTCCATGGCAGGATGTTGCCGAGCGGAATGCCGAAGAAGCTGTTGCCCTCGACCGAGTAGTGCGCGGTGAGGATGCCCATGCCGACCTGGGCCAGGATCAGCCCGATCACGACCATGAAGTATTTCCGCGTGGCCTTCATCGACGGCGTCGGCTTCAGCTCGATCAGCGGATCGGCCTTGGGCGGCGTGGGATCGCCCTCCTCCTGGTGGCGCGAATGGAAGAGGATCATGCCGGCGATCGCGCCGATCATCAGGATGACGCTGGCGATCGACCAGATGCCGGTGGTCGCGGTCGGCGTGTTGCCGATCAGCGGCTCGTGCGGCCAGTTGCTGGTGTAGCTCAGGTCCGTCTCGCCGGGGCGGTCGGTGGCGGCGGCCCAGGCCGACCAGAAGAAGAAGGCGGTGAGCGCCTGGCGGTCGGCCGGCCGGCGCAGCGAATCGCTCGCCATCGCATATTGCTTGCGCAGGCCGTCCAGCGAGGCGTCGTTGCCGAACAGCCCCGCATAATGCGACGCGACCTCACGCACGGCCGCCGCGCGGTCGTCAGACAGCGTGACGGTGCCGCTGTCGGCGTTGTAGGTGTTGCGCCGCATCTCGGTCTTCAGCAGGCCGTCCAGCTGTCCCTGCTGGCCCGCGTCGAGCCGGGCGAACGATTTGCCGAACTCGCGCTGCGCCCATGACTCGCGCAGGGCCAGCGCCTCCCGGTGCAGCCAGTCCGCCGACCAGTCGGGGGCGAGATAGCTGCCGTGGCCCCAGACGGTGCCCATCTGCTGCCCGCCGGCCGACAGCCAGGCCTGCTGCCCCTGCTGGATCTGGTCGGCGGTGAAGATGACGTCGCCGCTTGCGCTGACGACTTTCTTGGGGATCGGCGGAGCCTTGAGGTAGATCTCCGTGCCTATCCAGCCGAGTGCGGCGAAGGACAGCACGCAAATGATTGCCAGCCAGGTCCAGAGCTTGCGTGTGGCGTTCATGACGAATTCCTTTCTTGCGAAGGTGGTCTGCGAAAAGGGCGGTACTAAAGCAGTATTCTATATGCATGATAAAAAGATGCAAGAAAAAAATATCTTCAGATCGCATTGTTTGGTATCAATGGGGGGCGGCATGCCGGGCCCCGGCCCGGCATGCCGCCGGAAATACATATAATGTGTACATGATTTTCCGCGGACGCGACTCGCCGCCGGCGACCCGCGTCCGCCAAGGATGACGACGCCATGAGACTGACTGCCTACACCGACTACGCGCTGCGCACGCTGATGTATCTCGCCGCCCATCGCGACCGCCTGGTCACGATTTCGGAGATCGCCGATGCGCACGGCATTTCGAAGAACCATTTGATGAAGGTGGTCTACCAGTTGGGGCTCTCCGGCATGGTGGAGACGGTGCGCGGCCGCAACGGCGGACTTCGGCTCAATCACGAGCCGGAGGACATCAATATCGGCCGGGTGGTACGCCTGACCGAGACCGATTTCCACATGGCCGAATGCTTCGACCCGTCGGGCAACCATTGCCTGTACTCGCCGGCGTGTGCGCTCAAGGATGTGCTGCAGACCGCGACGACCGCCTACCTGGACGTCCTCGACCAGGTGACGCTGGCTGGCTTGATGAAGGGCGGACGCGCCGGCGCGAAGACGGCTCCCGTCCGCATGCATGCCGCCGTCAAGAAGGACAAGAAGGCGGCGTGACGTCCGCGCCGGCGCGCCCCCCCGCGCCGTCGCCCTTTCGGGCGAGGGTCAGACCGGGCAGCTGAGCCCCGTCGGGTTGTCGGGCGCCCAGAAATCGTAGCCCTTGGAGAGGAACTCGTCCCACGGCAGGTAGTGCGAGCCGTCGCACGAGAAGGTCAGCCCGACCATGCCGTTGAAGATGTTGAGCGAGCCCGCGCGCAGGTAGAAGGTCTCGTCCATGAAGCGCAGGCCGCGCAGCGCCTCGAGCACCGGGCGAATCTTTTCCTTGGGCACGACGGCGTCCGCCGGATAGGGGCGGCGCGGATAGCTGAGGCAGGTGTCGGGATCGGTCAGCGCCTCGATGTCGAGCAGGCGGTAGCGGTAGGGGTCGTCGACCAGCCAGATGGTCGCACGGCTGCTGGAGAAATGCAGCTTGCCGTGGAACACGCCGCGATCGCTCATCAGCTCCTCCATCACGCCGAGCACCGTGTCGAGCTGGAGGTCCAGCTGGCTGTCGCTGCGGGTCTGGTGGAACACCGCGCCGCGGATCGCCGGGTCGCCCTTGATCTGCCGCCAGTAGGTCGGCTCCTCGTACAGCTTGCCGGTGAGCGGCAGGTCGCGCAGGTCGAAGTCGGCGCCGACGAAGCCGAGCACGTGGCCGTCGTCGTCGCGGACGATCTGGATCGCGGTCAGCGACGGCCGCTTGGCGCGCAGGCTGATGTAGGCCTGCGACAGCAGGAAGCCCTGGTTCGGCACGGCCTCGTTCATGTAGGGACGGTCGGAGCGGTCGCGCCCGTAGTCGGTCTCGATCAGGCCCGCGTGGCTGATGTTGTCCGACAGCTGCATCGCGCGGGTGTCGAGCGCGTACAGGTACTTGCACGCCGGCAGATCACGCATTGCGTGGGTCAGCGCCGCGTTCAGGCCGGCGCGGCTCGGCCACGCCCGGCTGCACGCCTGCGCCGCCAGCGCAAGCGGCTCGCGCAGCAGGTTGGCAAGCGCTTCGCGCTGCTGCGCGACGCTTTCGGCCAGCGTCGAGGGCGTCGCCCTGGGCACGCGGTTCGGTGCGAGGATCGGCATCAGCGTTGCTCCCGAGCGCCCGCTTCGCGCAGCGAGATCACCGGCCAGTGCTGCGCCTCGGCGTGCGCGCGCAGCGTCGGGTCGGGGTCGACGGCGACCGGATGGCGGACTTTCTCGAGCAGCGGCAGGTCGTTGTGCGAGTCGCTGTAGAACCAGCTGGTGTCGAGGCAGTCGAGCCGGGTGCCATGCGCCTCGAGGAAGTGTTCGAGCCGCACGACCTTGCCCTCGCGGAAGCACGGCGTGCCCGCGACCTCGCCGGTGAAATGGCCGTCGATTTCCTCGGGGTCGGTCGCGATCAGGTGCGGGATGCCGAATTCCTTCGCGATCGGCCCGGTGACGAAGCTGTTGGTCGCCGTGATGACGGCGACGAGATCGGCCTCGTTCAGATGCCGGTTCACGAGGTCGCGCGCCGCCTGCGTGATCATCGGCCGGATGCGCGTCTCCATGTATTCCGCGTGCCAGGCGTCGAGCTGCTGGCGGCTGTGGGTCGCGAGCGGGCGCAGCGCAAATGCGAGGAAGGCGTAGATGTCGAGGCGCCCCGCCTTGTAGTCCTCGTAGAACGCCCGGTTCTTGGCTTCGTAGTGCGCGCCGTCGACCGCGCCCTTGGCAATGAGGAACTGGCCCCACTCGTAATCGGAGTCGCCGGCCAGCAGGGTATTGTCGAGGTCGAAGAGAACGAGTTTCATCGGCTCAAGCTTACAGGGTTCAGGTTACAGTCGTTCACGCGCGCACGCCCTGGCCGCGGTCGAGCCAGAATTCGCGCAGTTCGTAGGCACCCCAGACGGCGAGGGCGACGTGGTCCTCGCGGCGCACCGCGCGCTCTTCGGTGCTGAGTTCGTCGAGCGGCGCGGCGAGGATGTAGAAGGGGTCGAGCATTTCATCGACGAAGGCCTCATCCTTGCTGCCGGCGGGGAGTTCCCATTCGCTCTCCCAGTGCTCGACCGCGAGCAGGAAGCCGCCGGCCCAGAGCTGGGCGTAGGGCGGGATGCCTGCGTCCTCCAGGCGTCGTGCCTCGGCCGGCGGCAGGTCGGCCAGCAGGCCCTGCCAGTCCATGATCAGCGGCGACAGCGCCCGTGGATCGGCGAGATTCTCGATCGGTGCGGCCAGCGCGCGTGCGATCTCGCCGCGGCGGCGCTCGAACAGGGCCAGGAAGCGGGCCGCGTCCGCCTCGTCCTCGAACACCGCGTCGATGCCGTCGGCGCGCTCCAGCAGCACCGGGAAGAACTCCGCGGGCGGAATCGTGCGCGGGCTGCACGCCAGCGCGAGCAGGAAGCCGTCGAGACCTTCGAGCGAGACGGGCACGTCGGTGCGTTCGTCGATGAGGTCGACGAGGTCGGCCAGCTCGTCGATCTCGGCGTCGCTGAGCGGGGTGCTGGCGGAAGGGGAAACGGGGCGGGCGGACATGGCTGGGACTCGAAGAGGGAGCGCAGGCTGCGCTTCGCGTAAAATCGGCACATGAATTCTACCGCGCTCGGCTTCTCCGCATCATTGCTGCCCGAATCCTTTCACCTCGCCGGCTGGCTCGGCGTCGCCTTCCTGGCCTGGCGCTGGCTGCAGTCGGGCGACTGGCGGCGCCTCGGCGAGGCCGACTGGCTCAACCTCTTCCTCGGTGCGACGGTCGTCGTGCTGGGCCTCTGGCAGATCCGCACCGGCGTCAAGCCGGGACTGGCGTTCCATCTCTATGGCCTCGCCGCGCTGACGCTGATGTTCGGCTTCTGGCGCGCCACCTTCGCCGGCGCGCTGGTGCTGGTCGTGAACGCGGCGTTCGGACGGGCGAGCTGGGCGCCGCTGGGTGTCGACGTGCTGCTGATGGCGGCGCTGCCGGCGGCAGTCAGCTGGGGCGTGTGCCGCTTCATCGAGCGGCGCCTGCCCAACCACTTCTTCATCTACGTGCTGGGCAACGGCTTCTTCGGCGCGGCGCTGTCGGTGGTCGCGGTCGGCCTCGTGACCACCGCCCTGATGGCGGTCGCGGGGGTCTACTCGCTCGATTACCTGCTGACCCAGTACACGCCCTACGCAACCGTGCTGCTCGGCTGGGCCGAAGCCTTCTCGACCGGCATGGCGGTGACGGTGATGGCGGTCTACCGTCCGGCCTGGCTGGAAACCTTCGATGACGCCCGCTACATCCGCGACAAATAAGCCGTCCCGTCCGCGTTCGCGCGATCCGCACTGCCCCGAATCTTGACTGCCACGCCTTCCATCGCCTATCCCGACCTGCCGGTCGCCGCCCGCCGCGACGACATCCTCGCCGCGCTGAGGCGGAACCGCGTCCTGATCCTGTGCGGCGAGACCGGTTCGGGCAAGACCACGCAGATTCCCAAGATGTGCCTGGAGGCGCTGCGGGAATCCGGGCCGGGCCGCGCCGGTAGGCTCATCGGCTGCACCCAGCCGCGCCGCATCGCCGCCCGCTCGGTGGCCGCGCGCATCGCGCAGGAGCTGGGCTCCGAACTCGGCGGGCTGGTCGGCTACAAGGTGCGCTTCACCGACAAGGTGCGCGAGGACACCGCGATCAAGGTGATGACCGACGGCATCCTGCTCGCCGAAAGCCAGGGCGATCCGCTGCTCTCGCGCTACGACACGATCATCATCGACGAGGCGCACGAGCGCAGCCTCAACATCGACTTCCTGCTCGGTTACCTGAAGACGCTGCTGGACAAGCGAAGCGACCTGCGCGTGGTCATCACCTCCGCCACCATCGACGCCGAGCGGTTCTCGAGGCACTTCGGCGACGCGCCGGTGATCGAGGTATCCGGGCGGACCTATCCGGTCGAGATCCGCTGGCGCCCGATCGAGCGCGACGACGACCCAGAGGCACGTAAGCCCTCTCCCCAACCCTCCCCCCGCAGCGGGGGAGGGAGCAAACGTGACGCCCAAGGCGATCTGACTGCCGCCATTCTCGACGCCACCGACGAGCTGGCGCGGCTCGGCCCCGGCGACACGCTGGTCTTCCTGCCGGGCGAGCGCGAGATCCGCGACACCGCCGAGGCCTTGCGCAAGCACCATCCGCCGGGCACCGAGATCCTGCCGCTGTTCTCGCGGCTGTCGGTCGCCGAGCAGGACGCGATCTTCAAGCCGACTTCGGCGCTGCGGCGCATCGTGCTCGCCACCAACGTCGCCGAAACCTCGCTCACCGTGCCGGGCATCCGCTACGTGATCGACCCCGGCACCGCGCGCGTGAAGCGCTATTCGGCGCGCAACAAGGTCGAGCAGCTGCTGGTCGAGAAGATCTCGCAGGCCTCGGCCAACCAGCGCGCCGGCCGCTGCGGCCGCGTGGCCGACGGCGTGTGCATCCGCCTCTACGACGAGGCGGACTTCGCCAACCGGCCGCGCTTCACCGACCCCGAGCTGCTGCGTTCCTCATTGGCCGGCGTCATCCTGAGAATGAAGTCGCTGAATCTTGGCGATGTCGTCGGCTTTCCCTTCATCGATCCGCCGGGCCACCGGCTCGTCAGCGACGGCTATCAGCTGCTCGCGGAACTGCACGCGCTCGACGAGCAGGGGCACCTGACCAGGATCGGCCGCCAGCTGGCGAAGCTGCCGCTCGATCCGCGCATCGCGCGCATGCTGCTGGCGGCCGAGCAGCAGCGCTGCGTGCGCGAGGTGCTCGTCATCGCCAGCGCCCTGTCGGTGCAGGATCCGCGCGACCGCCCGATGGAGCGCGCGCAGGCCGCCGACGAGAAGCACAAATTGTTCGCCGACGAGCGTTCCGACTTCATGGGTTGGCTCAAGCTGTGGAAGTGGTACGACGAGCAGCTGAAGCACAAGAAGACCAACCGCCAGCTGCAGACGCTGCTGCAGGACCACTTCCTGTCGCCGCGGCGCATGCGCGAATGGCGCGACATCCACGGCCAGCTCCATGCCCAGGTCGCCGAGCTCGGCCTGCGCGAGAACGAGAAGGACGCCGGCTACGACGCCATCCATCAGGCCCTGCTCACCGGCCTGCTCGGCAATATCGGCTTCAAGTCGGACGAAGCGAAGGGGCGGCCGAAGCCGGGCGAGGGCAACTACCAGGGCGCACGCGGCATCAAGCTGTCGATCCACCCCGGCTCGGCGCTGGCGAAGAAGGGGCCCAAGTGGATCATGGCGGCCGAACTGACCGACACCGGCCGTCTGCTCGCGCGCACCGTCGCCGAGGTGCGCCCCGAATGGATCGAGGCGGCGGGCCGCCATCTGCTGACGCGCATGTACATCGAGCCGCACTGGGAGAAGGACGGCGCGCGCGTGGCCGCGTTCGAGCGCGTGAGCCTGTATGGCATCACCCTGGTGCCGCGGCGCAAGATCCACTACGGGCCGATCGACCCGGCGCTGTCGCGTGAGCTGTTCATCCGCGGCGCGCTGGTCGCGGGCGACTACGACACGCGCGCCGCGTGGCATGCGCACAACCGGGCATTGATCAAGGAAATCGAGGACCTCGAGCACAAGGCGCGCAAGTCGGGCGTGTGGCTCGACGAGGAGCGCATCTTCCGCGTGTTCGACGCGCGCATTCCGGCCGATCTCCACAATGGAGCGGCGTTCGAGAGCTGGCGCGCCGAGGCCGAAACCGCCGACCCCAGAATCCTGTTCCTGCAGCGCGAGGACATTCTTGGCGAGGGACTCGGCGCCGACCACACGCTGTTCCCCGAGGCCATGCAGGTCGACGGCGTGACGTGCAAGCTCAAATACCGTTTCGAGCCGGGCCATCCGCTCGATGGCGTGACGCTGCGCCTGCCGTTGTATCTGCTCAACCGCATCGAGCCGGCGCAGGTCGACTGGCTGGTGCCGGGCCTGATCCGGGAGAAGCTCACCGCGCTCCTGAAGAACCTGCCGAAGGACAAGCGCCGCCCGCTGATCCCGCTGCCCGACACGGTCACCGCCTTCCTCTCGGTGGCGAAGCCGGGCGAGGCGCCGCTGACCGAGGCGCTTACCCGCTTCATCCGGCGCAAGAGCGGTGCCGACGTTCATCCGGACGAGTGGAAGGGCGAGTTGCCCGCGCATCTGAAGATGAACGTGAGCGTCGTCGACGACAGCGGCGAGGAACTCGCCAGCGGCCGCGATCTCGCCGCCCTGCGCCGGCAGCTCGGCGGCACGGCGCGCATCACCTACGGCGGCGGGGCCGAGGACAACCCCTTCGAGCGCGCCGGGCTGACCGAGTGGACGTTCGGCGACCTGCCGGAGCAGGTGAAATTCAGGCGCGCCGGGCGCGAGCTGGTCGGCCATCCGGCGCTCGTCGACAACGGCGAGACGGTCGACCTGCGCCTGCTCGACGATGCCGCCGCGGCCGAGGCGGAAACGCGGCGCGGCGTGGTGCGCCTGCTGCGGCTCGCGCTCGCGGCCCAGTTCAAGCAGCTCGACAAGGACCTGTCGCGGGAGACCGCGCTGGCACTGAAGTACCGCGCATTCGGCAGCGCCGAGCAGTTGCGCGCCGAAGTGCTGGACGCGATCGCCGCGCGTGCGCTGCTGGGCGACGACGACGTGCCGCGCAGCCAGAGGGAATTCGAGAAGCAGAAGGAGCGCGCCAAGCCGCGCATTGCGGTGGTGAAGCAGGCGCTGCTGCGCGACATCGCCGAGATCCTCGACCTGCACGCCCAGGTCGCCGCGCGGCTCGCTGCCAAGCCGCAGTTTCCCGGCGTGATGCGCGACGAGGCCGCGCATCTGGCGGCGCTGGTGTCGAAGGACTTCATCACCGCGACGCCGTGGGCGCATCTGAAGGACCTGCCACGATACCTGCGCGGTATCCTCAAGCGGCTGGAAAAACTGCCGGCGGCCGAGCAGCGCGACGCGCGAGGCATGGCCGGAGTGCTCACGCTGCAGAACAAATACGCGGTACGACGCGCGCAGGTGAAGGGCGCCGTGCCGGCGGCGCTCGACGAATTCCGCTGGCACCTCGAGGAGCTGCGGATTTCGCTGTTCGCACAGGAGCTGAAGACGCCCTACCCGGTGTCGGTCAAGCGCCTCGACAAGCTGTGGGACGAGCTTGCCAGGCAGCCGCTGGCTTGAGTAGGCTCACGGCATGAGCGCGCGCGTCCTGAACCTGCCCAACGTCATCACCCTGCTGCGGATAGCAGCCGTGCCGCTCGTCGCCTGGCTGATCGTGGAGCAGCGCTGGGTGGCGGCGTGCTGGCTGTTCCTCGCTGCCGCGGTGTCGGACGGCATCGACGGCTTTCTTGCGCGCTGGCTCGACCAGATGACGCCGCTCGGTGCCGCGCTCGACACCGTCGCCGACAAGGCGCTCGGCATCGTGACGCTGGTGATGCTGACGCAGGGCGGGGCGATCCCGCTGTGGGTGACGGCGGCGATCCTGCTACGCGATACGGTCATCGTCCTGGGCGCCTTGAGCTACCGCGGGCTGGCAGGTCACCTGGAGATTCATCCGACCTGGCTGGGCAAGACGCACATGTTCGCCGAATTCACGCTGTTGGCCCTGGTGCTGGGCGGCCTTGCCGGCGTGCTGGCGCTCGGCGACTGGCTGCAATACGTGTTCGTCGCCGTCTTCGCCATCGCCGTGGGCTCGGGCCTGCAGTACGTCTGGATCTGGAGCGCGAAGGCGCGCCGCGCGCGCGAGGCGCTGCGGCTCAAGGCGCGCTGAGCCGGCTTACTGGAACGGCAGCGAGCACTGCCGCTCCGACTCGCAGCCGGATTTGACCCGATACATGGCGGCGTCGGCGGCGCGGATCAGGGCATCCTCGTCATCGCCGTCGTCGGGGTAGAGCGCCTGGCCGATCGAGGCGTCGATCTCGAGATGCAGGTCGCCGAAGCGCGTGGTCCGCGCGAGGCTTTGCTCGATCTTGAGGGCGGCCGCGAGGCAGTCCTGGCGATCCTGCACGCCCTCGAGCAGCACCACGAACTCGTCGCCCCCCAGCCGTGCGACGGAGTCCGACTCGCGCACGCACTCCCGCAGGCGCTGCGCCACTTCCATCAGCACCGCATCGCCGATGTGATGGCCGTGTTGGTCGTTGATGTCCTTGAAGCGATCCATGTCGACATAGAGGATGCCGACCTTGCCGCCGTAGCGCAGCGAATGGCGGATCGCCTGCTGCAGCCGGTCGTAGAACAGCCGGCGGTTCGCGAGCCCGGTCAGGGCGTCGTGGGTGGCCTCCTCGCGCAACGCGGCGCGCGACTGCTCGAGCGCGGCCATCTGATCGCGCAGTTGCCGCGACTTCTGGCTGATCTTGCGGATCGTGTGCCACGCGATCAGCAAGGCCAGCGTGATCGCGGCCGCGCCAAAGATCACGGTGAGGAGGTAGGCCTGCCGGTAGGTCTGCTGCGCGGCGCGCTGGGCGGCTAGGTTGGCGCGCTGGTAGGCGTTGCGCATGTCGGCCAGCTGCGCGTTGAATGCTTCCTGCAGCGGGATCGCGTCGCGCGCGAGTGCCTCCCGGGCTTGCGTCCGGTGGCCGTCGTACAGGAGGTCGACCACGTGTTCCTGGACGGCCTGAATGTGACTCACCAGCTGCGTCTGGGCGTCGAAATCGCGCTGCTCGGCGGGCGTCAACCCGAGCGCCCGCAGGGCGTTGCGGCCTTGGCCGACCAGGAAGGCGGCGCGGTTGAACTCCAGGAAATGGGGGTCGCGTTCGAACGGGTCGTCGGCCAGCACCATGCGATAGAGACTGTCGGCGCGGATATGCGCGGCCACCTGGGTCTGGGTGATGAGGTCGATCTTGCGGTTGTGGTGCTCGACCACGATGTTGAGTTGCTCGCCGAGTGCGCGGAGCTGGTACAGGCTGTTGAACAGCAGGCCGCAGATCAGCGCGATCAGCGCAACAAACGCGACTCCACTGAGAAACGAAAGTCCCCTGTGCATCAGATGGCGCTCCTGCGGGGCAACAGTCATGTATACGGTCGACTTAAGGCCGAAGTTGAGCCGTCGCGGCGCCTTGCAGGCGGCGCAGCACGGCAGCGACTTCCCCAGCGTGCCGGGCCGGGTCGACGCGATCGAAGCGGGCCGCGATACGCCCGTCGGGTGCGACGATGAACGTATGGCGTCGTGCGAAGCGGATCAATCCTAGATTCAGCAGGCTTCCATACGCGGCGGCGGTCCGCCCGTCCGGGTCGGACAGCAGGGGGAAGGGCAGCGCGTACTTGCGGGCGAACGCGGCGTGCGAGCGCGAATCGTCGACGCTGACGCCGACCAGTGCCGCGTGGAGCGATCCCAGGGTGCCGATGTCATCGCGGAAACGGCACGCCTCGCGGGTGCATCCGGGCGTGTCGTCCCTGGGATAGAAATACAGCACCAGCCAACGTCCGGCATAGTCGCGCAGCCGGTGGATGCGCCCGGCCTGGTCCGGCAGCGCGAAGTCCGGTGCAGCGCTGCCTTCCGGCCGCTGCGATCCCGGCCGCAGCATCCACATGGCGGCGCTCGCTGCCACGAGCAGGATCGCCAGCCCTCCCATTATGATTTTCGCCATGAAGGTCTCCTGAACACCATCATAGACGGCGTGCGGCGTCGAGGAACGATCACTCGTGAATCGGTGCGGCATTCGGTAGAATGCGCGCCACGCCCCGGTAGCTCAGTGGATAGAGCAACCCCCTCCTAAGGGGTAGGTCGGACGTTCGATTCGTCTTCGGGGCGCCACCCGGCACCACGCTTCATCTCGTTGCCCGATGCAATGCGGGTTGCCGTCTACCGGCGCGATCGGCGCCGCCTCGCGCACAACGCACGAACGAAAGCCAGGCATCGCGGCCCGTTGCCTGTT
Source organism: Thiobacillus sp. SCUT-2 (assembly GCF_035621355.1). NCBI lineage: Bacteria > Pseudomonadati > Pseudomonadota > Betaproteobacteria > Nitrosomonadales > Thiobacillaceae > Thiobacillus > Thiobacillus sedimenti. The sequence continues at coordinate 2,207,119 of NZ_CP141769.1, read as the reverse complement.
TCGCCTTGATCGGATACGTATTTGGAATCGCAACCCGGAACGGGCTGGATTTTCATGCACCTTACGGGGAGTAAGGTGGCGTCCCCACGGGGATTCGAACCCCGGTTATCGCCGTGAAAGGGCGGTGTCCTAGGCCTCTAGACGATGGGGACCCGGACGACGGTTTGACCCGTCAACTCAATCGACTTGCGTCGCTATCGCTTCGTGAAAAGCTGTGTCAGGGTAACGCCGACCATCAGGCCGACGAATCCCAGGGGGACCAGCGACAGCCAAGCCATGCTGTTCCCGCTGCTACGCAGCATTTCCCAGAATCCAACAACCAGTCCGACGACACTCAGGATCAACCCCGCCAAGGTGGTGATGACGCCCAGTTTGTGCATCGTACTTCCAGTTAGTTGGTGGAGGTAAGCGGGATCGAACCGCTGACCTCTTGCATGCCATGCAAGCGCTCTCCCAGCTGAGCTATACCCCCAACGAAGCCGCGCATTCTATAGATGGCTTTCGAGCTTGTAAAGCCTTCCCGGCAATTTTTAGTCGGGAAAAATCTTGCCGGGGTTGAGGAGTCCGTGCGGGTCGAATTGACGCTTGATCGCGCGCATCAGCTCGAGCGTGACGGCGTCGATTTCCTGCGGCACGAAGCGGCGCTTCTCGGTGCCGATGCCGTGCTCGCCCGACAGCGTTCCGCCGAGCGCGAGCACCTGCTGCATGATCGCTTCGAGCGCGCGCTGCGCGCGCGCCATTTCGTCGGCGTCGTCGGGATGCACCATCAGGTTGACGTGCAGGTTGCCGTTGCCGGCATGCCCGAACGAGACGACGGCGAGCCGCTGTGCACGCGCGGTGTGGTCGAGGAAATCGACGAAGTCGGCCAGCCGGGAGACCGGGACGACGACGTCCTCGTTGATCTTCAGCGGCGCGATCTGCTTGACCGCGTGCGACAGCGACTTGCGCGCGGCCCACAGGCGCGCGATGGCGTCACGCTCGAAGCCGCTCTTCGCCTCGAGCAGGCCGGGGCCGTCGAGCGCGGCTTCGAGGGCCGCGATCTGGCGCGGCAGCTCGGCAGCGGTGCCGTCGGCCTCGACCATCAGCAGCGCCCGCGTTCCCACCGGCAGGTCGTCGGCCGTGCCGGTCGGCCGGATGGCGTCGATGGCGCGCTGATCCATGAATTCGAGTGCGCTCGGCATGACGGCCTGGCGCATGACGCGGGCGACGGCATCGAGTGCCGTGCGGGTGTCGGCGAAGCACACGCGCAGGGTTGCGACGCTCTCCGGTGCGGGCAGCAGCTTCAGGGTCGCTTCCGTGATCAGCGCAAGCGTGCCGCCGGAGCCGACCAGCAGGCGGGTGAGATCGTAGCCGGTGACGCCCTTGGTGGTGCGGCAGCCGGTGCGGATTTCCTCGCCGCGGCCGGTCACGGCGCGCAGGCCGAGGGCGTAGTCGCGCGTCACGCCGTACTTGACGGCGCGCGGACCTGCGGCATTCATCGCGAGGTTGCCGCCGATGCGGCAGTAGTCGCCGCTGCCGGGATCGGGCGGATAGAAAAGGCCGGCCTCGCGCGCGAGGTGGTCGATGTCGCGGGTGACGACGCCGGGCTCGACGACGACGAGGCGGTCGACGGGGTTGAACTCGAGCACCCGCCGCATGCATTCGAAGCTGACGACGACGCTGCCGGGGGCGGGCAGCGCGCCGCCGACGTTGCCGGAACCCGCCCCGCGCGGCGTCACCGCGACGCGGTGTTCGAACGCGACGCGCATCAGCGCGGCGACCTGGTCGTGGGAGGCGGGGAACAGCACGGCGTCGGGATCGACACGGCGCGGCGTCTCGTCGCTCGCGTAGAGCGCGCGCGTGGCGGCGTCGTCGAACACGCGATCGGCGCCGAGGGCGGAGCGGAAGGCGGCGAGGGCGCGCTTGGGAAGCATCGAGGCTCGGCGGCGTCAGGCCGCGTGTTCGGGCGGCAGCTGCGCGATCAGCTGGGCGACCGTCTCGGCATCGAAATCCATGCCGACGTCCCAGCCCGGATTCAGCGCGATCGGCACGCCGCCGCCGAGGCGGCGCAGCAGCCAGGAAAACTCGGTGAGGAGGCCGCCGGAAAAGCCGGGGAACTGCGCGACGATCGGCTTGGCGCGTTCCGGGCTGGTGAACATCACCAGCACGCGCTCGCCGTCCTCGTCCTCGATGATCAGCGGCTCGGCCTGGGTCGAGCGCTGGAAGCCCTGGATGGCGTCCTTTTCGTCGCGCACCGGCATGAACAGCTGCTGGTCGAGCAGGCCCAGCACGAAGGTCTCGGGATCGAGCGTGCCGGCGTGCACGGCGGCGAGCTGTTCTTCAAGGGCGTTGTGGGGGACGAAAGTCATGATGGTCGGGCGTGGCGCGGTGAAGGCCAGTGTACCGCAAGGGGGGCGCTTGCGCGATGCGGCGCGCTGGCGGTTGGAATCGCCGTCGGCCTCAGGGTTCCCAGCGCTCGGGGTGCGCCCAGAAGCGGGAATTGAGCCAGTCCGGCACGCTCTTGTAGGTCTCGATGTCGTACTCGTGCACGCGCACGCCGGCCGCGTCGGTCGCGGCCAGCGTGAAGCCGAGCGCGCGGAAGGCGGCTTCGTCGAGCGCGCAGCCCGGCCGCGCGACGACCAGGACGTGTGGTGCGGTATAGAGGCGGACGCGGCTCAGCAGCTGCTCGGCCTGCGCCGCGTCGAGGCCGTCCAGCGCATCGACGCCGAGTGCCAGGGCGCAGGGCGCCGGCGCTGTCGCGGCGTCGTCGATGGCGACCCCCGGCAGCGCCACGGCGGCCAACGCGCGGGCGGCCGCGTCCAGTGCGCAGACGCGGGCGGGCCGGCTTGCCTGCAGGCGCGCCTCCAGATGCTCGCGCCAGGTCATGCCTCAGGCCTTGCGCGGGACGCGCACCAGCCGGGTGCCGGCGATGCGGTCGTGCAGGAACTGGCGGTCGCGGTCGAACAGCCCCCACCAGAAACCGACGCCGCCCAGCAGCAGGCCCGCCAGGGCGACGGCGAAGCGCAGCGCCGACCGCGTCAGGGTGACGGGGCCGCCGTCCCGGCACACCAGCCGGATGCGCCACGTCTTCATCGCGAGCGTCTGGCCGCTGCGCATCCAGAAGGCGCTGAAGTAGGCGAACAGCACGCCGGTCAGGTACAGCTGGAAGACCAGGTGGCGCCACCCGCTCTCGGCGCTGCCGACGAGGTAGAGAAAGGGCAGCGTGGCGACGAACAGGACGGCCGCGACCAGCAGCAGCTCGTACACCATCGAGGCGATTCGCGTCAGGAAAGAGGCCGACTGGAGGCCTATTGCTTTGTCTTGCATGGTGGTTCTATATTGAAAACGGTGCGACACTTTGCCACAGCGCACCGCATACAAAATCAAAATCAAGATCAAGGAGGGGGCTCGATGCACATCGTAAAGCAACTCATGGCCATTCCTGGTGTTATTGCAGCCGGCGAATATGCGTACCGGGGCGACCGCTTCTCCTACCAGGGCGCCTTGACCGACGAATTCGCGCGCATGGCGTCGATCCTCTGCCGCGCCAATACCCTGTCGGTCAACATGCAGTCCGAGATCTTCGATTCCTTCGCCGAGAACTGCGGCTGCCGGCCCGTGCAGGGCTGGATCGTGCGCGGCGACAAGGTGACGGTGTGCGCGGTCGGCAATTATTTTTCCTTCATCGAGAATCGTGACGAACTGCTGAACGACGTCATGACCATCATGCGCGCCAAGGTCGGCGACGTGCAGGACGATTTGCTCGCCAATCTGTATGCCCGGCTTGGAGGCGACACCAAGGAAGCGCTGTACTGAGTCCTGACACCAATCATTACCAGGGGGAGAGAGAGATGGATCTGCAGAAGCTGATGGACTTGCCGGGCACGCTCGCGGCGTTCACCTATACGGATCGAGGGGAGTTGCAGGCGCACATGCTGCGCGAAGGGACCGAACTGACGCCGCAGGTGCTCGACCTGCTGACGCGCTCGTGCGTCGCCAACCAGGCGATCGCGGCGATGGAGGCGCGCGGCTGGGAAGCGCTCACGGGCCAGAGCGGCTTCCAGCCGCTCAAGGGTTTCTCGGTGGTGGGGCTCGAATGGTCGGTCGTGGTCAACGGCAACGCCGGCGTCGTCGTCAAGAACCGTGACGCCAATTACGAGGCCACCTTCAACGCCCTGCAGTCGGCCTGAGGAGCGCGTATGCCACTCAAGAAAATTCTGGTGCTCGACGGCGTGACGGCCGTATGCCGCTTTCGTGACGACGGCGTGATCATGGATGCCGAGGGCCTGCTGCCGGCCGACCTCATGGCGCGCCTGGCGAAGTTCGCCCAGTGGTATCGCCGCATGGTCTCCGGCAACACCGATCTGCTTTCGCTGTTTTCGCAGATGCGCGGCTGGTCGCCCTCGCAGGGGTGGATCGTGCAGGGCGACACGATGACGGTGTGCAGCGCCGGCAACATGGTCTGCATGTTCGAGAACGCGAAGGGCTCGCTCAACGAGATCATGCAGGCGCTGCGCGAGGCCGCGCACGAATGAGCCGGCGCCGGTGACGGCTCGCCCGCCCGGCGCCTGACGCACGATCCGGACCCCTCCGCCAGGAGGGGTTTTTTGTTGCGGTCGCGGCGTCCCCGGCGCATTTCGTTGCCATGGGGCGATTTCTTGACCGCCACGTGGCAAAACGATTACCCTCACGGGTTCACCAACGAATTGATTTTTTGCCAGTTTATGGAAGCCACCGGCGCCGAGATCGTCGTACGTTGCCTGGCCGAAGAGGGGGTCGAGTTCGTGTTCGGCTATCCCGGCGGGGCCGTGCTCAACATCTACGACGAAATCTTCAAGCAGAACAAGTTCAAGCACGTGCTGGTGCGCCACGAGCAGGCCGCGGTGCATGCCGCCGACGCCTATGCGCGCGCCACCGGCCGCGTCGGCGTGGCGCTGGTGACCTCGGGTCCGGGCGCGACCAACGCCGTGACCGGCATCGCGACCGCCTACATGGACTCGGTGCCCATCGTCGTCGTCACGGGCCAGGTGCCGACCCCGGCGATCGGCCTGGACGCCTTCCAGGAAGTCGACACCGTCGGCATCACGCGCCCCTGCGTCAAGCACAACTTCCTCGTCAAGGACGTCAAGGACCTCGCCGCGACGATGAAGAAGGCCTTCCACATCGCCGCCACCGGCCGTCCGGGACCGGTGGTGGTCGACGTACCCAAGGACGTCACCTACCACGTGACCGACTTCGAATATCCGGCGACCGTCGAGATGCGCTCGTACAACCCGGTGGTGAAGGGGCACAGCGGCCAGTTGAAGCGCGCCGTCCAGATGCTGCTCGAGGCCAAGCGGCCGATGATCTACGCCGGCGGCGGCGTGGTGCTCGGCGATGCCGCCGGTGTGCTGACCGAACTCACCCGCATGCTGGGCTTTCCCGTCACCAACACGCTGATGGGGCTGGGCGGCTATCCCGCGACCGACCGGCAGAACCTCGGCATGCTCGGCATGCACGGCACCTACGAAGCCAACATGGCGATGCAGCATTGCGACGTGCTGCTGGCCGTCGGCGCGCGTTTCGATGACCGCGTGATCGGCAACCCGGCGCATTTCGCGCGCGAGCAGCGCCGCATCATCCATGTCGACATCGACCCCTCGTCGATCTCCAAGCGCGTCAAGGTCGACGTGCCCATCGTCGGCGACGTCACGAACGTCCTGAGCGAGATGCTGGCGCTGCTGAAGCAGGCCAAGGACAGGCCCGACACCGCCGCGCTCAACGCCTGGTGGACCCAGATCGAGCTGTGGCGCTCGAAGAACTGTCTCAAGTACAACAGGCAGAGCGCCATCATCAAGCCGCAGTATGTGGTCGAGAAGCTGTGGGAAGTGACCAAGGGCGACGCCTTCGTCACCTCCGACGTCGGCCAGCACCAGATGTGGGCGGCGCAGTACTACAAGTTCGACCAGCCGCGCCGCTGGATCAATTCCGGCGGCCTCGGCACCATGGGCGTCGGCCTGCCGTACGCGATGGGCGTGCAGCTCGCGCACCCCGAGGCGCAGGTCGCCTGCATCACCGGCGAGTCGAGCATCCAGATGAACATCCAGGAGCTGTCGACCTGCAAACAGTACCGCATCCCGGTCAAGGTCGTCATGCTCAACAACCGCTACATGGGCATGGTGCGGCAGTGGCAGGAGTTCTTCTACGGCAGCCGCTACGCCGAGTCCTACATGGAATCGCTGCCCGACTTCGTGAAGATGGCCGAGTCGTACGGCCACATCGGCATGCGCATCGACAAGCCCGAGGACGTCGAGGGCGCGCTGAAGGAGGCGTTCTCCCCCGCGCTCAAGGAGCGGCTGGTGTTCATGGACTTCCAGACCGACCAGACCGAGAACGTCTTCCCGATGGTCGAGGGCGGCAAGGGCCTGTCCGAGATGATCCTCGCGGAGGAGCTGTGATGAGCAACAACAATCACCGCCACATCATTTCGCTGCTGATGGAAAACGAGGCCGGCGCGCTGTCGCGCGTCGCCGGGCTGTTTTCCGCGCGTGCCTACAACATCGAGTCGCTCACCGTGGCGCCGACCGAGGACGCGACGCTGTCGCGCATGACCATCGTCACCGTCGGCTCCGAGGACATCATCGAGCAGATCACCAAGCAGCTCAACAAGCTGGTCGACGTGATCAAGGTGATGGACCTCACCGAAGGCCGCCACATCGAGCGCGAGCTCATGCTGGTCAAGGTGAAGGCGGTCGGTTCCGGGCGCGAGGAGATGAAGCGCACCGCCGACATCTTCCGCGGCCGCATCATCGACGTCACCGACGCCACCTACACCATCGAGCTGACCGGCACCGGTTCCAAGCTCGATGCCTTCCTGGAGGCGATCGACCCCGCCTTCATCATCGAAACCGTGCGCACGGGCGCGTCCGGCATCGGCCGCGGCGAGCGCAGTCTCAAAGCCTGATTTTCACACTAGGAACTGCCATGAAAGTTTATTACGACAAGGACGCCGACCTCTCCCTCATCAAGAAGAAGAAGGTCACCATCGTCGGCTACGGCTCGCAGGGCCACGCCCACGCCGCCAACCTGACCGATTCCGGCGTGAAGGTCACCGTCGGCCTGCGCAAGGGCGGCGCCTCGTGGGACAAGGCCAAGAAGGCCGGCCTCACCGTGAAGGAAGTCGGCGCGGCCGTGAAGGACGCCGACGTCGTCATGATCCTGGTGCCGGACGAGCAGCAGCCGGGCGTCTACTACGGCGAGATCGAGCCGAACATCAAGAAGGGCGCCACGCTCGCCTTCGCCCACGGCTTCAACATCCACTACAACCAGATCGTGCCGCGCGCCGACCTCGACGTGATCATGGTCGCGCCCAAGGGCCCCGGCCATACCGTTCGCTCCGAGTACAAGCGTGGCGGCGGCGTGCCCTCGCTGATCGCGATCTACCAGGACAAGTCGAAGAAGGCGCGTGACATCGCGCTGGCCTACGCCTGCGCCAACGGCGGCACCAAGGGCGGCGTGATCGAGACCTCCTTCCGCGAGGAGACCGAGACCGACCTGTTCGGCGAGCAGGCCGTGCTGTGCGGCGGCGCCGTCGAGCTGGTGAAGATGGGCTTCGAGACGCTGACCGAGGCCGGCTACGCCCCCGAGATGGCCTACTTCGAGTGCCTGCACGAGCTGAAGCTGATCGTCGACCTGATGTACGAGGGCGGCATCGCCAACATGAACTACTCGATCTCGAACAACGCCGAGTATGGCGAGTACGTCACCGGCCCCGAGGTCATCAACGAGCAGTCGCGCGCCGCCATGCGCGCCGCCCTGAAGCGCATCCAGACCGGCGAATACGCCAAGATGTTCATCCAGGAAGGCAAGACCAACTACCCGTCGATGACCGCCCGCCGCCGCCTCAATGCCGAGCATTCGATCGAGGTGACCGGCGCCAAGCTGCGCGACATGATGCCCTGGATCAAGGCCAACAAGCTGGTCGACCAGTCGAAGAACTGATCGGCTCACGGACAGGGGTGAGGTCTGCGGGGGCGCGCGTCCCTGCGCCTCACCCCTTTCGCCTCCCTGCTCACCGAATTTATGACACACCCCCTCATCGCCCGCGAAGGCTGGCTGGTTCTCCTGGCCGCGTTCGCGGCCGCGCTCGTCGCAACCTGGCTCGTCGGCTGGTGGTCGATCCCGTTCTGGATCTGGGCGCTGTTTGCGCTGCAGTTCTTCCGCGACCCGGCGCGCGTGCCGCCCGCCGATGCGGACGCGGTGATCGCGCCGGCCGACGGCCGCATCGTCGCGGTCGAGAAAGTCCGCGACGAATACCTGAAGCGCGATGCGCTGAAGATCAGCGTGTTCATGAACGTGTTCAACGTGCATTCGAACAAGAGCCCGGTCGACGGCCAAGTGAAGGGCGTGTGGTACACGCCCGGCAGCTTCGTCAACGCCGATCTCGACAAGGCCTCCACCGAGAACGAGCGCAACGCCCTCCATATCGCCACGCCGCGCGGCGACGTTACGTGCGTGCAGATCGCCGGCCTGATCGCGCGCCGCATCCTGTGCTACGTGCGCACGGGCGACGCGCTCACGCGCGGCCAGCGCTACGGCTTCATCCGCTTCGGCTCGCGCGTCGACGTCTACCTGCCGACGACCGCGCGGCCGGAAGTCTCGATTGGCCAGAAGGTCAGCGGCGGGCGTACCATACTGGCTCGCTGGTAACGGGTGTTGACACGGCCTAGACGCGCCATGCTGGACTTCCATCACCGCAAGACCGAATCGAAGCGCTCGCGGATGCGCGATCGCGGCATCTACCTGCTGCCCAACCTGTTCACCACCGGTGCGCTGTTCGCGGGCTTCTACGCCGTCGTGCAGGCGATGAACGGGCGCTTCGAGCTGTCGGCGGTGGCGATCTTCATCGCCATGGTGCTCGACGGACTCGACGGCCGCGTCGCGCGCATGACGCATACGCAGAGCGCGTTCGGCGCCGAGTACGACAGCCTCTCCGACATGGTCTCGTTCGGTGTCGCGCCGGCGCTGGTGATCTACGAGTTCGCGCTGCAGGACCTCGGCAAGTTCGGCTGGATCGCGGCCTTCGTCTACTGTTCCGGCGCCGCGCTGCGGCTGGCGCGCTTCAACACGCAGATCGACGTCGTCACCGACAAGCGCTTCTTCCAGGGCCTGCCGAGCCCCTCGGCCGCCGCGCTCGTCGCGGGCTTCGTATGGGTCATGGTGTCGTACGGCGTCGACGGCCACGACGTGCGCTGGCTGGCGGCGGCGATCGCGCTGTTCGGCGGGCTCACCATGGTGAGCAACCTGCGCTACTACAGCGGCAAGGAGATCAACCTCAGGAAGAGCGTGCCGTTCTTCGTCGTGCTGCTCGTGGTGCTGGTGTTCATCCTCGTCTCGACCAGCCCGCCGGAGGTGCTGTTCGGCGCCTTCCTGCTCTACGGGCTTTCCGGCTACGTCGACGCGCTGCAACGGCGTGTGCGGCGCAGGAAGGTGCCGGCTCCGGCCACCCCCTTGCGGGACGAAGGAAAATAGATAGAATTTAGACCATGTCTAATTGGTCGCAGCCCTCCTTCCTCCTCTGCCTGTCGAGCCTCCTGTTCGGCAGCCTGCTGCTGCGCGTCGCGCGCGCACACTGACCCCCCTCCCCCCGAGCAGTACCCCCGCGCCGCGAGCCGCTTGCGGCAGACCGATATAATGCGTCGGCATCGCGCGCCCTGAAGGCGCCGCCGACCCACCATGGAGCCCACCATGAACGACCGTTTGTACATTTTCGACACCACCTTGCGCGACGGCGAGCAGAGCCCCGGCGCCTCGATGACCCGGGACGAGAAGCTGCGCATCGCACGCCAGCTCGAGAAGCTCGGCGTCGACATCATCGAGGCCGGCTTCGCCGCCGCCAGCCCCGGCGACGCCGAGGCGATCAAGGCCATCGCCGAGGCGATCCAGGAATCGACGATCTGCTCGCTGGCGCGCGCCAACGAGCGCGACATCCGCGCCGCCGGCGGCGCCATCGCGCCGGCGAAGTCCGGCCGCATCCACACCTTCATCGCCACCAGCCCGATCCACATGGAGAAGAAGCTGCGCATGCAGCCCGACCAGGTCGTCGAGGCCGCGGTCAAGGCAGTGAAGCTGGCGCTCGAATACACCGACGACGTCGAGTTCTCCGCCGAGGACGCGGTGCGCTCCGACATGGATTTCCTGGTGCGCATCTTCGACGAGGTGATCAAGGCCGGCGCCAGGACCATCAACGTGCCCGACACTGTCGGCTACTCGATCCCCGCGCTGTGGGGCGAGCGCATGAAGGCGCTCATCGAGCGCGTACCCGGTTCGGGCAAGGTGATCTGGTCGACCCACTGCCACAACGACCTCGGCATGGCGGTCGCCAATTCGCTCGCCGCGGTGATGAACGGCGCGCGCCAGGTCGAGTGCACCATCAATGGCCTCGGCGAGCGCGCCGGCAACGCCTCGCTCGAGGAAATCGTGATGGCGGTGCGCACGCGCAAGGACGTGTTCCACTGCGACACCCGCATCGACGCCACGCAGATCGTGCCGGCGTCCAAGCTCGTCTCGACCATCACCGGCTACCCGGTGCAGCCGAACAAGGCCATCGTCGGCGCCAACGCCTTCGCCCACGAGTCCGGCATCCACCAGGACGGCGTGCTGAAGCACCGCGAGACCTACGAAATCATGCGGGCCGAAGACGTCGGCTGGAACGCCAACCGTCTCACCCTGGGCAAGCTCTCCGGGCGCGCCGCGTTCAAGAGCAAGCTCGCCGAGCTCGGCATCGTGCTTGAGACCGAGGAAGCGCTCAACACCGCGTTCGCCCGCTTCAAGGACCTCGCCGACAAGAAGCGCGAGATCTTCGACGAGGACCTGCAGGCGCTGGTCTCCGACGAGGGCTACGCCGCCGAGCACGAGCGCTACAAGCTGGTGTCGCTGAAGGTCTGCTCCGAGACCGGCGAGGTGCCGCGCGCCCGGATGGTGTTCACCGACGAGGGCGTCGAGAAGCAGGCCGTGGGCGTGGGTTCGGGTCCGGTCGACGCCGCCTTCAAGGCGCTCGAGTCCGAGGTCAACAGCGGCGCCAACCTGCTGCTGTACTCGGTCAACAACATCACCAGCGGCACCGACGCCCAGGGCGAAGTGACCGTGCGGCTGGCGCACGACGGGCGCGTGGTGAACGGGCAGGGCGCCGACACCGACATCGTCGTCGCCTCCGCCAAGGCCTACCTGCACGCGCTCAACAAGCTGCACAGCAAGCGCGAGCGCGCGCACCCGCAGGTGTGAGCCGGCTGGCATCCGGCGCCCGTCGGGGTGCCGGATGCGCCGGAATGAGTGGGCCAAGGTCCGGTTGACCAGACCTGAATGTCTGGTAGGCTCCGAGCTTATGAACGCGCAACACGCCATCGCTTTCACACGCTGCTTCGCCAAACGACTGTGGTGGGGGACGCCCCCTTGCCGCAGTCCGCTCCTCTTTTAACCTGATTTTTCATCACGGGGCACTGCGGGTCTGACCGCATCGCCTCCCGTTTGCCGACGACCCGCCGTAGCGCCATACAAGGGTCTTCGCTCATGGCAAACCAGGCACAACAAACCGGCTTGTTCAATCAGGATGCGCTCGTCGGCATCCTCTTCGCGCTGCTCGCGGCGGTCGGCTTTTCGGCCAAGGCCATCCTCGTCAAGCTAGCCTACCTCGACCGTGTCGATGCGGCGACGCTGCTCGCCCTGCGGATGGCGTTCTCGGTGCCGTTCTTCATCGGCGTGGCGCTGTGGGCCCGGCGCCAGCATGCCGAGCCGCTCGGCACGCGCGACCGGATGCTCGTGCTCGTCCTGGGTCTGATCGGCTACTACCTGTCGAGCTTTCTCGACTTCCTCGGGCTGCAGTACGTCTCGGCAGGCCTGGAACGGCTCATCCTGTTCCTCTACCCGACGCTGACGGTGATCCTGTCGGCGCTGCTCACGCGGCGTGCCATCGCGCGGCCGGTCATCGCGGCGATGGCGGTCTGCTATGCGGGGATCGCGCTGGCCTTCGTCCACGACGCGGGAGCGATGCCGCACGGGGCCGTGCTGGGGGCCTCGCTGGTGTTCGCAAGCACCGTGTCCTATTCGGTCTACCTGGTCGGCGCGGGCCACGCGATCGCGCGGATCGGCGCGGCGCGCTTCACCGCCTACGCGATGATCGTGGCGACCGCCGCCAGCCTGCTGCAGTTCGCCGCCACCCATCCGCTCGGCGCGCTCGACGTGCCGGGGCGGGTCTACGGACTCGCACTGGCGATGGCGGTCTTTTCCACGCTGCTGCCGGTGTTCCTGCTGTCGCACGCCATCCGCCGCATCGGTTCCGGCAGCACGTCGCTGATCGGTTCCGTCGGGCCGATCGCCACGCTGGTCATGGCGTACGCGTTCCTGCACGAACGGCTGTCGTCGGTACAGATCGCCGGCTCGGCGCTCGTGCTCGCCGGCGTGCTGATCGTCAGCGCCCACAGCCGCCGCGCCCCCGCATGAGGGGGCGGCGCGTCAGGCCTGGCGCGACGGCGCGCTGAACTTCGCGTAGTAGATCGCGGCGAAGAAGAACACCACCGACAGCGCGACCTCGCCGCCGGCGAGCCACGCCGATGCGCCCTTGTCCGACCAGGCGCGCGCCACCCCTTCGGTGAAGTAGGCGAGCACCAGCATCGGCGCCCATTGGTAGGTATAGCGGCGTCCCTTCAGGATGCCCATCAGCGGCGCCAGCAAGGGCAGGGCCTTCAGCACCAGCCACGAGCCGCCGGGGCGCAGCGGCGCCAGCCACAGCTCCCAGGCCACGCAGAGGAAGATCAGCGCGATCAGGCTCGCGCTCGCGATGTATTGCAGGGTTTTCATGCGAGCTTCACCGCGGTTTCGGCGAGCCGCTTGCCGAGCGCGATGCACAGCGTGCGCTCGGCGTCGGTAAGCGGGCGGTCGTCGGCGGGGCCGGCCCAGTGGCTGGCGCCGTAGGGCGTGCCGCCGCTGGCGGTGTCGTTGACCTCGGGCAGCGTGTAGGGCAGGCCGAGGATCAGCATGCCGTGGTGCAGCAGCGGCAGCATCATGCTCGTCAGCGTCGTCTCCTGGCCGCCGTGCAGGCTGGCGGTCGAGGTGAACACCGCGGCGGGCTTGCCGACGAGCGTGCCTTTCGCCCACAGCGCGCCGGTGCCGTCGAGGAAATACTTCAGCGCCGCGGCCATGTTGCCGAAGCGGGTCGGCGAGCCGAGCGCGAGACCGGCGCACTGCTCGAGGTCGGCGAGTTCGGCGTAGGGGGCACCGGTGTCGGGCACCGGCGGCTCGGCCACCTGGGTGCGCGGCGCCACCGGGGGGACCGTGCGCAGCCGCGCGGATGCGCCAGCGACCTGGTTGACGCCGCGCGCGACGAGGTGCGCCATGTCGCGCACGCTGCCGCCGACGCTGTAGTAGAGGACAAGAATCTCGGTCATCGATAGGGGCCTGCGAAAAAGGGAGGAAACCGATCCCGCCCGCGCGGGCCGGGGGCGGGCGCAGGCGGCGGGGGTCAGTCGAACACGACGGTCTTGTTGGCGTAGACCAGCACCCGGTTGTCGAGGTGCCATTTTACCGCGCGCGACAGCACCACCTTCTCGAGGTCGGCGCCCTTCTTGATCAGGTCGTCGAGGCTGTCGCGGTGCGAGATGCGCGCCACGTCCTGCTCGATGATCGGGCCGTCGTCGAGCGTCTCGGTGACGTAGTGCGCGGTCGCGCCGATCAGCTTGACGCCGCGCTCGAACGCCCGGTGGTAGGGCTTGGCGCCGTGGAACGCCGGCAGGAAGGAGTGGTGGATGTTGAGGATGCGGTTGGGGTAGTGGCGGATGAATTCCGGCGACAGCACCTGCATGTAGCGCGCCAGCACGATGAAATCGATCTTCTGGTTGCGCAGGATCGCCAGCTGCACCTGCTCCGCCTCGTGCTTGGTGTCCTTGCTGACCGCCAGGTGCTGGTAGGGCACCCGGTAGGCCTCGGCCAGCCAGCGCGTGTCCTCGTGGTTGCTGAGGATGATCGGCAGCTCGCAGTGCAGTTCGCCGCTCTGGTAGCGGTACAGGAGGTCGGCCAGGCAGTGGTCGAACTTGGAGACGAACACCGCCATGCGCGGCTTGCGGCTCGATTCGGCGAGCCGCCAGCTCATCCCGAAGCGCTCGGCGATCGGCGCGAAGGCGGCGCCGAAGTCGGCCAGGTCGAGGTCGAAGCCGGCCAGGTCCCATTCCACCCGCATCAGGAACAGCTTCAGCTCGGCGTCCTGGTGCTGGTCGGCGTGCAGGATGTTGGCGTCGTGCGCCAGCAGGAAGTCGGCGATGGCGGCGACCAGTCCCTTCTGGTCGGGACAGGAGATCAGCAGGACGGCAGTGTGGCGCATGGCGGTTTCCGGTGGGCCCGGGTTGGTGTCGTTTGCCCCAATCATAACCAAAGTTGCCCCTGTCCATCGCATGGGCATGGCGGCGGCCGGCGCCGGACGGGGCGGCGCGCAAAGTTTCAGCAGAGTTTGCGCAGCCCGCCAAATATCTGTTTTTACTAATAATCTGAATCGTCGACGCATTCATGGGGCTGGCGGGGGCGTTTCGGCCTGCCAGGCCGCGCGGCTGCGGGGGGCTGTTCAAAATTTGGGCATGGACCCGCCTGACGACCTTGATTTGCCGCGGGATTTTTCCGGCTGTGAGAAAAAATTCCCGAACATTTCGGAACCGGGTTGACATGCCAGGTGTGCCACCTAGAATTTGTATCCGGCCCGCGCCAAGACCACAATATGTTGTGAATAAACCTGTTGGCGGGGGTTGGGCAAGCTGTGCATAAGGTGTGAACACCGGCCGGCGCCCGATCCACGAACACCCACCAAGGAGCCCCATCGATGCTGAATGTCGCCACCGAAACCGTTGCTGCCCCCCCTCTTCCGCCCCTCGAAGCTGCCGACGCGGCGGTGATCGACACGCGCTACGCCGACTACAAGATCATCCGCCGCAACGGCGCAGTGGTCGGCTTCGCGCCGAACAAGATCGCCATCGCCGTGACCAAGGCCTTCATCGCGGTGCAGGGCGGGCAGGCCGCGGCCTCGGCGCGCATCCGCGAACTGGTCGAGAGCATCACCGGCCAGGTGGTCAACGCGCTGATGCGGCGCCAGCCCAATGGCGGCACCTTCCACATCGAGGACGTGCAGGACCAGGTCGAGCTCGCGCTGATGCGCTCGGGCGAGCACGAAGTCGCCCGCGCCTACGTGCTCTACCGCGAGAAGCGCGCGCAGGAGCGTGCCGCCCAGAAGGCCGCCGGCGTGCCCGAAGCGACGCTGCACGTGGTCGAGGACGGCCAGAAGAAGCCGCTCGACACCGCGCGCCTCGCTGCGCTGGTCGCCGACGCCTGCACCGGCCTCGGCGACAACGTCAAGGCCGAGCCGATCATGCACACCGTGCTCCGCGACCTCTACGACGGCGTGCCGATGGCCGAAGTCGAAAAGGCGCTGGTGCTCGCCGCCCGCTCGATGATCGAGCAGGACCCGGCCTATTCCTACGTCACCGCGCGCCTGCTGCTCAACTCGATCCGCCACGAGGTGCTGGGCGAGGCCGTCACCCAGGCGCAGATGGGCGAGCGCTACGCCGACTACTTCCCCGCCTTCATCAAGAAGGGCATCGACGCCGAGCTGCTGGACGAGCGCCTCGCCCAGTACGACCTCGCGCGCCTCGGCAAGCTGCTCGACGCCGGCCGCGACTACCAGTTCGGCTACCTCGGCCTGCAGACCCTGTACGACCGCTACTTCCTGCACATCGAGGAATCCCGCATCGAGCTGCCGCAGGCCTTCTTCATGCGCGTCGCCATGGGCCTCGCGATCAACGAGATCGACCGCGAGGCGCGCGCGATCGAGTTCTACCAGGTGCTGTCGAGCTTCGACTTCATGTCGTCCACGCCGACGCTGTTCAACTCCGGCACCCGCCACAGCCAGCTGTCGTCCTGCTACCTGACGACGGTCACCGACGACCTCGACGGCATCTACCAGGCGATCAAGGAAAACGCGATGCTGCAGAAGTACGCCGGCGGCCTCGGCAACGACTGGACCCCGGTGCGCGCCATGGGCGCCCGCATCAAGGGCACCAACGGCAAGTCGCAGGGCGTCGTGCCCTTCCTCAAGGTCGTCAACGACACCGCCGTCGCGGTGAACCAGGGCGGCAAGCGCAAGGGCGCGGTGTGCGCCTACCTCGAGACCTGGCACCTCGACATCGAGGAGTTCCTCGACCTCCGGAAGAACACCGGCGACGACCGCCGCCGCACCCACGACATGAACACCGCGAACTGGATTCCCGACCTGTTCATGCAGCGCGTGATGGAAGGCGGCGACTGGACGCTGTTCTCGCCCAACGACGTGCCCGACCTGCACGACCTCTACGGCCGCAAGTTCGCTGAAGCGTATTGTGAATACGAGCGCAAGGCCGACCGCGGCGAGATCAAGCTCTACAAGCGCATCCCCGCCGTGCAGCTGTGGCGCAAGATGCTGTCGATGCTGTTCGAGACCGGCCACCCCTGGATCACCTTCAAGGACCCGTGCAACATCCGCAGCCCGCAGCAGCACGTCGGCGTCGTGCACTCGTCCAACCTGTGTACCGAGATCACGCTCAACACCAACGACCATGAAGTCGCCGTCTGCAACCTCGGCTCGGTCAACCTGGTGAACCACCTCAAGGACGGCAAGCTGGATCTGGACAAGCTCAAGACCACCATCCACACCGCGATGCGCATGCTCGACAACGTGGTCGACGTGAACTACTACGCCGTCGGCAAGGCGCGCAACTCCAACCTCAAGCACCGTCCGGTCGGCCTCGGCATCATGGGCTTCCAGGACGCGCTGCAGGAACTGCGCGTGGCCTACGCCTCGAACGACGCCGTCGAGTTTGCCGACCGCTCGATGGAAGCCGTCGCCTACTACGCCTACTGGGCGTCCACCGAGCTCGCCGCCGAGCGCGGCCGCTACTCCAGCTACGAGGGCAGCCTGTGGAGCCGCGGCATCCTGCCGCACGACTCGAATCGTCTTTTGCTGGAAGAGCGCGGCGGCTACCTCGAAGTCGACAGCTCGGCCACGCTCGACTGGGACGCGCTGCGCCAGCGCATCGCCCAGTACGGCATGCGCAACTCGAACTGCCTGGCGATCGCGCCGACTGCGACCATCGCCAACATCGTCGGCGTCTCCGCGTCGATCGAGCCGACCTACCAGAACCTCTACGTGAAGTCGAACCTCTCGGGCGAATTCACCGTCGCCAACAAGTACCTTGTCGCCGACCTGAAGAAGCTCGGCATGTGGGACGAGGTCATGGTCGCCGACATCAAGTATTTCGACGGCAGCCTCGCCCGCATCGACCGCATCCCGGCCGACATCCGCGCGCTCTACGCCACCGCGTTCGAGATGGAGCCGCAGTGGCTGGTCGAGTGCGCCTCGCGCCGCCAGAAGTGGATCGACCAGGCGCAGAGCCTCAACATCTACATGGCGGGCGCGTCCGGCAAGAAGCTCGACGACATCTACAAGCTGGCGTGGCTGCGCGGTCTCAAGACCACGTACTACCTGCGCACGCTGGGCGCCACCAGCGCGGAGAAATCCACCGGCAAGGGCGGCGAGCTGAACGCCGTGTCGGCGCACGTCGGCGGCGGCGTGAGCGCCGCGCCGAGCGCGATCGATGCGGCGGCGGCCAACCTGCCGGTGCCGGAAATCGAAGGCAAGGTCTGCACCATGCGGCCGGGCGACCCCGGCTTCGAGGAATGCGAGGCCTGCCAGTAACGAGGTTGTAGGAGGAGGAGCAGCACCCAAGAAGAGGCGAACCTGGTCAATGGATGCGGTCGTGATGTGCGACGGTCCGTTGGCCGGGGGTAGCCCGGCGGCTAGTCACTTTCTTTGTCTCGCCAAGCTGGCTTGATGGGACGTCATGCCAAGGCACGACGTCCGGTAACCAAAGAAAGGCGACCCCGCTGCGCCACCCCTCCGGGGCGGGCCTCGACTGAACCGATCCGCCGGGGCGGCTGCGCAACTCGCCCTGCGGGCTCAGACAGTGCTCGCCGAATTCCCCCGCCGGCCCGATCCAGTCGAGGTGGCGCAGAGGGGGGGTTTTAGCCCCTCCCCCGCAAGCGGGGGAGGGGCTGGGGAGAGGGCAAAGCTCAACTTCCCTCTCCCACATGCGGAAGAGGGCAAAAGCAGAACTCCCCTCTCCCGCTTGCGGGAGAGGGGCCGGGGGAGAGGGCAAACCCTCCCGCGAACCGATGAATAAGCAGTGTGGGCCCAGCCCACTTTGGTGTAACCAAAGGAGAAAACAACGATGCTGAACTTTGAAGAAGACTTCACGCCCGCCCCGCAACTCGCGCCGCGCATGCCCGAGCCCGCGTATGCGCCTGCCGGGGCTGCGCCCGTCGCGCCTGCTGCCGCCCAGCCAGCCGCGACGACCCGCGTCCGTGCCGCCGACAAGCGCGTCATCAACGGCGCCACCGACGTGAACCAGCTCGTTCCCTTCAAGTACAAGTGGGCGTGGGAGAAATACCTCGCCGGCTGCGCCAATCACTGGATGCCGCAGGAAGTGAACATGAGCCGCGACATCGCGCAGTGGAAGGACCCCACCGCGCTGACCGAGGACGAGCGCCGCATCGTCAAGCGCAACCTCGGCTTCTTCGTCACCGCTGATTCGCTGGCTGCCAACAACATCGTGCTCGGCACCTACCGCCACATCACCGCGCCCGAGTGCCGCCAGTACCTGCTGCGCCAGGCCTTCGAGGAGGCGATCCACACCCACGCCTACCAGTACATCGTCGAATCGCTGGGCCTCGACGAGTCGGAGATCTTCAATGCGTATCACGAGATCCAGAGCATCCGCGACAAGGACGATTTCCTGATCCCCTTCATCGACACGCTCACCAACCCCGAATTCAAGACCGGCACGCCCGAGAACGACCAGAAGCTGCTGAAGTCGCTGATCGTCTTCGCCTGCATCATGGAAGGCATCTTCTTCTACGTCGGCTTCGTGCAAATCCTCGCGCTCGGCCGCCAGAACAAGATGACCGGCGCCGCCGAGCAGTACCAGTACATCCTGCGCGACGAGTCCATGCACTGCAACTTCGGCATCGACCTCATCAACACCATCAAGCAGGAAAACCCGCACCTCTGGACCAGCGAGTTCAAGGCCGAGATCCGCACCCTGATCCAGAAGGGCGTCGAGCTCGAATTCCGCTACGCCGAGGACACCATGCCGCGCGGCGTGCTGGGCCTGAATTCCGCGCAGTTCAAGGAATACCTGCGCTTCATCGCCAACCGCCGCTGCCAGCAGATCGGGCTGGACGAGCTCTTCCCCGGCGTCACCAACCCCTTCCCCTGGATGGCCGAGATGATCGACCTGAAGAAGGAGAAGAACTTCTTCGAGACGCGCGTCACGGAGTATCAGACGGGCGGGGCATTGAGCTGGGATTGACCGGCTTTAGTGATGAAAAAGGCGCAGTTCTCTGCGCCTTTTGTTTCTGGGATTGAGAATTTGTAACGACCGGGCATAAGCGACCGAATTAGGAACAACACAAACTACTCATATGAAACTTTCTCAAATAGGAGGTGAACAACGAAACAACTACGTTTCATATGTGGAAAATCGTTGGGCACAACTTCAAGAGAGAATCGTTGGGCGGGCTGAGGCCGCCTGGAAATATCTGATGCTCACAAATTCGGGGAGTGCGGTTGCAGTCTTAAGTTTTATGGGGGCATACAAAACCATAACGCCAATTCCCCATGCCCATTGGATGCTAGTGGCATTCTTGTTGGGTTTAGTACTTGTGGGTTTGGGACATGCGACTGCCTATTACCGAGCGACTTGGCTCTTTTCAGGCTGGCGTATGGATATTTCGAAATTCTATGCGGATGAGCTTGAGTGGGGCGAGGTGCTAGCGAGGGACAATGATCGGTCGAGCTATTTCATCCTAGCTGATGTAATCGCTTGGCTTTCATTTGCCTGTTTCTTTGCCGGACTTGGCTTCGGTGTATACGATTTGACTACCTTATGAGGCGTGATCATGCATAGAAAGAATCAGCAAAGCTCGACAACGTCGTTACCCCCCAAAGATCGGAGTGACCATCCGAGAGTTCCGCCACCGCCGCCACCACCGCTACCCAAGCAGCCGCCGAAGAAATAGGTGCAATAGGGAACAGACCACGGTTTTTACCTTTGCATCAAACGGTGATGGGCTACGGTTTGTTCGCAATAAAATTTACGACCTAAACACAAGAAGATGGCGTCCCCAAACAGCGACAAACTTGCAGTTCTTATCGATGCCGATAACGCTCAGGCTTCTGTCATCCATGAGTTGCTCGCAGAAGTGTCGCGATACGGCACGGCAAGCGTAAAGCGGGCCTACGGGGACTGGACCACGACGAACCTCAAAGGCTGGAAGGATGTGCTACACAAAATGGCAATCCAGCCGATGCAGCAGTTCAGCTATACAACGGGAAAGAATTCCACCGACGCTTCACTCATCATCGATGCGATGGACCTGCTCCACGCAGGCGACCTGCATGGCTTCTGTCTGGTTTCATCGGACAGTGATTTCACGCGTCTCGCTACACGCATTCGGGAAGCCGGTCTCGCTGTGTATGGGTTCGGGGAAAAGAAAACACCTCAACCATTCGTGGCCGCATGTGACAAGTTCATTTACACAGAAATTCTGAGGCCGCAACAGGCGCCCATCCAAGACGATGCAGGCCCGGAGCCGCTGGAGCCAATGATCCGTGCGGCAGTTACTGCGACTGCCAGGGACAACGGGTGGGCGGCCCTTGCCGGTGTTGGATCAATGATCGTGAAGAACAGCCCGGCGTTTGACCCGCGAAACTACGGTTGCCAGAAGCTGGGTGAGCTCGTGCGCAAACAGCCTTACCTAGAGGTTAAGGAAGTTTCTCTTGGTGATGGCTCCGCCAACGTTCATCTCTACGTTCGGCTCAAATAGGAACAGTTAGGGACAAGCAGCGTTTCAAACGGGCACAACGAGGAATCAAAGGGGCCGGGCTCGATTTGTTTATGAACCAACTGAATTAAAGGGGCAGCTTCGGATTGTGTGCCCGGCGAACAATAGGGGCAGAACTGATCTGTCAGAAAATTTAGGAAAAAAAGGGGAGAGGGAATGTTTCGAGTTTTGCTGTTTCTTGTTATCGCGGCAGCAGCGGGGCTGGCTTGTGCAAGTGGGCCAGGCAATTTTCAGGCCCCGGGTTTCAAACTGAAAGGTCGCGATGCCGAAGCGTTGTCGGCGGATTGGTGGAAGTGGGCAATGTCCAGCCCGACAGAAATCAATCCAGTGCAAGATCGTTCGGGTGAGCATTGCGGAGTCGGCCAGAAGGGCAAGGTCTGGTTTCTCGCAGGGGGATTTGGCTCATCCAAGATCCGACGGAGCTGCACGGTCCCTTCGGATACCTATTTGTTCTTTCCGTTGGTCAATATGGCGTATTGGCCGCGCGAAGCGAACAACGGCTACACCTGTGATCAGGCCAAGGCGGGCGCTGCGATGAACAATGACACGGCGCTCGACTTGTTCGTGGAAGTGGACGGTGTGTCGTTGAAAGACCCGAAGCGCTATCGGGCGCGCAGCAGCAAATGCTTTGATATTTTCGAACGCGTCCCGGAATCGGTTAAGCCTTACAGGGCCTACCCGTCAGCCTCTGATGGCTATTGGATACTGATTCGGCCTCTAAAGACGGGGAAGCACACGATCAAATTCGGCGGACGATACAACAACACGACTGCCGATTATGGACGAATGGTGCAAGACATCGAATATGAAATTACGGTGGGTGATTGAGCAATAAATGGGGTCAGACACCATAACCCCTGCGATTGTTAATCATGGTGAAAATGACATGCATGCGGATCTGAACGAGCGCGTGGTGGTGGCGACGCAGACGGCGCCCTGGCTCGCCACGGCGGACGGCGAGGGCGCCTGCAAGCCGCTCGACAGCCTGGCGACGGGCACGACCAGCCTGGTGCAGGCGCCGGCGGGGGCGGTGTTCGCCCCGCCGGGCGGCGCGCTGGGTGAGGAAATCCTCGTGCTCGATGGCACGCTGACGGATGCGCGCGGCGTGTGGGGGGCGGGTGCCTACCTGCGCAATCCGCCGGGGTCGGATGTGTCCCTGCACAGTGAGACGGGGTGCGTGCTGTTCATCAAGCGCCTCGCTTTCGACGCGGAAGATACGTCGGTAGTGCGGCTGGATACGGCGTCCATGCGATGGCTGCCCGGTTTGGTGCCGGGGTTGGCGGTGATGCCCTTGCACGAGCATGCAGGCGAGCATACGGCGCTGGTGCGCTGGCAGCCGGAGACGTTTTTCCAGAGCCATGCGCATTTCGGCGGCGAGGAAATCCTCGTGCTCGATGGCGTGTTCGAGGACGAGTTCGGCCGCTATCCGGCCGGCAGCTGGCTGCGCAGCCCGCACATGAGCCGGCACCAGCCGTTCAGCCGCGAGGGGTGCACGATCTTCGTCAAGGTCGGGCACCTGGGTGCGGGGTAACGAGGCCCCCCTTGCGAACCCGCGGGGTCAGGTCTCGCAAGAACACATATCTATTCCGGCGCCCGCGCCTTATTTCGCGAAATCCTCGGGCCCGAAGACTTGCCGGATCTCGATGGTGTCGCCTTCGTCCGCCGGGCAGCGTTGCGCCCACTTCACCACGTCTTCCCTGGACGGCGCTTCCACCAGCCAGTAGCCGCCCAACACGTCTTTTGCTTCGATCGACGGTCCGTCGGTCACGGCGGGCTTGCCATTGGCGAACGATACGCGCGCACCCTCGGCCAGCGGATGCAGGCCGTTGAGCGATTCGATCTTGATCGCCTTGCCCATTTCTTCGTTGAACCGTCCCATTGCTTCCATCTTCTTCGGATCCGGCGCAAAGCCGGGCGCCGGCTTGCCGCCCTGGTACACGGCCGGAATCATCAGCATCATGAATTTCATGGTTGCACTCCTCAATCGTATTGGCGGTTGGCGATATGCGGCGCCTGCATGATGTCCCGCGTGTTGCTCAGCATGAACCAGTTCTTCATCGTGCGTGAGTACAGTGCAGAGCCCACCAGCTTGAGCTTGCCCGACGACGTGGCAGCGCTGAGCGTGGCATCGCCCATCCACACCTCGATCAGGGTACGCGGGTCGCTCACCACGTGCAGGTCGATATCCTTGCCGGGGTTGCTCGTGCACAGATCGGCGCCCGATTCGTCGACGACCACCCACCAGTCGCGATAGCGCTTCAAGTCGGGAAAGCTGAAGCGAATCACCGCCTGTCCGCCCGGCAGGGCATCGCGGTCGATGCGGCGCTGGACATCCCACATCAGCAGCTCGACGTCCAGTTCCGAATCGTCCATGTGCTTGCGCGCCCAGCGCATGCCCCACACGGCCAGCTCTTCGATGACCGGGTAGAGTTCGCGGCCGGCCGGGGTGAGGTGATACTCGCTCGAGCGTCCGCCGCCCACGGCCTTGCGAAACACCAGGCCCTGCTCCTCCAGCGTCTTCAGCCGCTTGGCGAGCACCGTCGGCGAGATCAGCGACAACGCCCGCTGAAAGTCGTTGAAGCGCTTCGTGCCCAGCAGCAACTCGCGCACGATCAATACCGTCCATTTTTCACCGAGCACCTCGCTGGCTTTGGCGATGGGGCAAAACTGGCCGTATTTCAACATGACGCCTCCAGGTCACTACGCAATGCGTAGCCGTTTACTACAGTTTGCGCACTAGAGAGTCTAGGCCGCCCACCCTAAATTGAACACTCCTTCAATGCTGACAGGAGAGACATCGTGAAAACGCTGCTGAACTGGATCTATGGGCTGGGCGCCTATCTGGCGGGCTTCGTGGCCTTGCTCTATTTCGTCGGATTCAGCGTGGGCGTGCTGACCCCGGTCAACGTGGACCGCGGCGGCACGGCTTCGCCTGGATGGGCCTGGCTCGTCGACCTCGCCCTCATCGCCGGCTTCGGCCTGCAGCACAGCATCATGGCACGCCCGGGATTCAAGGGCTGGCTGACGCGCCATGTTCCCGTGCACCTCGAGCGCAGCACCTATCTCGTGGCAACGACTCTGGCCTTGTGCATGCTCATCGCGTTCTGGCAGCCCGTGCCCGGGCACCTGTGGAAGCTCGACGACGGACCGCTTGCGGGCACGCTGACCGGCATCGCGCTTGGCGGGTGGGGGCTCGTGCTGCTGACCACGTTTCTCATCAGTCATGCCGATCTGTTCGGGCTGCGCCAGATCTACCTGCACGCCAGGGGCCTGCCCTACACGCCGGTTGCATTCAAGGCACCGGCGCTTTACCGGTGGGTGCGTCATCCGATGCAGCTCGGCGTGCTGATCGGAATATGGTCCACCCCATCCATGACCGGCAGTCACCTGCTGCTTGCCGGCGGGATGACCGCCTACGTGCTGATCGGGCTTCTGTACGAAGAGCGGGATCTGGTGCGGCAGTTCGGTGAGCGCTACCGCGCTTACCAGAGAAGTACGCCCAGGCTGATTCCGTTCGGGCGGTCAAGGGCGCGCCGCTTCCGAGCGCTCCTCGACGACTGAGCACGTTCCATCAACCACCAACCGTGAGGAAGAAGATCATGAACACCACCACCAACCAGACCCTGAGCGTGATGAACCGTCACCTTCATGCATTCATGACCAACCAGGGCGCCGCTGCCATCGCCGACGACTATGACGAGCACGCCGTTCTGCATGCGCCGGATCGCGTCTACCGCGGCGTCGACGAAATCCGGCGTTTCTTCGAAGCCTTCCTCGGCAATCTGCCCGAACGGGCGCTCGAGATCTTTCGCATGCGCACCCAGGAGGCGCATGGCGAGGTGGGTTATATCGTATGGAGTGTCGGCGAGCTGATTCCCTTGGGAACGGACACGTTTCTGGTCAAGGACGGCAAGATCGTCCAGCAGACTTACGCGGCCTATGTTGGCGCTCAATGAACAATCAAGGCACGGAACTAAAGGGGCCAGGCCCGGATGATCAAGGAGGCAGTGGGACGGCCTCTCATGTCAGTGACTGGCCTCCCGCAACTGCCTTTCCCTGACCTCGTACGCTTCTTTCAAGCACGCTGCATCCTGGCATTTGCCCCGGACTTCCTGCAGCCAGAAGAGCTGGGCAGCCTTGAGCTGTCGCCGCTCGTAATCGGTGTGAAGGCGCGCCATGGCATCCCGGTACGCGTTTGCGACGCTGAGATCGAGAACGGCCAGTTCCTGCGACGAGCACACCATCTGCTCCGCCTTGCTGGTCACGCGTGCGCAGTCGAAGCTCGGCCTGATCTGGGCGGAATCCGGTTGCGGCACGGGTTTCGACGCGGCCGGGCCGGCAATTTGACCACTGAAGAATTTGCCCGGGCCGACGACGCCGATCCCCAGCATGACCAGGCCGATGACGACGACGAGGATGCGCGAGCCGGCCGACGCCACGACAACCGAAAACTTCTCGATGAAGATCTTTCCGGACGCGCCGATCAGAACGAACAAGGAGCCGATCAAGATCAGGAGAATGTTGGGGTCGAGGTCCTTAAGGCTCATGCGCATGCTCCTCATGCTGAAAAAAGACTTCTGCCGTTCTGGAATCACTATAGGCGCCAGGCGCGAAATCATTCCACCCGTTCGACGGGCCTTGGCCTTACCCATAAAAAACGGCCCGGACGGGCCGTTCGCGTGAATTCGCGCGCGTCTATTTTTTCCCCGCGGGCTCGTCGCCCATGCGCCAGATGTCCACATCCTGGCCCTGTTCGCGCAGGTGTTCCGACTTGGCGGACAGGTAGCGCTGGAAGCTCGGCTCTGTTTCATACGCGCCGCTCAGCACGTAGGTCAAAATGCCCTGGGTGTGGAACAGCTTGAAATAGGCCTCGGAGCGGATGATCTCCTTGCCCTTCGCATCGAACAGCACGATCGAGGGCGCATATTTGATGTCCAGCGCCCGGGCCCATGCGCGCGCCGTGGTGGCTTTGCCCTGCGGGGTGATCAGCGGCGTGTCCGACCACATGTTGAGCTGGATCGCATCGAACCCGGCGATGATGCCGCGCGTCTGCTTGTCCGACAGGATCCGGTGGTGCAATTCGGCGCATGCCGGGCAGTCGCGCTGCTCGAAGAACACGGCGATCGGCCTGTCCTTGCCGCCCTTGCGCACGAGATTGAAGGGCGGCTTCCTGAAGAAGGGTTCATCGATCAATTCGCTGCCCGTGGCAGGCGGCTGGTGCGCTGCGAGGTAATCGAGGTAGTCGGATTCCTTCGCGCCCTGCGCCGCAAACTGCAGCGCAGTCATGAAGCGGGCGGGCGGGATGTAGCCATTGAGCCGCAGTACGGTTTGCCCGGCTTCGTCGAAAAACAGGATGGTGGGGGTGAATTGCACCTTGAGGCGGGCGGCAAACTGCTTCTCGGTCATGGACCGGTTGTCGAGCCCCACGACCTCGCGGTCGCCCCACATGTTGATGGCAATCACGTCGAAGTGTTTCCGCAGGTAGGTTTCGATGTCCTTTTGCGAAAGGTTGCGTTCGACCAGGGCATGGCAGTAGGGGCAGCCGTCCTGCGTGAACAGGAGCATCACGCGCTTGTTTTTGGATTGGGCTTCTGCAATGTCTTCCCGCAGGTTGAGGAAGCTTGACTTGAACCAGCTTGGGTATTCGGTCTGGACCGCGCCATGGAAAGCGCCTGCTTTCCTTTCCGCTGCGTGAGCAAGGCAGGTGAACAGGAGCAGGATGCATGCGAACCACGTCAGGAAATGGGGTCCGTGCGTCGAACGTGGAATCATGTGGTCTCCATTCCGGTTGCCGTCAACGACGGTCTTGAATCGACCGGCGACGCCGGGTTGAGGCGGGTCGCCGCAGCTCAGGGTCCTTGTGCATTCTGCCATTCCGATCATAGGTGAATCGGCCTGTTTGTTTTTCCCCCGGTTTTGCCAAGGTCTGCCCGGCTAGCCGGCGTCGCCCAATTTGGCATTCAGACCCGGCTCTTTCAGCCATTCCAGGATGTCATCTGAAATTTCCTCGCTAAGCGACGTCAATGTCGAGCAAGCTCGAAACGAGCCGCCAATCGTCTGGCGCCTGACTTCGAAGCTCCCCAGCAGTTTATTCCCCTGCATGAGCTTTCCTTCCAGCACGAGCCACTTCGGTCCCGTCCAGCCTCCGCCGCCAAGCGTGTGGAGATGCGTGGCAACCAGTACCAGCCTTTTTCCGGTATTCGTGTTGGATTCCTTCTCCGCTACGACCACACGTCCATCGGACTCCGCTGCCAGATAGCGCGGCATGGTGGTATTCCAGTCGCATTCCTTGCGGACGGCTTCATTCGCGACATCGTCGCCTTGATAGGGAATGAGCGAAGACACTTGCACAACGTCCTCGGCTCGAGCAGATGCTGTCGCAAGACAGATCAAGGACACCGCAAACAATCCATGTATGGCTTTCATGACAATCTCCCTTTTTTGACGAAATAACGGAACAACAGGGGGCACTGGACCCGCCTCCCTTTGGATATCCGAAATGGATGCCGGCGTTTGACGTCCGGTCAGCACGATCCTTTAGGTGACTTTTCCATCTGATATCTCCCTGGCCATTGTCGCCATTTGCGAGTGTCCGCTAAATCTCCGTCAGCTCAGGCTGTAGGGCCAAGAGGCAACGTTGACCCAAGGCCAACGCGAACGCTCAACGATGAAAACACAGGGAGGCGCGACACATGAAAACCCTCGAGGAACGCCTCGCGCAAGGCGAGGCGCGGCTGGAGCGCATCGAACGCCTGTTGCCGGCGATGCCGGCCACGCAAGCGGCGGCGCCTGCGACTGCTGAAATCCCCGCTGCCGCTGCACGGGAGATGCCGCCGGCTTATACGCCGCCGGCGCCGACACGCCGCGTAATGGACCCGCAGTACAACGCTCCCGCGCCGATGCCGTCCGAGCGCAGCGAGATCCCCGTGACGCAGATCCTCGGGTGGGCCGGGGCGACGGCGCCGGTGCGTGCGGTGGCGCATCTGATCCGGCTGGCCCTCGACGCGGGGTGGTTGACGCCGGAGCGGCGGCTTGGGTTGGCGGTGCTGTCGGGCCTGGGCCTGATCGGCGCGGGGCTGAAGCTGCATCAAAGGGGCCTGGCTCGAATCAAGGCCGACGACCCGTCTGATGAGGCGTGCCATCCGTCTGAAATCACGCTTGATCAGAGCGCCCGGGAGGTTTGCTTGCTCGCTGCCTGAGTGGGGTGAGGATGTCCGCCAGGCCGTTGTGATCGATTTCCTGCATCAGGGCCAGCAGGCGGCCAATTTCCCCCGGGGGGAACCCTTTGCGCGCGAACCAGTTGAGGTAGTTGCCAGGCAGGTCCGCAATGATTCGGCCCTTGTGCATGCCAAATGGCATCTCCCGGGTGACCAGCAGTTCCAGGTCCCTCGGATTCATGACTGAACGGTCTCCTTCATCCTCATCTTGCGGATTGATGCGTCGCGCCTAGCGCCGCGCCGACCGTCACCAGCACGACGCCGGCGATGGTCACGGCATCGAGGGATTCCTTCAGCAAGGGGACGGCGGCGACGGCCGAGATGCCGGGAACCATGGCCAGCATGAGGGTGGCGCGCTGCGGTCCGATGTTGTGGATGGCGTAGGCGAACAGCAGGCCGGCAATCGAGGCCGCGAGGATGCCTTGATAGACGCCTTGCAGCAGGACGAAGGACAGGGGAACGGTGGCGATGGCCTTGGGCAGGAACGCGAGATAGACCGGCGCGTAGCAGGCCATCGAAATCACCGCGATGCCGATCGTCGCGTCGAGGGGCGAGACGTGCCAGTGCTTGAGCAACAGGCCAAACGAGGCATAGCAGGTTGCGGCCAGCAGGAAGAACACGTCTCCCACCCATTGGTGGGCGGGCGCCCCGGCAAACTGGCCGAAGCTGTGGAGGCCGATCAGCACGATGCCCAGGCCGGCGACCAGCAGGGCGAACTCGGAGCGGATGCCGGGGCGGCGCCCGAGGACGAGCCAGGCGAGCAACGCCGTCGCGAAGGGAATGCCGCCATTGACCAGGATGCCCGCATGCGCGGTCGGCGCCAGCGAAAAGCCCGCGTAGACGAACAGCCCGTAGCTCATGCCGCCGAACGCGGCCAGCACGGCCAGCCGCGGCCACGGGAGGCGCCGCCAGCGGGCCAGCACGAACGGCAGGCACACGATCCCCGAGAAGACGAAGCGTGCGGCCGCCATGTCGTAGGGCGTCAACGGGCTGCGGCCGCCCAGCCGGGAGACGATGTTGAACCCGGACCAGACCACGACGACCGCGGCCGCAGCCGCGAAGCCCTTCAACAACTGGAGGCGGTGGGCCGGAACGGGGAGGGCTTCAGCGGTCATGCGAGGGGCCGAACCGGGCCTGTCGCGCGGGCCGCGAAACGAGCGCTCGGCGCTGCGCCGGCTGGCGCTGCCTGGCCTTGCGGGACGTTGTCGACGGGGGGGAATCCGCTTCGAATTTCATCGGGCCGGCCCGATCAATCCGTCTCGGGCGATTCAGGAAAACCAGCGCAGGAAGGCGGCAGCCGTCAGCGCCACCGCACCCAGCGCAGCCAGGCCCTGGAAGGTGCGTTTCATCGCATCGGGGCGCCATTGCCGGCCGCGCAGGAGAACGCGGGCGGACAGCAGCACGCCCGCGACCGCCGCGGTGATCTTGACGACCAGGGCCGTCATGGCGACGCTGCTCAGATCCGGCGTCTCGCCGTAGTAGTGGTAGCTGACGAGACCGAACACGCCGCCGCTGGCAAGCTGCGCGGCCCAGGCAGCCAGGATCAGCCAGGCGAATGCGCGCCCGGCTTCGAGCCGGGGCGCGGGCCACAGCGCGAATGCCGCGCCCCCCAGCACGGCGACGGCGCCGAAGTTGTGCACCACCTGGGTCAGGGCATAGGCGAGGTTTTCCGGTGACACGGCCTAGTCCACCGTGACCTGGATGCACTGCTCGATGCCGATGGGCACGTGGGCCTTGTTCACCACCTTGACGCACAGACTGTGCTTGCCGGATGACAGGGTTTCCAGCAAGTAGCTGCCCTTGGCCTTGCGCAATATCGCCACCTCCTTGTTGTCGACGTAGAGGTGGGCGTGATCGCCGCGCGGGCCGTACACCACCTCGTAGGCGACGCGGTTCTCGCTCATCCCGTCCAGGGTGGCGCCATCCGCGGGCGACGTGATCACCGCCTTGCCCTGTGCAAAACCAGTCGAAGGAACTGCGGCGACGAGCATGAGCCCCAGGCTGGCAATGAGTTGTCGTGCGTTCAC
Organism: Thiobacillus sp. SCUT-2; assembly: GCF_035621355.1. Lineage (NCBI taxonomy): Bacteria > Pseudomonadati > Pseudomonadota > Betaproteobacteria > Nitrosomonadales > Thiobacillaceae > Thiobacillus > Thiobacillus sedimenti. Next base: position 2,176,947 of record NZ_CP141769.1, on the reverse strand, counting down.
GTTGCGCTCCTTTTCGGTGAATTGAGAAACACGGTCGTTGGCCAGTGCCAATAGTAACAACAATGGGGCAGCCCCCGGTCTGCATGGCCGAGCGCCGAAGGACTCAGCGATGCGCGTACCCCAGCACCAGGAGCAGCAGCGCCGACAGCGCCATGGCCGCGTGCAGGCCGACGCCCATCATCGGGGGCGGCGAGCGATGTTCGCGATTGCCGATGCGCAGGGCCAGCATCACCAGCCCGCCCGACAGGGCCAGCACGAACAGCAGCGCCGCGTCGTTGACCAGCATCTGGACAGGCCCGCCGGAGATCTGCTTCGCCAGCAGGCCGAGGCCGAGCACGGCGACGCCGGCGTGCGCCGCCGCCAGGGGCCGCGAACTGCGTCGATGGCGCACGCCCAGAACGACGAGCCATAGGCCCAGCGCCACCGCCAGGCCGAACAGGAGGATTGCGGCAAGGATCATGCGGGTTCTCCGATCAAGGATGGCAATGCAACCTTAAAGGCCGCGGCACGCCGCCGCAAGCCGTCCGGGTCAGTTTTGCAAGACCGCGTTCCTCGCCCGTGTCGAGGTGACGTTCTTCCGAGATGAATCGATGAAACGGGGCGTGAGAATGTTGCTTTGCAGGACCCGGCCACCGAGCGGTGTGCGAACACCGAAACAAATCGGGCCGGCACAGACTCAATGAACCGTGTCGACATCCTTTACACATACGAGGGGCGACCCTCTCGTCTCCCGAATAATTTCCTCACCGCAACAAGGAGTTGGCGCGCTGCGCGAATTGGGGGAACGGCTCTTGCTTTTGACGGCCGGTGGCTGTCGATCGCCGGCAGCGACTCGAACAAGACAGAACGAATACCCTGGGGGGAGGAAGGTATGAAAATAATGCACGTGTGTCGTGGTCTACTTGTCGCCATGGCCTGGATGGCTTTTTCCCCCGGCTTCGCTGGCGCAGCGCCGATGACGTATTCAATCAATCAGCCGGGGTGGAGTTTCAGCCCGTACGTATGGGGGATCGGGTCGACGCCGTGGTATCCGGGCGGGGTGGTCTCGGGCTTCTTCGAGGGAGAGGATCTCAACCACGACGGGCACATTAGTTTCGCAGCGGGCGAGGTTACCGGCTACCAAATCTCCTACTCGGGCAACTCGTTCATCCCGGCGTTTACCCATTCGCTCGCTGATTTGCAGTATCTCGATTACCCGCTGGGCTCGGCCGGTTTTCAGCCGGGCATCCTCTACAGTTCCGGGTCCGGATTCATCTACGATGCCGACGACAGGGTCCTCGGGTTGCCGGATCTGTCGGTCGTCTCGACGACTGCAAGCTTTGCAGCCGTGTCTCCCGTTCCGGCGCCCGCAACGCTTTCGCTCGTTTTGCCGGGCCTTCTGTTCATGGCGTTCCGCACCACGAGACGGCCCGCCATTGCATGAGTCGCTGGCCACCCAGGCGGCGCGCGCATGAAGGCGGAATCAAACGAGCCGCGCTCGATTGATTCTTCATCCGCTTCCGAGAAGGCATTCGCTCAAATCAGCTTCGCCCGCGTCAACTCGCCCAGATAGCGCGAGTAGCCCATTTCCGCGATCCGCCCGCCGGCCGCCTGCTCCAGCGCGGCGGCAAAGCCCAGTTCTTCGTCCTCCGGATCGTCCGGCACCACCAGCGTGCCGCCGTCGGCGAGGCGGATGCGGATGCCGTTGACCAGGCCGTTGGGCTCGGCGGCGCAGATGAGGTAGAGCGGGCATTCCTCCCAGGCGGCGATCTGGCCGAGGGCGAGCCAGATCTCGCGGGCGTCGATGCGGCGCTCGGCGTGGCAGCGCGCCGGGTTGCCGCGGCCGAAGTCCTCGGGCCGGACGGCTTCGGTTTCCTGCAGGGGGAAGATCCGGATGAAGGGCATGGCGGGTTTTCCTCTGTCGGGTTGCGCGTGGATTCCCCGCATTATCCGGTCAAACGCGGCGGGGCCGGCCCTGCGTCTGCACGGCCGGCCGCCGAAATCCGGCGTTTGCGGCTAAAGTGAACGCCAGGACATCAGGGGGAACCGACCATGGCCGTACCCGAGACACACAATTTTGCCGTCTTCTGCGATTTCGAGAACGTCGCGATCGGGCTCAGGGAAGGCAACTTTCCCGACTTCAAGATTCGCCCCGTGCTCGAGCGGCTGCTGCTCAAGGGCAGCATCGTGGTGAAGAAGGCCTACTGCGACTGGGACCGCTACAAGGACTACAAGCGCGACCTGCACGAGGCGGCGTTCGAGCTGATCGAGATCCCGCACCTGCGGCAGTCGGGCAAGAACTCGGCGGACATCCGCATGGTGGTCGACGCGCTCGACCTCTGCTACACGAAGTCGCACATCGACGCCTTCGTGATCATCAGCGGCGATTCCGATTTCTCGCCACTGATTTCCAAGCTGAAGGAAAACGGCAAGAGCGTGATCGGCATCGGGGTGCGCGGTTCGGCGTCGTCGCTGCTGATTTCCAACTGCGACGAGTTCATCTTCTACGAGGACCTGGTGCAGGCGAAGCCGGCGCCGCGCAAGGCGGCGAAGAAGCCTGCGCCCGAGAAGCCGGCTGCGGCGAAGGAAGCCGCGGCGGTCGAAGCGCCCGGCAAGGCCCCGGCCAGCCGGCGCCGGGGGCGGCCGCAGGTGGCCGACGAGGCGGCCGCGCCGGCCGAGCCGGGCCCGGAAGACAGGAAGGCTCGCGCGATCGACATCGTGGTGAGCACGCTGGAGCAGCTGGTCGCGGAGCGCGGCGGCGAGGGCGCGATGTCGGCTTCGCTGATCAAGAGCACGATCAAGCGGGTCCACCCGGGCTTCAGCGAGTCGCAGTACGGCTACGGCGCGTTCGGCAAGATCCTCGACGACGCGCACAGGAAGGGCGCGCTGGTGGTCGACAAGAAGGAAGGCGGCGCCGTCCTGGTGAGCCTGCCGGCGTCCCGGGGCGAATGAGGAATCGCCGGGAGCCGGGCAGCCGCGGCGGTTGCGGCGCGATGGCCGGGCAGGGTGGGATCAGTGCTTGCGGCGCGGCTGTGCGGGGGCGGGGCCGCTGCGGCCTTCGATGTGGCGGAAGGTGATGCGGCCCTTGCTGAGATCGTAGGGCGACATCTCGAGCGAAACCTTGTCGCCGGCGATGATGCGGATGTGGTGCTTGCGCATCTTCCCCGCCGTGTAGGCGACGAGGCAGTGGCCGTTGTCGAGGGTGACGCGGAAGCGGGAATCGGGCAGCACTTCGTTGACCACGCCGCGCATTTCCAGCAGTTCTTCTTTTGCCATGAGGGCATCTCCGGGGGAAATCGATGAAAAGAAAAAGCCCGGCGAGGTGCCGGGCTTTCCGGAGGGACGGCGCAGCGGGCGCAGGCCCGGCGCGACGACCCTTGATCGCGCGGCAGGCACGGCGTGCCTGCCTGGCGGCTCAATCGGCGGCGCGGATGTTCGACGCCTGCTGGCCCTTGGGGCCGGCGGTGACGTCGAAGCTGACGCGCTGACCTTCGGTCAGGGTCTTGAAGCCCTGGCCCTGGATCGCGGAGAAATGGGCGAAGAGATCATCGCCGCCGCTTTCCGGGGTGATGAAGCCGAAGCCCTTGGAATCGTTGAACCACTTCACGGTACCTGTTGCCATGTCTGTATATCCTGAAAAAATTGAATGCAGGGGGACGTGCCCCCATTGGGGACGACGGTCAAGACAGCAGGTGATGAAGGAGAAACCTGCAGGACGCAGGAGAGAACCAGACAACAACAGGACTACTTGAAAGTCGCTGACCGGACTATGCGCTGATTGTCGCGCGCATGCAAGCACAATTTGTGTGCAGTGCCGAAGCGACGGCGGCGCTGCGATAAAATCGTCGGACGCCCCGGCGCGATGGCGAAGGCCGGCGTTGCGCGGCGGACGCCGCGTTTGCGCGCGAGGCGGAAGAAAAAAAGGGGAGGCGTGGGGGAATTGACAGACGAGCAAACCGACCCGGACATGCTCCGGCGGATCCAGAACGCGATCGACATGCTGCCGAGTCCGATCTTCATCAAGGACGCGGACTGCCGCTACATCGCCTGCAACCGCGCGTTCGAGAGCTATATCGGCCTGCCGCGCGCGAAGATCGTCGGCGCGACGGTCCGTGACGTCGCGCCGCCCGAGCTTGCCGCCATCTACGAGCGCGCCGACCGCGAGCTGCTGGCCGCCGGCGGGATGCAGACCTACGAGACCAACGTGCGCTATGCCGACGGCAACGTCCACGACGTCATCTTCTACAAGTCGGTGTTCTACCGCGCGGACGGCGAACCCGACGGCATCTCGGGGGTGATCCTCGACATCACCGCGCGCAAGAACCTGGAGAACGAACTCGCCCTGGCGGCGCGGGAGGATTTCCTGACCGGTGCGGTCAACCTGCGCACCTTCTACGAACTGGCCGACCAGGAGTTCGCGCGCTTCAAGCGCACGGGTGCGGCGTTCTCGCTGCTGGTGCTCGACCTCGACCGCTTCAAGCAGATCAACGACACGTTCGGCCACGAGGCGGGCGACGAAGCGCTGCGCAGCTTCGTTCAGGCGGTCCGGGCCAATCTGCGCGAGCAGGACATCCTGGCCCGGGCGGGGGGCGACGAATTCCGGGTGCTGCTGCCGGCCACGCCGCCCGACGAGGCGATGGTGCTGGCCGAGAAGATTCGCGAAGAAGTGAATCGCGTGCGCGTCCAGACGCCGGACGGCAGCGTCAGTCTGTCGACGAGCGCGGGGCTGTGCCGCTGCCACCCGCGCGACACCGGCATCGACGACATCGTGCGCCGGGCCGATGCGGCGCTGTACGACGCCAAGGCGGCGGGCCGCAATGCGGTGCGGGCGCATGCCGGTGCCGAGTAGCCGGCTTGAACGGGAGGTGGCGGGGCCAACCTTGCATTGACGTTGCAGGCGCAGGGTGCTACCTTGGTGTCACCTGCAGCCGAGGCACAGCCGATGTCGACCACCACCCTCAAACTCCCCGACGATCTGAAGGAACGCATCGCTGCCGTTGCGGCCGATGCCGGCAAGACGCCGCATGCCTTCATGGTCGACGCACTGGCCGCGCAGACCGCGCTGGCGGAGCGGCGGCGCGCCTTCGTCGACGCGGCGGTGAGAGCGGAGCAGGACGTTGCCGAATACGGCGTTGTCTACGATGCCGACGCGGTGTTCTGCTATCTGCAGGACACGCTCGCCGGCAAGCGCGCCAGGCGCCCCAAGGCCGTCAAGCTCTGAGCCCGTGGCGCGCCTTGTCTTTGCGCCGCATGCCCTGCAGGACGTCGAGCGCCTCACCGCCTTCCTGATCGAATCGGACCCCGATGCCGCCGCGGCGACGGCCCAGTTGCTGTTCGGCGGGCTGCGCATCCTCAAGGAGCATCCGCTCGTCGGCCGGCCAGCGGAACACGGCTACCGTGAACTGCTGATTTCGCGCGGGCGCACAGGCTACGTGGCGCTTTACAGATTCGATGTCGAACGCGACGTGGCGATCGTGCTCGCCGTGCGTCATCAGCGTGAGGGCGGATTCGATGGCTGACATCGCGCAAAGCCAGCGGCAATGCTGGAACGGCGCCGTGCCCCGGGCGGCTCCCGGTCCCCGTGCTACCATCCGGCCCGCCATGCGACTCCCGCAACTCCGTCAACGTCTCCGCGACCTCGGCGCCGCGCCCTGCCACGAAGGTCGCGTGCTGCGGGCGTGGGTTCAGGTGCGTTCGCTCGACAACAAGCGTCGGCGCGCTGACGATTTCCTGCCCTTGGCGGTGCGTGACGCGCTGCCCGGCCTCTTCGCCGAACTGGGCGGCCTGGCGCGGGTGCATTCCGAGCACCCCGGCGAGGACGGCTCGGCGCGCCTCCTGGTGCGGCTGGCCGACGGCCAGACGGTGGAGAGCGTGCTGCTGCCGCGCGACGGCGTGTGCGTGTCGACGCAGGTCGGCTGCGCGGTGGGCTGCGTGTTCTGCATGACCGGCCGCGCGGGCCTCTTGCGCCAGCTCACGAGCGCGGAGATCGTCGCCCAGGTGGTGCTGGCCAGGCGCCGGCGGCCGGTGAAGAAGGTGGTGTTCATGGGCATGGGCGAGCCGGCCCACAACCTCGACAACGTGCTCGAGGCGATCGAGCTTCTGGGGATCGAGGGCGGCATCGGCCACAAGAACCTGGTGTTCTCGACCGTGGGCGACAGGCGCGTGTTCGAGCGGCTCCCGCAATCGAAGGTGAAGCCGGCGCTGGCGCTCTCGCTGCACACCACCGATCACGCGCTGCGTCGCCGCCTGCTGCCGAAGGCGCCCGACATCGCGCCGGAGGAACTGGTCGAACTCGGCGAGGCCTACGCGCGCCGCAGCGGCTATCCGATCCAGGTCCAGTGGACGCTGCTCGAAGGCGTCAACGACAGCGAGGCGGAGCTCGAAGGCATCGCACGCCTGCTGGCCGGCAAGTACGCGGTGATGAACCTGATTCCCTACAACAGCGTCGAGGGAGGTTCGGGCGACGGCTTCCGCCGCCCGAGCTGGGAGCGCGCCGCCGCGATGGCGCGCGCGCTCCACCTGCGCGGCGTGCTGACCAAGCTCCGCCACTCCGCGGGGCAGGACGTCGAGGGCGGCTGCGGCCAGTTGCGGGCGCGCGTACTGGACGTCGAGTCATCGAAGCTGCACGGCCCGCTCTGAGGGGGCGTCCGCGCCTGCCTGGGCCCGGCTGATTTGTCTTCGCCAGGCCGCTGCTGCCGCGCTTCGGGCCTGCGCTCACTCGTCGACCAGTTCGACTTTCAGCCAGACGCGCTGGGCCTGCCGGGTGTCGGTGGCACGCGAGTAGGCGAGGGCACGGTCGCGCTGCGCGTCGTCCGTTTCGCCGCCGCCGACCTCGATCCATTCGCCCAGCCTGCCGGTGAGCGTGACGTGCATCTGCTGCCCGGCGACCACGCGAGGGTCCGTCGCCGAAATGACCTGCTGGACCGGCGTGACGTCCAGGCTGACGCGATCGCCGACGAGGCGAGGCTGTACCTGAAAGCCGCTGCCGATGTCCTGGTAGACCACGCTGTCGCGCACTTCGCGGCCGTAGAGGCCCCGGATCGTTTCGCGCCGGGCCAACGGCCGGCTGATGCCCGCGCGGATGTAGGCCTGGCTGCCTTCGGTGACTTGAAGTTGCTGGGTGACGCGGCTGTTCTGCTCCACCGTGCGGTCTGCCAGACGCGCGCCGATGCGCGTTCCCGCGGTGCCGGCCTCGACGCGGACGCCGCCCCGTCCGCCGGTCGGCAGTCGCAGCTCGACGGGGCCGCTTTCCACCTGGCCGTGCAACTCGGCTTCGCGGGTGTCGACGGCGCGTTCCAGGCTTTGCCGGACGGTGATGCGCAATTGGCGCAAGGGGATGTCGAGGGCGGCGAGGGCCTGCCTGATCTGTGCACGGTTGGACGGCGAGGCCCGCAGGATCAGCTGGCCGTGCACGCCGGTCAACACGCCGCCGGGCTCGAGCAGCGGCCTCAGGAGAGGCAGCATGTCCTCGACGCTGCGGTGCTGCAGGCTGATGACTTCGAGGCCGTCGTCCGCATGGGCGGGGGTGAGCAGGGCGGCCAGCACGAAAAGCGGGATGGCGAGGATGCGGTGCATGGCAATCGGTCCTTGTCTGGCGGCGCCGGTGCCCGATCGAAGCCATCGACCGGCGGGCGCCTCGCCCATTCTGATTGAACCGGTGCGCCCGAAGCAAGGACGCGGTCGCGCTCAGGCGGATTGCCGGGGCGGAGGCGGCAGTCGCGCCGGCCCCGCCGCGCGGCCTGCTATAAACAAGACGAGCGGGATGCCGCGTCGGGTCTGGCCTCGATGCTCGATCTGGATGGCGACGGCAACCCGCTCGACGACATTCTGCAGATGGTCGGCGGATCGCGGGACGAGCGTCCGGCGGCGCCATGCGGGCGCAGGGCAAGGCTTCGACGCATGAAAGGAGATCGCACGTGAGCTGGATCGTTTCGCTGATCATCGGCGGCATCGTCGGCTGGCTGGCCAGCATCGCCATGAAGACCGATGCCCAGATGGGCTGGATCGCCAACGTGGTGGTGGGGGTGGTGGGGTCGATGCTGGGCTACTGGATCGCCGGGCTGCTGGGCTTCGCTGCCGTCGGCGGCATCGCGCGCTTCATCGTCGCGTTCGCCGGAGCCGCACTGCTGATCTTCATCCTGGGCAAGCTCGGGGTGTTCCGCAAGTAGCGCCAGGCGGGCCGGCGCTTTGGCAGGATCGCCGGATGGAATCGCGGCGTCCTGCACCGCTGCTTCACCCCTTCAATTTCGCAAATGCGGCAGCCATCGCACCGTCCATCACGCGGGCCGGCGCACGATTTCGTTTGCCATCGGCTGCCTTGCCCTGGCCGCGCGTGTCCCGCGGCGCGAGTTCGCCCGCCTGAGGCTTCCTGCTTGCCTGCGCGGCACTGTCGGCGAGCCGCATCGTCAGCGCGATGCGCTTCCGCTTCTCGTCCACTTCCAGCACTTTCACCTTCACGACCTGCCCGGCCTTGACGACGCTGTGGGGGTCTTTCACGAATTTGTCCGACAGCGCGGAAATGTGGACCAGCCCGTCCTGGTGCACGCCGATGTCGACGAAGGCGCCGAACGCCGCGACGTTGGTGACGACCCCTTCGAGGATCATGTCGGGCCTGAGGTCGGCGAGCGTCTCGATGCCTTCCCTGAAGCTCGCCGTGGTGAACTCGGGGCGCGGATCGCGGCCCGGCTTGTCGAGCTCGCCGAGGATGTCGGTGACGGTCGGCAGGCCGAAGCGTTCGTCGGTGTATTTCGCCGGCTTGAGCGATTTCAGCAGCGCGCCGTTGCCGATCACCGATTTCAGGTCCTGCCGGATGTCGGCGAGGATGCGCTCGACCAGCGGGTACGACTCCGGGTGGACGGCGGAGGCGTCGAGCGGGTTGTCGCCGTCCATGATGCGCAGGAAGCCCGCCGCCTGCTCGAAGGTCTTGTCGCCCAGGCGCGGCACGTCGCGCAGCTGCGCGCGGCTGGTGAAGCGGCCCTTGGCGTCGCGCAGCGAAACGATGGCCTGCGCGACGCTGCTGCTCAAGCCCGAGACGCGCGCGAGCAACGGCACCGACGCCGTGTTGACGTCGACGCCGACCGCGTTCACGCAGTCCTCGACGACGGCGTCGAGCGAGCGCGCCAGCTGGAATTCGCTGACGTCGTGCTGGTACTGCCCGACGCCGATCGACTTCGGGTCGATCTTCACCAGCTCGGCGAGCGGGTCCTGCAGGCGGCGCGCGATCGACACGGCGCCGCGCAGCGAGACGTCGAGCTCGGGCAGCTCGCGGGAGGCGAACTCGGACGCCGAATACACCGAGGCGCCGGCCTCGGAAACGACGATGCTGGTGAGTTTCAGTTCCGGGCGCTGCCTGATGAGCTCGCGCGCGAGCTTGTCGGTTTCGCGCGAGGCGGTGCCGTTGCCGATCGCGATCAGCGACACGCCGTGCTTCTCGGCGAGCTTCGCCAGCGTGTGGAGCGAACCGTCCCAGTCGTTCCTCGGCTGGTGCGGGTAGACCGTGGCGGTATCGACGACCTTGCCGGTCTCGTCGACCACGGCGACCTTGACGCCGGTACGGATGCCGGGGTCGAGTCCCATCGTCACGCGCGGCCCGGCGGGGGCGGCGAGCAGCAGGTCCTTGAGGTTGCGCGCGAATACCTGGATCGCTTCGGTCTCGGCGCGCGTGCGCAAGGCGCCCATCAGCTCGGTCTCCAGGTGCATCGACACCTTGACGCGCCAGGTCCAGCGCACGGTGTCCATCAGCCAGCGGTCGGCCGGACGCCCCTGGTCCTGGATGCCGAAGCGGGCGGCGATGCGGTTCTCACAGGGGTTGTGCGGCGCGCTCCAGCCCGGCTTCTCCTCTTCGCTGTCGAGGCGCAGGCGCACGTCGAGCATCTCCTCGCGGCGGCCGCGGAAGACCGCCAGCGCGCGGTGCGACGGCACCGTGTTGATCGACTCCGCATAGTCGAAGTAGTCGGCGTACTTCTCGGCCGCCGTTTCTTTCCCTTCGATCACCTTCGACTGCACGACGCCGTGCTCCTGCACATACTCGCGCAGCGCCTGCAGGAGGCCCGCATCCTCGGCGAAGCGTTCGGTGAGGATCTGGCGCGCGCCGTCGAGCGCGGCCTTGGCGTCGGGGACGCCGGGGTTGTCGCCGTCGGCTGTGGTGAAGGGCCCGCACAGGTACGTCGCCGCCTCCGCTTCGGGGCTCAGCGTGGGGTCGGCGAGCAGCGCGTCGGCCAGCGGCTCGAGGCCGGCTTCCAGCGCGATCTGCGCCTTGGTGCGGCGCTTCGGCTTGTAGGGCAGATAGAGGTCTTCGAGCTGGGCCTTGTCGGGGGCGAGCGAGATCGCCTGCAGCAGTTCCGGCGTCATCTTGTTCTGCTCGGTGATCGATTCGATGATCGCGGTGCGGCGCGCCTCCAGTTCGCGCAGGTAGCGCAGGCGCTCCTCCAGCAGGCGCAGCTGGACGTCGTCAAGCCCGCCGGTCGCTTCCTTGCGGTAGCGGGCGATGAAGGGCACGGTCGCGCCCTCGTCCAGCAGCGCGACGGCGGCGGCGATCTGGGCGGGCTTGGCCGCGAGCTCGGCGGCGAGGCGGTGTTCGATGGAAGGCAGCATGGTTGTTTCTCGAGGCAGCCGCGGGGGCACGGTCGTCCGGTGCAAGGCAAAGGACCGGATTATGCCAAGCCGGCGCAGGGAATGGACGCCAGCCGCTCGCGGAGGGCGCCAAACCCGCGCGGATACTGAGTCTTTTTTTGCTGCGGCCGTCCGGACGTCTAAGCTGGAAGCTGCCGTCCAGCGGAGATTCAAGTCATGAACCACAACGTCAACCTGCTCATGAGTCAGTTCGTCACCCACGACGTGAAGCGCTTCATCGTCAGCAAGCCGCCGGGGTTTGCCGCCGTGCCGGGGCAGGGCGTCGAGCTGGCGATCGATCGCCCCGGCCTCGCCAAGCAGGGCCGGCCGTTCACGCCGACCGGGCTGGCCGACGACCGCGTGCTGGAGTTCACGATCAAGGGCTACGCGGACCACGCCGGCGTCACCCAGGCGCTGCACGCGCTGGAGCCCGGCGCGAAGCTGCTGATGTCGGAACCGTTCGGCACCATCCGCTACGAGGGTCCCGGCGTGTTCATCGCCGGGGGTGCCGGCATCACGCCCTTCCTGGCGATCCTGCGCGACCTTGCGCGGCGAAGGGAGCTCGCGAAGCAGACGCTGATCTTCTCCAGCAAGTCGCCGCGCGACGTGATCTGCGAGAAGGAGCTGCGCCATCTGCTGGGGGAGCGCTGCCTGTTGCTGTCCACCGGCGTCGCGGCGCCGGGATACGTGCATCGCCGGGTCGACCGGGCCTTCCTCGAAGAGACGGTCGGCGACTTCGACCAGCGCTTCTACGTGTGCGGGCCGCCCCCGTTCATGGACGCGGTCAACGGCGCGCTGACGCAGCTCGGGGCGCGTTCCGAAAGCCTCGTGTTCGAGCGCTGACAGGGCGCCGGGCGAATCCCCAGATCCTGCGCACCACATCCAGCGCCTGCCGCGTCTTCGCCGGCTGCCGGTTGGCGCGGTAGCCGAACGCGACCATCACGGCGAGGCCGAAGCGGCCGCCTTCCCGCAGGCCGGCCTCGTTCCGCACGGCCTCCGCATTGTCGTGGCTGAAGCCCTCGATCGGGCAGGGGCCGATGCCGATCATCGCGGCGGCGGTCATCATGTTGGCCGGCGCGATGCAGGCCTGGTGGCAGCGCCAGTCGAACACGGCGCGCGCCCATGCGGCGCGGCGGGATGGCGGGGGACGTGAGTTTGATGCGCGCGGCGCCGAGCCGGAAAATCCCGCCGGGCAGGCGCCCGCGGACGAACCCTACGCGCCGGCCTCGTGGGCCATTTCCTCGGCCCAGGCCAGCGCCTGCAGCTGGGCGAGGTTGACTTCCTCGGGGCTGCAGCCGATCGCGCGGGCGTGGCAGGCGATCGCTTCGAAGTCGCGGTGCTCGGAGGCCTCGGTCAGCGCGAGGAAGGGCGAGTAGGGGCCGTCGCGCTCGAGCAGGGCCTGCACGACCGGCTGCGGCATCGGCAGCAGATCGAGCACGCGGGCGAGGGCAACTTCCATCAGCGGTTCGGCAAGCGAGAACAGTCCCGTCATGAAGAGCTCGTCCTGCGCCGCGCGGTCGACGCGGTTCCGGCCCAGCAGCTCGCACAGGCGACCGCGTGCGACGGCGGTGCGGGCGAGGACCGCGTTGCCGGGTGCGGGGTTGGCCGTGACGAGCAGCAGGGCGAGCCAGCGGTAGAGTGTGTTGAGGCCGGTCAGGGCGAGCGCCTGCCGCACCGTGTGGACGGGCTGGCCAAGCCCGGCATGGGCGGAATTGGCGAAGCGCAGCACGCGCAGGGTAAGCGCGGCGTTGCGGCGCAGCGGTTCCTCGATCTCGCCGAGATCCTCGCTCCTGCGCACGGTGTCCATCAGCTCGAGCACGGCCAGCTGGCCCGGCTGGATGGGCTTGTTGGCGAGGTTCTCGGGGCGCGCGAAGTAATAGCCCTGGAAGTATTCGATGCCGCAGCGGCGGCAGAGCTCGAACATCTCGCGCGTCTCGACCTTCTCGGCGATGAAGTGGCCGCTGAATTGGCGCTGCAGGTGGGCGATGATCTCGACGGTCTTCTCGGGATGCTGCTCGAGCACGTCGAGCTTCACGAAGTCGACCAGGGGCAGCAGCGGGCGGTACTCGTCGAGGCAGACGAAATCGTCCAGCGCGAAGCGGTAGCCCAGCTGCCGGAGTTCCTGGATGCGGGCGACCAGGACCGGGGTCACCTGCACCGTCTCGAGGATTTCGTAGACGACGCGGCTGGGCGGCAGCAGGGTGACGAAGTCGCTCATCAGCGTGGCTTCGTCGAGATTGATGAAGGCGAGCTTGCCTTGCAGCAGCCAGTCGGGGCCGAGGCAGAGCGTGTTGCCGATCACCTCGACGCCCGCCTGCAGCGGGCTCGAGATCTGCGCCGAGACGGACGCCATCGACTGCCGGAACAGGAGTTCGTAGGCGAGCAGTCGGTGCTTCGCGTCGACGATGGGCTGCCGCGCGAGAAAGGTTTCCTTGCCCATCGGGGTCCTCGGAAGGGTTGTTCGTATTGTCCGGTCCGGCCGCCGCGCATCGCGTGAACCGATGGCGTTCGCGGGGGTCGGACAGCGTGGCCCGGAGGCGTCGATGACGCCTGCCCGGCTAGAGTGTTATCGATGCGCAAACCTGAAACTTGAGGGCAATCTGCAATGAAGCGAGCCGTGCTTGGAAACAGCGACCTGTCCGTCACCGCGATCGGCCTCGGCACCATGACCTTCGGCGAGCAGAACAGCGAGGCCGAGGCGCATTCACAGCTCGACTACGCGCGGGATGCGGGCATCGACTTTTTCGACACCGCCGAGATGTATCCCGTTCCGGCGCGGGCCGAGACGACCGGCCTGACCGAACGCTACGTCGGCAGCTGGCTGAAGCGCCAGGCACGTGACCGCATCGTCGTCGCGACCAAGGTGACCGGCCCCGGGCGCACGCTCGACTGGATCCGCGAGGGCCGGCTCGACTTCGATCGCGCGAACCTCGCGCGTGCGCTCGAGGGGTCGCTGCGGCGCCTTCAGACCGACTACGTCGACCTCTACCAGCTGCACTGGCCGGACCGCAACGTGCCGGTCTTCGGCGGCGTCCACTTCGATCCGTCGCGCGAGCGCGAGACGGTGCCGCTGCAGGAGACCCTGGCGGCGCTGGGGGATTTCATCCGCGCCGGCAAGGTGCGCCACTGGGGGCTGTCCAACGAGACGCCGTGGGGCGTGATGACGGTGCTGCGCCTGGCCGACGCGCTGGGGGTGCCGCGCCCGGTGTCGGTGCAGAACGCCTACAGCCTGCTCAACCGCAGCTGGGAGGGCGGCCTCTCCGAGATCGGCTACCGCGAAAACCTCAGCCTGCTCGCGTATTCGCCGCTCGGCTTTGGGCTGCTGTCGGGGAAATACCTGCGCGATCCTCAGGCCGCCGGGCGGGTCACGCAGTTTCCTGGCTTCGCGGCGCGCTACGGCAAGCCGAACACGGCCGCCGCCGTCGCCGCCTACGCCGAGCTGGCACGGCGCCACGGGCTCAGTCCCGTGGCCCTCGCCCTCGGATTCGTCTACGCGCGCTGGTGCGTGGCGAGCACCCTCATCGGCGCCACCTCGCTGGCGCAGCTGAGGGAGAACCTGGATGCAGCCCGCGTCGCGCTGACCGAGGAGGTGCTGGCGGAGGTCGAACGCATCCATCTGCGATATCCCAATCCGGCACCCTGAGGTGCCGCACCGCCCGGAGCAGGAATTTCTGCGCCTGCGCCCTACAAATCCGATCAAATCAGCCGTTAAGCAAGGAGAACACCAAAACGGCCATCGCACGGCCGAACAACGGAGAACGACGACACCATCGCGGTGCGATGCCCATGAGCAATCCGCACAACATCATTCCCGTGCACGCGTCCGAGATCGCGGTCGGGCGGCCCTTGTCGTGGGCCGTCTACGACGCGAGCGGCACGCTGATGCTCAATGAGGGCGTGGCCCCGGCCAGCCAGGGACAGATCGATTCCATGGTCGCGCGCGGCCTGTTCCGCCGGGGCGGCGCAGACGCCCGGCGGACCGACTCCGGTTCGGGCGTCGTGATTCCGCCGGGCGGCCTGGGGCCGAGCGAGGACGACGGCAAGTCGCGGCTGCCGGGCGATCCCGTTCCCTTCGACGATCTCGCGATGCAGCCGGGCGAGATCCTGCAGCTGCACCCGGCCCTCGAGGTCGTGGCGGACGACCGGCCCGCCGTGCTGATCGGCTACCTGAAGAACCGCGCCATCGTCGTCGCGACCCCGCTGGTTTCCGGCAAGCCGATGCTGGTCAAGGACGGTACGCTGTTCAACGCCAAGACGTTCTCCGGCACGAGCCTGTACAGCTTCCGCACGCGCGTGCTCGTGTCGCACATCCAGCCGATGCCGCATCTGCACCTGGAATATCCCAAGCTCGTGTACGCGACGAAGATCCGCAAGGCGCTGCGCGCGCCGGTCGACCTGCCTGCCACGCTGCAGGACCCGGAAAGCGGTCGCGCGGTCGACGTCGTCATCAAGGACCTGAGCGTGGGCGGCGCCAAGCTCGTGCTGCCGGCTCCCATGGCCTGCCGGCCGAACGCCCATTTCGTCGTCGGCTTCAGCATCCGGATGGGCGACGACCTCGTCGAGGAGATCGCCGCCGATGCGGTGATGCGCTGCGCCGAGTCGCGCACCGAGAAGGGCAAGCCGGTTCACAGCATGGGGCTGCAGTTCAGGGAACTGCCCAAGTCGGCCAACCTCGCGATCATGGCGCTGGTCTACCGCATGCAGCTGCGCCGCGGCTGAGTCGCGCGGCCGGTCAGTTGCGGCGGTCGTGGTCGCGATCGCGATAGCGGATCTCCCGCGGGTAGCGGTCGTGCGGCAGATCTCGCCATGGACCCGCGCGGTCGCGCGCGTAGCTCCAGCGGTGATCGCGTTCGTGGTAGTAATAGTAGAAGCCGTCGTGGAAGTAGTAGGGCTCGACGCCGAGCTCCACTACCAGCGGCAGCGCGGGCGCCACTACGTAACCGGGGCCGTGCGCGGGGGTGACGACGCACCCCGAAAGCAGCGCGGCGAGAAGCGTGGCGATCGACAGCGGGCGTTTCGGGCTCATGGCTCTCTCCTGGTCGGATAGCGGAACGCGGAGCGGCACGGGCGACCCGCGCGATCCGCCTCGCTTCTTTTATAGGCGCTCCGCCCGCGCGTCCGCTCGCCCGATACAAATGGTTACATTTCTCCCCGGACCGGAAATCCGGCAGTTACGTGGCCTGCCGAGAATGCCTTACATGCCGTGCCGGCTGGTACGACAGTTCCCCCGCATATCCCGATAGGAGATCGCCATGAAATCGAATCCCAGCACCCTTGCGAAGCGCGCGGCGGCCGTCGGCCTGCTTGCCGTCGGCGGCATTCTGGCAGCGTCGGCCTACGCCGTGTCGGCGGAGCGCGGCGGCGACACGCCGCGCTGCGAAGCGCGGCATGGGCCCGACGCCCGCACCGCATGGACGGCCAAGCGAAGCGCCCGTCTCGCTGCGCTGAAGGAGAAGCTCAAGCTTGCACCCGGGCAGGAAGCGGCGTGGAATGCGTACGTCGCATCGACGCAGCCGGCCACGCACCACCACGCCGTCGACCGCCAGGCGATGCGCGGGCAATGGGAAAAGCTGAGCACGCCGGAACGGCTCGATCGCATGCAGGCGATGGCGGATCGCCGCCGCGCGCAGCTGGCGGAACGCGCGGCGGCGACCCGGGCCTTCTATGCGCAGCTGAATGCGGAGCAGCAGCACGTGTTCGACGCGGAAACGCTGCACCTGCGCGCACGTGACCATCGCTTCGGCCACCAGATGTCCTGAGCATCCGGGTCCTGCCCGATCGATCGGCATCGCGAGGTGGGCGGGAAACCGCCCACTTTTTTTGCGCCGGCATGCGATCATCGAAAATGAGCCATCGATCATCGCAACCGGAGGAACGTCATGAATGTCATCCGCATCGCCTGCGCGGCGCTGTGCCTGTTCGGGCTGGCGGGCGCTGCGTCCGCGCAGGAGCTTGAACCCTCGTTGTCGACCCGCACGCTGGTGACGGTCGACCCGCATGCGCACTACAAGGTCGTGTACGACATCCATTCGGCCGACGTCGCGGCGGGCATCAGCAAGGGGCTGTTCTACGCACGCGGGCTGATCGAGGCATATCGCAAGCAGGGCGTCGCGCCGAAGCAGCTCGACATCCATCTCGTGATGCACGGCGAGGCGGCGCAGTACCTGCTCATCGACAGCACCTACCGCGACGTCGTCGACGATCCCTTCGCGGTCAACCTGAACGCGAAGATCGTGCAGGATCTGCTGGGGCTCGGCGTGAGCGTCGAGATCTGCCACAGCGTCATGAAATCGAAGGGCTGGACCGCCGACGACGTGCTGCCGGGCGTGACCATCGTGCACGACGGCTACACGCGCCTGGTCAAGCTGCAGAACGACGGCTACGCGTATATCGGCGGGTTCTGAGCCTGCCAGCGAGCATGGTGATATCGGCGGCGCCCCGCTGGTCGCTGCGGGACTTGCCATGACGCCTACAGGCGCGCAGGTGCATTCTGGCATACTTCGCGCACTGCGCTTGCGCAGCCCACCATCCATACAACAAGAGAGGGGGAGGAGATGCTGAAACGATCCGTGTTCGTGTGCGCGGCCTTGCTGGCCGCCAGTTTCCGCGCAGGGGCGGCCGCCAGCGGCGAACCCGAGCTGGACAGCCGCATCACCCACTATTACGCCGATTACCATCTCAACGCTGACGCGTCCCATGTGGAAACGCATGACTGGACGACGAAGGTGCTGCAGACTCGCGCGATCGAAGGCGCCAAGAGCCAGCGCATTTCCTACAGCGCCGGCATTCAGAAAGTCGAGATTCTTCACGCCTACACGCTGAAGGCGAACGGACGAAGGATCGAGGTGCCGAAAACGAATTATCAGCTCGAAGCGAACAGCGGCCGCGACAAGGACGCACCGGTTTTTTCTGACATCGCGACGCTCACGGTCGTGTTTCCGGAGGTGGGCGTGGGCGACTCGGTCGCGCTTGCTTACCGCCTGACCCAACTCCAGCCCATGTTCCCAGGGCAGTTCTCCGTGATGAACGCGTTCCCCAGGCAGCTTGCTTACGATGACGTCCAGGTCACGATCGACGCACCCGTCTCGCTGTGGGCACAGTACGAGGCGCGCCAGATGGCGGAGCACCGTAGCGAGAAGGATGGGCGTCTGAGGCTGCAATGGTCGTATTCGAACAAGCACGCTGCGCGCAGCACGCGCCAGGACTGGTCCGTGTATGACGTCGAGCAGGAGCCGGGCTTCGCCTATTCGACGTTCCGGTCATACGCGGAGATCGCTGCGGCCTACGGGACGCGGGCGCGCCCGAAGGCCGTCGTCAGCGATCGGGTGCAGAAGCTTGCCGACGAGATTGCACGGGGACACGAGACGCCCCGCGAAGAGGCGAGGGCGCTGTACGACTGGGTGGCGACGAACATTTCCTATGCCGGCAACTGCATCGGCGTCGGCGCTGTGGTGCCGCACGATCTCACGTTCATCCTCGACAATCGGATGGGCGACTGCAAGGATCACGCGACCTTGCTGCAGGCGCTGCTTGCCGCAAGGGGGATCGAGAGCACGCAGGCCCTCGTCAATGCGGGTGCGCTCTATCGCCTGCCCAAGATTCCGGTCGTGGCGAGCGTCAATCATGTGATCAATTACCTGCCGGTGCTCGACATGTTTGCGGATGCCACGTCGCCGAGCACACCCTTCGGCATGCTTCCCGCGTCGGACATCGGCAAGCAGGCACTGCTGGTGGACCATTTCAGGGAGGGCTTGCGCACGCCTGTTCCGCCGGTCGGAAGCAACCGGCAAACCATGAAGACCACGGTCCGGATCGATGCTGACGGCAAGGCCACGGGGAAAATCGACGTGAGCCTGAGCGGGATGTTTGCCGCCAGCACGCGTGCTGCACTGCGCGAGATGCCCAAGGATCGTTTGGATGAGGTCGTCGAAGGAGTGTTCCGCAACATGGGCTACATCGGCAGTGGCAAGGCCCGCCTCGACGACCCCAAGGCGTTGCTCGACAGCTACCACTACCAGGTCGATTTCGCGCTGAAGGATCTGGTGCAGCTGCCGGGCCCCGGTGCGTTCCGCATATTTCCGCTTTTCAGCACCGAGGCCCCCGTCCAGTTCTACCTGGCGGCGGCGACCGCACCGGAGGATACGGTCGATACGGTTTGCTGGAGCGGTATCTCGGTCGAGGAATATGCCTACGAACTGCCGGAGAACATGCGGATCCTGTCGATTCCGGACGACATGCAGCTTGAAAACGATTTTCTGGCGTACCGGGCCGAGTACCGCCTGAAGGGGCAGACGCTGACGGTGAAGCGGACCTTTGAAGACCGCACCCCCGGCAACATCTGCCCGCCGCAGATGTCGGCAGCCTACAAGCGCTTCGCGATTCAGGCCGCGAAGAACGTCAAGGCACAGGTGCTGTACCAATAGGCAAGGTGCGCTGCATGACGCGTTACCACGCCTTCCTGCTGCTGCTGTTCATCGCAGTCTGGACCTGGGCGGCGATTTCGCCGCTGTTCCCGCACGACTGGCTGCTGGAAAACTACCTGGTCTTCATCTTCGTGCCGCTGATCCTGCTGAGCGGACGCTATTTCCGCTTGTCCAATCTGTCCTACACGTTGCTGACAACGTTCATGCTGATGCACGTGGTGGGCTCCCATTACACCTACGCCGCGGTTCCGTTCGGCTACACCCTGCAGCACTGGTTCGGCGCCGCGCGCAACCTGTACGACCGGCTGGTGCACTTCAGCTTCGGCCTTCTGCTGGCGTATCCGCTGCGCGAGATGTTCATGCGCGTGGCGAAGGTGCGGGGCGTGTGGGCGTACTGGTTTCCGTTCGAGCTCGTGGTGGCCTTCTCGGGCGCCTACGAGATCATCGAATGGCTGGTGGCGTCCCGCGTCGACCCGGCGGCGGGCCTGGCGTTCCTGGGGGCGCAGGGCGATGTGTGGGACGCGCAGAAGGACATGGCGCTGGCGACGGTCGGCGCGGCCATCAGCCTTGTCGTCGTCGCGCTGATCAACTGGCGCTGGGATCCGGCGTTCGGCAGCGAACTGCGCGCCAGTCTCAGGATCGAGCCCGACGACGAGCCGCTCGGCGAGCAGGCCTTGCGGGCAATGCTCGCAAAGCGGCGCGTACGGAAGGAATAGCGGCTCAGCGCTTGCCCTTGCCGTGCAGGCTGCCCGCCGCAGCCGCATCGGCTGCGGCGCCACCCGCCGCGGCGCCTTGCGCGTTCATGCGCTCGGCGGCACGGTCGGCGCCCCGGGTCGATCCATCCTGCCACTGGGCATTGCCGTTTGCACTGCCGGTGGTGCTCATGTGGGCGTCGGCCGCGCCGCCCGCCTGGGCGCCCGCGCCGACGTCGGCGTTGACGCCGATACCCGCGCCTGCCGCCAGGGCGGTGCCGGCGACAACGGCGCTCGCGGCGCCGGCCGTGATCAGGGACAGCAGCTTGCGGGAAATCGAAGGCATGTTTTGCTTCATGGAAATGCTCCTTGGGTTGAGTTCGAGGATTGAAAGTCCGGCATGCGCATCGCATGCCACCCCACGTACAGCACAGGCTGTGCCATGTCTGAATTGCTCTTTGTTATCAATAGGTTGACCTCTTTGCAGCCGGTGTCGAGTCGGACGTCGGCGTCGCCGGGCGGCGACAGCATGCGACCGGTCTTGCGCAATCCTTTGAAAAATCGGCGATTTCCCTGTCCGGAGCCGGCGACGGTACGGCGGTGCCTGCGTCCGGCCGCGCCCTGGGCTTTTTTTTGTGGCAGGATGCCGCGCTGTCCGCACGGCGCGGACGCCCCGATGATCAACCCGGACCGGCCATGAACAGATTCCTGCTGCTGGCGGCGCTGGCGGCGGCGGCCTATTTCGCCTGGGCGCCAGGCGCTGGCACGCTGCCACGCTCCGAACCCACGCCCGTCACGCCCGGCCCGTCCACCTCCGCAGCCGAGGGCGACGCCGTTCTCGACAGGGCGTTCACGCAACGCCTGAGCCGGGTTCAGGTGGCGGGCGAGGGAACGGTGGCGAGGATGCTGCGCGACGACCGCGACGGCAGCCGGCACCAGCGCTTCATCCTGCGGCTCGCTTCCGGGCGCACCGTACTGGTGGCGCACAACATCGACCTCGCGCCGCGCCTCGATGCCTTGCGTGTCGGCGACACGGTCGCGTTCTACGGCGAATACGAATGGAACCCGAAGGGCGGCGTGATCCACTGGACCCATCGCGATCCGCATGGCCGCCATCCCGATGGCTGGCTCCGGCACGATGGCCGGGTCTACCAGTAGCGCCCGCCGTCGGCCGGCCGGGTCGTCTCAGGGGCGGCGGACGCCGAGCGCGTCGAGCCAGCCCGCGAGTTGGGCTTCGACCTCGACGACCTGCGCGGCCGGCGTCGCATGGCGGAGCTCGTCGGCGATCGAGTGGGCGGCCGCCGCGTGGTGGGTCGGCATCAGCAGCGGCAGGCCGAGGCACGCTGCGAGCTTCAGGCGGGCCTGCGCGCGGACGCGATCCCGGATCTGGCGCCACAGGGCCGCGACCCGTGGCTCGGGCAGGCGGATGTCGGCGGTGCCGGGGCGGACGCAGCGCGGATACTCGCGCGAGGTGTCGATGCAGCCCCCTTCCGCGTAGACGCCCTTCGGATCGCGCAGCCGCAGCATGCGTTCGAGGATGCGCTCGCGTTCCACCGGATCGTTCTGCGTGGCGCGCACGCGTGCCTCGACGACGGTCTCGTCCATCTGCATTTCGCCGCTGGCGTCGACATAGGCGCCGTCGCGCCAGTGGTAGATCTCGAGGCATTTCGCCGCGAGGGTGAAAGGCTGGTCGCGCTTCCAGAAATTGGTGAAGAGACCGCGGCCCAGATAGAACACCCACGAGCCCTCGTAGCCGGTGACGTCGGCCGAGCGCGCGTCCGGATTGCGGAACCACAGGCGGTCGCCGGGCACGTAGTACTTCGGCGGCAGCGGCGACTCCATCGAGCCGTATTCGTGCAGGAAGACGTCGTGGAACTGCCCCGACATGATGGGGCGCGCTTCCCATTGACGCTGCAGGCGCGCCAGCAGCTCGGCGTTGACGGCCGCCAGCTCCTGCGCGATGGCGAGCAGGATCACGTACTCGGTCGCGCGATAGCACGAGAAGGCGTAGAGCTGACCCGACACCTCGGGCTGGGTCGCCTTGACCAGGCCCTCGGTCAGCGAGCGTCCCGGCAGGATCGTGAAGCCCTTGCCTTCGACGTAGGTCCAGTAGTCCGCCGGGCGCTCGGCCTCGGTGGTGTGGAAGTCGAGCGCGGTGCGCCGCGCCGCCTGCACGATGTTGCGGCGGATGTGGACGGCCGAGCGCGCCTCGTCGACGCTGGGGAATTCGAACGCGACCGGCCCGAGCAGCATCGCGGCGAGGATTTCGCGGTCGAGGTCGGCGGTGCTGCCCTCGGGATCGAGTCCCATGCGTTCGCACAGTCCGGTGGTGTCGAAGTCCGGCGCCCAGGCGCGCGCGGCGTCTGCTTGCAGCCGGAAGCGCACCGCGAGGCCTTCTTCAGAAACCTCCACCTGACGATCGAGGCCCGCTGCGGCGAGCCAGGCGAGGCCGTCGCGGCACGCGGCGGCAAGGGCGGCAGGGTTGTCGGCGCGGATCAGGATGCCGCCGGCAGCGGGGGGGAGCGTCATGGTGGTCTCTCGGGAATTACATGAAACGGTCGAGCAGGCGGCGGCTGGTCTTGTCGAGCCGCGTGAGGTCGCGGACCAGGTACTGGACGCCGTGGCTGTCGCCGATCAGCAGAGTCGTGGCGCCGAGGCGGCGGATGTCTTCTTCGCCCTTGAGGACGAAGCGGGTGTCGCCGCGGTCGGTCTCGACCTCCCAGGTGCTGGGCAGCGCGAAGGTCGAGACCTGCCGCAGGCGGCGGATCTCGGGAATGAATTCGCGGCTGGCGAGTTCCTCCTCGACCAGCCGGCGCGTCGCATCGGGCAGGTTGGCGAGGCGCTCGATCCAGGCCAGCTCGTGGCCGTCTCCGCCGACCAGCGCGATGCCTTCGTCCGGCGCGGCGATGGGGAAGGCGCGCACCGGGACGACGGCATGCACGCCGCCGTCGGCGGTGGTCAGCTGCAGGCGTCCATGCGCATCGCGGGTGAGCTCGATCGGGGTCATGGCGCTTCGCTCTTCACGGGGGGCCGGGCTTCGGTGCCGGCGACGGGCTGCTCGTCGAGGTCGGTGTCGACGTTGCGCGCCTGCGCCTGGTAGAGCCGGTAGTAGTGGCCTTCGCGCGCCATCAGGTCGTCGTGGTTGCCGACCTCGACGATGCGGCCGCGGTCCATCACGACCAGCCGGTCGGCGCGTCGCAGCGTCGACAGGCGGTGCGCGATCGCGATCGTGGTGCGGCCGCGCACGAGGTTGTCGAGCGCCTTCTGGATTTCCTTCTCGGTCTCGGTGTCGACCGACGAGGTGGCCTCGTCGAGGATCAGGATGCGTGGGTCGATCAGCAGCGCACGCGCGATCGAGATGCGCTGGCGCTCGCCGCCCGAGAGGCCCTGGCCGCGTTCGCCGACCAGCGAGTCGTAGCCCTGCGGCAGGCGCAGGATGAATTCGTGGGCATGCGCCGCGCGCGCGGCGGCGACGATCTCGGCGCGGCCGGCACCGGGCCTGCCGTAGGCGATGTTCTCGGCAATGGTGCCGAAAAACAGGAAAGGCTCCTGCAGCACGAGGCCGATGTTGCGCCGGTAGTCCGCAACCGGCAGCGAGCGGATGTCGACGCCGTCGACGCGGATCGCGCCTTCGCTGACGTCGTAGAAGCGGCAGATCAGGTTGACCAGCGTGCTCTTGCCCGAGCCGCTGTGGCCGACCAGGCCGATCATCTCGCCGGGCCGGATGGCGAGGTCGAGGCCGCGGATCACGCCGCGGTTGCCGTAGCGGAAGGACGCGTCGCGGATCTCGATGCCACCCTCGATCCGGGGCAGGTGCACCGGCCGGGCCGGCTCGGGCACGCTGGAGACGTGGTCGAGGATGTCGAAGATGCGCTTGGCGCCGGCGGCCGCCTTCTGCGTCACCGACACGATGCGGCTCATCGAGTCGAGCCGCGTGTAGAAGCGGCTGATGTAGGCGAGGAAGGCGGTCAGCACGCCGACCGTGATCTCGTCGTGCGCGACCTGCCAGATGCCGAAGGCCCAGACCACCAGCAGGCCGATCTCGGTCAGCAGCGAGACGGTGGGCGAGAACAGTGACCAGGTCCTGTTGAGACGGTCGTTGACCGCGAGGTTGTGGCGGTTGGCCTCGCGGAAGCGCTGCGCCTCGCGCGCTTCCTGCGCGAAGGCCTTGACGACGCGGATGCCGGGAATGGTGTCGGCGAGCACGTTGGTGACTTCGGACCAGACACGGTCGATCTTCTCGAAGCCGGTGCGCAGGCGGTCGCGCACGACGTGGATCATCCAGGCGATGAAGGGCAGCGGCAGCAGGGTGACGAGCGCCAGGGCCGGGTTGATCGAGAACAGGATCGCCGCCGTCATCGCGATCATCAGCACGTCGGTGGCGAAGTCGAGCAGGTGCAGCGACAGGAAGACGTTGATGCGGTCGGTCTCGGAGCCGATGCGCGCCATCAGGTCGCCGGTGCGCTTGCCGCCGAAGTATTCGAGCGAGAGCTGCAGCAGGTGCTCGTAGGTCGTGGTGCGGAGGTCGGCGCCGATGCGCTCGCTCACCAGCGCGAGGATGTAGGTGCGCGCCCAGCCGAGGCCCCACGCGACCACGGCTGACGCAAGCAGGCCGGCGAGCAGCAGCGCCACCAGCCCGGTGTCGATCGGATGGCCCTGCCCGTAGGGAATCAGCACCTCGTCCATCAGCGGGATGGTCAGGTAGGGCGGCACCAGCGTGGCGCCGGTGGACGCCAGCGTCAGCACGAAGCCCGCCAGCAGCGGATGCTTGTAGGGGCGGGCAAACCGCCACAGGCGGAGCAGCGTCCAGGTCGACGGCGCCTCGCGCAGTTCGCGGCTGCAGACCGGGCATTCCTCCTGCTCGGGTTCCAGCGGCGCGCCGCAGGTCGGGCAGGCGAGCTCCTCGCGCGGCGCGGTGGGCGTACCTGCCAGGTGCGCGGCGAGCTGTTCCGCGAAGCGGTCGTGCAGCCGCACGGCCGAGACGTTGTGGGCGAGGGTGAAGCGCCACGCGGCGAGGCGCGCGCGGGCGTCGTGCAGTTCCAGCGTGCCGACGCCGCCATGGTCGCGATGCTGCAGGGCGAGGCCCGCTTCGAGCGGCCACGCCTCCCAGCCTTCGCGTCCCGGCGTCCGCGCCAGCAGCCGCCCGGACGTCAGCACCACCAGCCCGGCGGCAAAGGCCAAGCGCGGGTCGAGGTCGAGCTCCAGCGTCGCCAGGACCTGTTCGCCCGGTTCCAGCTGCGGGCCGAGCGCGGCTCGCCAGGCGTCGGGCACGTTCGCGGAGGGGCCGGGTTGTGGAGTGGGCATGGGGGTCATGAGTTATGGGGTGCTCCCGGATCGGCCTTGACGGCACGGGCCCGAGCAAGCGTTTTGGCCATGGGCGGGGCATTTCGAGGCAATTCCGATGCCGCTGGCCGCCACGCCGAGGCGGCGTTTATTGTATGCTGTGCGGTGTGGTTTCGTGTAACGCGATCTTCACAAAGGGAGAGGATCCATTGCCAAGACAATGCCCCGAACCGCAATCCATAAATAGACTAGATTGACCTCTATCTCTCCGTAAGGCCCTGCCGCCAGCGACATGAGCAGCCACACCATCAAATTTCTGCGCGTCACCTATCTGGGCGGGCCGAACATCTGGACCTACCGGCCGGTCCTCGAAGCCTGGGTCGACATCGGCGACCTCGAGGACGCCCCTTCCAACACCCTTCCCGGCCTCTACGAGCGCCTGACCGCCTGGCTTCCCGGCCTCGTCGAGCATCGCTGCGGCGTCGGCGAGCGCGGCGGCTTCCTGCAGCGGCTGCGCGAGGGCACCTGGGCGGCGCACATCCTCGAACATCTGGCGATCGAACTGCAGAACCTCGCCGGCATGAAGGTCGGCTTCGGCAAGGCGCGCGAAGCCGGCGAGCGGGGCGTCTACAAGGTGGCGGTACGCACCCGCCACGAAGCGGTCGGGCGCGCCTGCCTGCTGGCGGCGCGCGATCTGCTGCTGGCTGCGATCGACGACCTCCCCTTCGACGTCGCCGGCACCATCGAACGACTGCGCGAACTGGCCGACCGGCGCTGCCTCGGTCCGAGCACGGCCTGCATCGTCGATGGCGCCGCCGAACGCCACATTCCGTCCATCCGCCTGACCGAGGGCAATCTCGTCCAGCTCGGCTACGGCGCGCGGCAGCGCCGCATCTGGACCGCGGAGACCGATCTCACGGGCGCGATCGCCGAGGGCATCGCGGGCGACAAGGACCTCACCAAGCGGCTGCTGGCGTCGTGCGGCGTGCCGGTGCCGGAGGGCCGCGTGGTCGAAAGCCCGGAGGACGCGTGGGAGGCGGCGCAGGACATCGGGCTGCCGGTGGCGGTCAAGCCGGTCGACGGCAACCATGGTCGCGGCGTCTCGCTCGACCTCACCACGCGCGAGGATGTCGAGGAAGCCTACCGGCTGGCGCTGCCGGAGGGCAGCGAGGTCATTGTCGAGCGCTACGTGCCGGGTAACGAGCATCGCCTGCTGGTGGTCGGTTCGCGCGTCGTCGCGGCCGCACGCGGCGAGGCCGTGTGGGTCACCGGCGACGGGCGCTCGACCGTGGTCGAGCTGATCGACAGCCAGCTCAATACCGATCCCCGTCGCGGCGAGGCCGAAGACTATCCGCTCAACCGCATCTCGCTCGACGAAGAACCGGCGATCGGCCTCGAACTGGCGCGCCAGGGCTTCGCGCCGGATGGCGTCCCGGCTGCCGGGCAGCGCGTGCTGGTCCAGCGCAACGGCAACGTCGCGTTCGACGTCACCGACCGGCTGCATCCGAGCGTGGCCGAAACGGCGACGCGTGCCGCGCGGGTCGTGGGGCTCGACATCGCCGGCATCGACCTGGTCGCCGCGGATATCGCCCGTCCGCTCGACGAGCAGGGCGGTGCCATCGTCGAGGTCAACGCCGGGCCGGG
Organism: Thiobacillus sp. SCUT-2; assembly: GCF_035621355.1. Lineage (NCBI taxonomy): Bacteria > Pseudomonadati > Pseudomonadota > Betaproteobacteria > Nitrosomonadales > Thiobacillaceae > Thiobacillus > Thiobacillus sedimenti. The sequence continues at coordinate 2,150,315 of NZ_CP141769.1, read as the reverse complement.
GCTGCTGATGCATCTCAAGCCCGCGGCCGGGACGCCCCGCCCGGTGGGCCAGGCCATCGCCGACCACCTGTTTCCCCATGGCGAGACCGGCCGCATTCCGCTCGTCGGCATCAGCGGTTCGGACGGGACGACCGCCATCGCGCATCTGGTCAGCCAGCTGATCACCTGCACCGGCAAGCGCACCGGGCTTGCCAGCCGCGACGGCCTCTACGTCGGCCAGCGGCTGGTCCGCGCGGGCAACTGCGCGGACTGGCGAACGGGCCAGCAGCTTCTGATGAATCGCGGGCTGGACGCGGCGGTGTTCGAGCACGATGCGCGCGCCATCCTCGCCGAGGGCTACGCCTACGATCGCTGCCTGGTCGGCGTGGTGACCGATATGCGGATGGAGGCGTCGCTCGCCGAGTACTACATCCGCGAACCCGGGCAGATGCACACCGTGATGCGCACCCAGGTCGACGTCGTGCTGCCCGACGGCGCGGCCGTGCTGCATGCGGCGGACCCGGCCGTGGCCGAGCTTGCCGAACTGTGCGACGGCGCCGTCGTGTTCTACGCGCTGGAGCCGGACCTGCCCGTGATTGCCGCGCACCGGGCGCGCGGGGGCTCGGCGGTGATCCTGCGCGACGGCCGCTTCGTGGTCGCGGCCGGCGACAGCGAAACGCCGGTCTTCGACCTGGCGGCGTTGCCGGCGCGAACCGGCGAACCGCCGCTGCAGCCGCTGCACGTGCTGGCGGCCCTGGGCGTGGCACGGGCCCTGGGCATCCCGCTCGAACTGATCCGCGCCGGCGTCGAAACCTGCGTGTCACGGCCGGTCACGGCGCTCGCGGTCCCTCACTAAGGAACACCACGCGGCGGCGCGACGGTGCCGCCGAAGACCCCACAGGAACACGCGTTCATGGAAATTTCACGGATCCGGGCACTGCGCGGCCCCAACCTCTGGAGCCGGCACACGGCCATCGAGGCGCTGGTCAACTGCACCGCCGACGAGACGCGGATCGGCTCGCTCGGCGGCTTCGAGGAACGCCTGCGGGCGCGCTTCCCGGAGATCGGGTCGATGCGGCCGATCGGCTTCGAGGACGACATCTCGGTGGCGCACGTGCTGGCCTTCGCCGCGCTCGGCCTGCAGGCGCAGGCCGGCTGTCCGGTCAGCTTCTGCGTGACCGCGCCGACCGTGGAGCCCGGCACCTACCAGGCCGTCTTCGAGTACAGCGAGGAGGCGGTCGGGCGGCTGGCGCTCGAACTCGCCGAATCGCTGTGCCGCGCCGCACGCGATGACGCGCCGTTCGACCTGGAAGGCGCGCTGGCGCGGCTGCGCGAACTCGACGAGGACATCCGCCTCGGCCCCAGCACCGGCGCGATCGTGCAGGCCGCGCTCGCGCGCGGCATCCCGGTCCGCCGGCTGGCCGAGAGCAGTCTCGTCCAGTTCGGCTGGGGGAGCCGCCAGCGCCGCATCCAGGCGGCGGAGACCGACCGCACCAGCGCCATCTCCGAGGCGATCGCGCAGGACAAGGAGCTCACCAAGAAGCTGCTCGAGGCCGCGGGCGTGCCGGTGCCGCGCGGGCGCGTCGTGACCGACGCCGAGGCGGGCTGGGCGGCGGCGTGCGAGATCGGACTGCCGGTGGTGGTCAAGCCGCGCGACGGCAACCAGGGCAAGGGCGTCACCGTCAACATCCTGACCCGCGAGCATTTCATGGCCGTATATGGTGCCGCCGCCGCGATCAGCGAGGAAGTGCTGGTCGAGAGCTTCATTCCCGGCCACGACCACCGGCTGCTGGTGGTCGGCAGCCAGCTGATCGCCGCCGCGCGCCGCGAGCCGCCGCACGTGATCGGCGACGGCGTGCATACGGTGCGCGAGCTGGTCGACCAGATCAACAGCGACCCGCGCCGCGGCGAGGGGCACGCCACCTCGCTGACGCGCATCCGCCTCGACGACATCGCGATCGCGCGCCTGGCGGTGGACCGCTACACGCCCGAGACCGTGCCCGCCATGGGCGAGCGCGTCATCCTGCGCAACAACGCGAACCTCAGCACCGGGGGAACCGCCACCGACGTCACCGACGACGTCCATCCGGAGGTGGCGGCGCGTGCGGTCGAGGCGGCGCAGATGATCGGGCTGGACATCTGCGGTGTCGACGTCGTCGCGATGACCGTGCACAAGCCGCTCGAGGAGCAGGGCGGCGGGATCGTCGAGGTCAACGCGGCGCCGGGCCTGCGCATGCATCTGGCGCCGTCCTATGGCAAGGGCCAGCCGGTGGGCGAGGCCATCGTCTCGGCGATCTTCCCGGCGGGCGAGGATGGGCGGATCCCCGTCGTCGCCGTGACCGGTACCAACGGCAAGACCACGACGGTACGCCTGATCGCGCATTTCCTCGCGCTCGCCGGCAAGCGCGTCGGCATGACCGCGACCGACGGCGTCTACGTCGAGGGACGCCGCATCGATACCGGCGACTGCAGCGGCCCGAAGAGCGCACGCAACGTCCTGCTGCACCCGGACGTCGACGCGGCGGTGCTGGAAACCGCGCGCGGCGGCCTGCTGCGCGAGGGGCTCGCGTTCGACCGCTGCAAGGTCGCGGTGGTGACGAACATCGGCGTCGGCGACCACCTTGGCCTCAACTTCATCACCACGGCGGAGGACCTCGCGGTGCTGAAGCAGGTCGTGGTGCAGAACGTCGCCCCCGACGGCGTCGCCGTGCTCAACGCCTGCGATCAGAAAGTGGTCGACATGGCGGTGCACTGCCCGGGCACGGTGATCTTCTTCGCCTGCGAGCAGCATCAGCCGATCATCGCGGCCCAGCGCGCCCAGGGCAAGCGCGTCGTGTATCGGGATGGCGACTGCATCGCCGCGTCGTGGGGCGAGGCCGAGACGCGCCTGCCGCTGGCGGAGATTCCGCTTACCGGCGACGGGCTGATCGGCTTCCAGATCGAGAACGTCATGGCCGCCGTCGCCGCCGCCTGGGCGCTGGAGATCGACTGGGACGTGATCCGCACGGGCCTGCGCAGCTTCGACAGCGATGCGCATACCACCCCCGGGCGCTTCAACCGCTTCGCATACCGCGGCGCGACGCTCATTGCCGATTATGGGCACAATCCGGACGCCATTCGTGCGCTGGTTACCGCGGTCGAGGCCATGCCCGCCAGGCGCCGGGTCGTCGTCATCAGCGGCGCCGGCGACCGGCGCGACGAGGACATCCGCGAGCAGACGCGCATCCTCGGCGCCGCCTTCGACGAGGCGGTGCTGTATCAGGACCAGTGCCAGCGCGGCCGCGCCGAAGGCGAGGTGGTCGCGCTGCTGGAAGAAGGGCTGCGCGGCGCGGCGCGCACCCGCGCGGTCGAGAAGATCACCGGCGAGTTCCTCGCCATCGACACCGCGCTGGCCCGCCTCGAGGCGGGCGACCTGTGCCTGATCCTCGTCGACCAGGTCGAGGCGGCCCTGGCCCACATCGAACGGCGCATCGCCGAGGCCTGATCCCGTACTCGCCGGCGCGGTTGAACTCCGGGCGGCGTTTTCCATCCAATCACCGGTTGTGCGCGACCGGAGGATCGTCGGCAGGCCCATGAATGTCTCGTGGAAGGACAGCATCTACCTGCAGCGCGAGGCGCTGGCGCGCATGCTGCGCGCGCCGCTCGCCCGCCTGGCGGAAGGCTGCGCGCCGGCGTGGGGGCAATGCGATGCGCTCGATGACGTGCTGCGGGCGCACGCGGCCAGCGTGCCGCATTGCTCGCTGCTCTATTGCGTCGGTACCGACGGCATCCAGGTCAGCAACAGCGTGGCTCCGACCGGCCTCATTCCGGGCCAGTTCGGCAGCGACCGCTCGCAGCGGCCCTACATGAAGGAGCCCGTGCCCGTCTGGGGCTTTCTGCTTTCGGACGCCTACATCGGCCAGAAGGATCACCGGCCGTCGCTGACCGCGCTTCAGGCGGTGACGCGGGGCGGCGGGACGCTGGGCTACGTCGGCGCCAACTTCGATCTGCGCAACCTGCCGGTGCTGGCGGCGCTCTACGATGAACCGGAGGATTGGCGCCAGGTGAAGGGCGACCCGGCGATCCGCGGCACGGTGTTCCAGCAGTGCCGGGTCGAGAGCCCGCTGGATCGCAATCTGGAGCAGGCGCTGTCGATCCTGGAGGAATTGCTCACGCTGCGCGGCGTGTTCCAGTGCCAGGTCCATTTCTCCAGCAGCGTGGCGACGATCTGGACGGTGGACGACCCCTTCCGCTATCGCCTGCTGGACCACGAGGCCTTGAGCGACCCCGACATCTGCCTCGTGTATCCGCCGCGCGCCTACCCGGCCGACGCGGCGATCCCGCAGCAGGCCATCGCGCGGATCCTGTCCATGCTGAGCGTGCTGCGCCTCACCGATCCGACGATCTACCTGCGCGTCGCCTCGATCAACCTGTTCAACGGCATGGTGAGCGCGACGTTCTCGTGCGACGGCTCGCACTACATGCCGCACGCCGAGTTCCTGCAGAAGGACGCGAGCTTCTGGTTCTGAGCGGGCGCAAAGGTGCGGCCGAGGCGGCTCGCGCGACAGGTCGGGCGGCACGCGGGTATCATCGGGGCATCATGAGCTGGCGCCCATCCCGTTTCCCCTATGTCCAGCGACGCCATCGCGTCGGCCTGCTTTCGTTGCGCCTGTGGGTGCGCCACATGCTGTTCTGGGGCGGCGCGGTCGTCGTCGGCCTGGCGGCGACGGGGTTCGCGCTGAGCAGCGACTTCGCGCACGTGGTGTTCCGCAAGATCCTGGCGGTATCGCCGTGGCTGCCCCTGCTGGTGACGCCCCTGACGCTGGCGGCGGTGGCGGCCCTCACCCAGCGCTACTTCAAGGGGGCGGAAGGCAGCGGCATCCCGCAGACGATCGCCGCGATCCGCATGGACGAGGGCGGCCCGCGCGACACGGTGCTGTCGCTGCGCCTGGCGGCGGCCAAGATGGTGCTGACCTGCCTGAGCGTGGCGGGCGGGGCGAGCGTGGGGCGCGAAGGCCCCACCGTGCAGGTGGGGGCGGCGCTGCTCTACAACCTGCGCTGGCTGATCCGTTTCCCCCGCCATCTGCTCGAGCGCGGCCTCATCGTCGCGGGGGGCGGCGCCGGCGTGGCGGCAGCCTTCAACACGCCGCTCGCCGGCGTCGTGTTCGCGATCGAGGAGATGGCGCGCTCGTTCGAGGAGCGCTCGAGCGGCACGCTGGTCACCGCGGTCATCATCGCGGGCCTGGCGGCGGTCTACGTGCAGGGCAACTACACCTACTTCGGCGCGACCCACGAGACCCTCGCCGGGACGTCGGCCTGGCTCGGCGTGCTGCTGTGCGGCCTCGCCGGCGGGCTGCTGGGCGGCGGGTTCAGCCGGCTGCTGCTGGCCGTCTCCGCGCATGGTCTGCCGGGCCGCGCCGGCGCCTTCATGCGGGAACACCCGGTCGCCTTCGCCGCCGTCTGCGGACTCGCGCTGGCGCTGACCGGCCTTGCGTCCGGGAGCGCGGTCTACGGCAGCGGCTATGCCGAGGCGAAGCACTTGATCGAAGGCTCGGGCGAGGTGTCTGCGGGATACGGCCTGTGGAAGATGCTGGCGACCTTCGTGTCCTTCGTCAGCGGCATCCCGGGCGGCCTGTTCGCGCCGAGCCTGTCGGCCGGCGCCGGCATCGGCCACACCGTGGCGGGCCTGCTCGGGGAGGCCAATACGGGGCCGCTGATCGTGATCGGCATGGCGGCCTATTTCGCCGGCGTGGTGCAGGCGCCGATCACGGCCTTCGTCATCGTGATGGAGATGACCGACAACCACGCGATGGTCGTGCCGCTGATGCTCGCCACGCTGCTCGCGACCGCGGCGTCCCGCATCGTGTGCCCGCGGCCCCTGTACAAGGCGCTGGCGAACAACTACCTGGCGCGGGTGCGGCCCGCCTCGACCACGTGACCCTGGCGAGGCCGCCGGCCACGCCTTCCTTCGTCCCCTTCCGGAGCGCTCGATGAACCTTCGCACGACCTTGCTGCTGGGACTGTTGCTGGCGCTGATCGGGTGCAGCAAGCTCACCCTGGAACACTACAACCAGATCAGCGTGGGGATGTCCTACGACGACGTCACCCGGCTGATCGGCCCGCCCGACCGCTGCGACGACGTGATGGGCGTGCGCAGCTGCGACTGGCGCGACGGCGAGCGCAGCGTGCACGTCAATTTCCTCGGCGGCCAGGTCCTGCTGTTCTCATCGAGCAACCTGAAGTAGGGCGCGCCGCCGGCTTGCGCTCAAGCCCAGGCAGGGGCGGCCGATACATCCCGTAGGGGACCCGGGTCGGTCGGGTACGAGTCGGGCCCTCTCCGCGACACGCGCCCGGCCGTGCCGGCGGCGGCCCCGCAGTCATGAACCGGCCCGGGCACAGGAGGAATGATGCTTCAGCAACCGGAAGGCCTCGCGGATTGGCTCGCGTTCCTCGGGCGTGCCGACATTCCGGTGCTGCAGCACACGGCGCGCACCCTGGCGCGCCTGCAGGACGACGAGAAGCAGTTCAACGCGCGCAGCGTCGCCGACGTCGTGACCGACGACCCGCTGATGACGCTCAAGCTGCTGCGCTACATGCAGACGCACAAGCACCGCAACCAGAGCTACGAACTGGTCGACGTCAAGCAGGCGCTGCTGATGATGGGGCTCGATGCCTTCTTCCGCGACGTGCCCGCGATGCCGCTGGTCGAAACCCTGCTGACCGGTCAGCGCGGCGCGCTGGTGCGCCTGCTCCACACCGTCCGGCGGGCGCAGCGCGCGGCGTACTACGCTTTCGACTGGGCCCTGCGCCAGCACGACCTTCATGCGGAGGAAGTGCAGGTGTCGGCCCTGCTCACGCATGTCGCGGAGATGCTGATGTGGTGCTTCAGTCCGGCGCGGATGATCGAGATCGAGCGCATGCAGGCCGCCGATGCCGCGCTGCGCAGCGCCGACGCACAGCAGCAGGTGCTGGGCTTCCCTCTGGCCGACCTGCAGCGCGAACTGACCGTCGCATGGGGCCTGCCCGAACTGCTGGTCAATCTCGCCGATCCGGCGCATCGCCATACCAGCCGCGTGCGCACCATCACGCTGGCGGTCAACCTGGCGCGGCATTCGGCGCACGGCTGGGACGACGCCGCGCTGCCGGACGACTTCGAGGACATCGCCGCCCTGCTTCACATGGACGTGGCGAAGGTGATGGCCCTCGTCAAGGCCGGCCCCGCGGTTGGCTGAGGCGCGACTGCGCTAGGCGAGCCGCGGCATCACGCTCTGTTCGAGGCGGCTGGCCAGTTGCGAAATGGCCTGGCCGGCGGGACAGCCGGGGGAGAGCTGCATCAGCAGCTTGCGCCGCATCACCGCCTCGCGCACCGCGGGGTCGACCGGGATGTCGCCCATGTGAACCAGTCGCGGCGGCTTGCCGGAGGCGGTCGCGACGAAGCGGTCGAGGACCTGCTGCAGCTGCTGGGTGATCGGCAAGCCGGCGCCCGGGCGGGGCGCCTGGTTGACGACGATGCGCACGGTCTGCCGCTGCTGCTGGCCTGCCAGCACCTTGATGGTCGCGTAGGCGTCGGTGAGCGAGGTCGGCTCCGGGGTGGCGACCATCAGCACCTCGGAGGCAAGCGAGACGGCGAACAGCACCACGTCGGAGATGCCGGCGCCGGTGTCGAGCAGCACGATGTCGTAGTGCGGCACCAGCCCGCTCACGATGCGCAGGAACTCGTCGCGAACCTCGGGCGTGAGGCGGGAATATTCGACCATGCCGGAGCCTGCCAGCAGGACGGAGAAGCCGCCCGGCGCCGGCAGGATGGCCTCCTCCAGCCGCGCCTTGCCGGTGAGGACGTCATGGAGCGTGAGCTTGGGATAGAGGTTGAGCACCACGTCGAGGTTGGCGAGGCCGAGATCGGCATCGAGCACCAGGACCTTGTGGCCGCGCTTGGCCAGCGCGGCGGCGAGGTTGGCGGAGACGAAGGTCTTGCCGACGCCGCCCTTGCCACTGGTGACGGCGACGACCTTGCCTAGGGGGCGCAGCGGCAGCGCGGTCGTGTCGGGGGCGTCGGCGACGGGAGCGAGCAGATCGGTCATGCGTTCACCCGGGGTTGGATGGCGGGGTCGGCGGCCTCATCGGTCGGCGCCGCGTCGCCGGCGAAATGGCTGAAAAGCAGGCCTTTTTCCTCGGCACTGACCGAAATCTCGTGCGGCAGGTCGAGAAATGCCTGGTTGCGCCCGTCGGCCTTCGCGCGGTAGAGCTGCATGTCGGCGCGCTCGATCCACAGGTCGGTCGTCGAGCGCACCCATTCGGGTGCATAGGCGCCGCCGATGCTGATCGTGACTTTCAGCGTGACCAGCGGCGTCACGGCGATCGAGAGCGACTCGACCGCGCGGCGCACGCGTTCGGCCACGGTGCGGCCGCAGGTCGGGCGGCAGTTGGGCAGGATCATCGCGAACTCCTCGCCGCCGTAGCGCACCACGGTGTCCATCGGCCGCACGCAGTGCGCCAGGCAGGCGGCGACTGCCTGCAGCACCTGGTCGCCGGCCAGATGGCCGTGGGTGTCGTTGATCTGCTTGAAGTGGTCGATGTCCAGCAGCAGCAGCAGGATCGATTCGCCCGATCGTGCGACCACCTCGATGGCGCGCTCCAGCGTGGCGAGGAAATGCCTGCGATTACCGAGTCCCGTCAGCGGATCCCTGAGCGAGAGCTCGCACAGACCGTCGATCATCCGCTGCAGGTAGGCGGCAGCGGATTCCCCGGCTTCCCGCTCCCCGTCCTGGCCCGCATGCTCGAGCAGCGCGCGGGCGTCGTCCAGCCTGAGCGCGTGCAGGTCGATCATCGGGGAGGAAGTCAGTGAGGCCACAGGGAGTCCGGTACCTGCCGTCATGTGCCGGCGCGGGGCGGAAACGGGACCCTGCACCGATTATGGGCGCAAGTATGTGAGCAATCGCGCGATTGATCAAGCGCACGGGCCGCGCCAGCGCGGTGGCGTCAACCCGCCATCGCCAGCCGCGGCGCCTCGTATTCCGCCGACGACGGCGGAAACGGCACGCGCCTCGCTTCGTTGCCATGATGGTCGCGGTAGACGAGCTCGCGGGTGGCGAAGTCGTACTCCGGGTGGCGCGCACTCCACTGGTTCAGGAAGTGCACGTAAAAGGCCGAGAACAGTCCGTGCGTGGGCCGCTCCTTGTCGAGGGCGAACACGTATTCCGGTTGCGCATCGAGGCGCTGGCCGTCGTGGCAGTACTGTACCCATACGTGCTCGCCGGTCACGATCAGGCTCCAGAACGGCGGCTCGTCATAGAACTTCAGCATGACCTGCTTGCCCGCGGCCGCCAGGCGCGAGAGCCGGGCGATCGCGGCGGCCGTTTCCTCGGCGTGGCGTTCCAGCAGCGACGCCGGGTCTCCGAACGACTGCATGCGTCGCATCGCACCCGGGCCGTAGGGATTCATCAGCATCACCCGCAGCTCGTAGCACTGGTCGATGACGTCGTGCAGCTTGCGCTGATCGGCCACGAAGGTGTCGTAACCGGTGATCGACAGCACGGATACGTCGCGCGCACCGGTGATCCGCTCGATGAGCTGGCGGTCGCTGCGATGCCCATGTGCACCGCCCTCGCGGACGTGAATCAGCGAGGCCAGCTGGTTCATCCGTTGGCTGAGCCGCCCTTGGCGGGCGCTGAGAAAGAAGTTGAACAACAGCACCAGGACGGCGGCGAAGATGATCTCGTTGATCAGCAGCAATTGAGAATCGTCTTCCACCATGGGCCACCAGGTGAACAGGATGTATTTCGCCAGCATGGGCAGCGAGAACGCGATGCCGACAGCCAGCAGGGTGACGCCGACGTGGCCAAGAATGTGTCGCACCGTGTGGGCGAGGCCGATCAGGTGGGGATGGCGCTCCATGGTCCTCCTTTTGCCTCCCGCAAGGGGCGAGGCGTTGTTGATGATGCAGCGTGCCGCATCGAAAAAACAACGGCACACCGGAGTGTTTGAAGGAAGAAGGCGGAATTGGTTCGCGCACGGAATCGCAGGCGCGAAAACGCCCTGCCTGACGGGCGCCAGGCAGGGCGGTCAGGGACGGACAGGACTAGGCGACGCTGCCGAAGCTGCGGTCGCTGGCGATGAAGGGCGCCTTCAGTCCGGCGAGGCGGCAGCTCTGGGCGATCGGGCCGCCGGGGAACAGCGTGTACAGGTACTTGAGTCCGCCTTCTTGGTGGAAACGCTCGTCCAGTGCGTCGTGCAGATCGCGCAGATTGATGACGGTGTCGTCGGCGTGGTGGACGTAGTACTGCTGCAACGCGCGAATCACGTTCCAGTGTTCGTTGGTCAGCTTCAGTCCTTCCTCGCGGGCGATCCGTTCCGCGTCGGCGCGCGCCCAGTCGAGCGGCGCGTGCGGAAAATCGGGGTCGACAACGGGCTCGCGGATCAGTTGATTGATGTCGGTCGAAACGTGCAGCATGGTCATCTCCTTCGTGACTACAAGGAATATCCTTACCCTAGGTCAGCACGCGCCGGGATACAAGGCGAGTTTGGGTCGCCTCGCGTCATGCAGGCAGGGTCGCGCCCCTGGGGGCGCGACCCGTTAGCACGCTTGCGGAGGCGCAGGGCCCCCGGCCGGTCAGCGGCTGCTGCCCGACCCGGACGACACGGTCGTGGTCGTGTCGAGATAGCGGTTCACCGTGTCGGCGCCGGCCCCCTGGCTGACGACGTCCGCGAAGTCGGTCCCGCTGAGGTCGTCCTCGATCTGGATGTTGTGGATGTCATTCGGCATGTTGGCCCAGCCGGCGCCCATGGGGCTGTTGTGGTCGGCCAGCGCGGAGCCGGAGGCGAGGGCGGCCAGGGAGGCGAGGATCAGGGCGTGTGCGGTTTGCTTCATGAGTCACTCCTTTTTCAGATTGAAAGATCCGCAAGCAGCCGTCGGCGTGCATGGGATGGACGCATCGTAGGGAGCGCGTGTGGCGGGGGTGTGTCGCGACCGTTCCGGATTGTGACAGTCTGTGTCAGGCGCGCGTGAGCGACTAAGCTGAGAGTGTGCGTCCCGCGCAAGGAGCTTCGCCATGGCGAAACGATCGTATCCGCTCTCCAAGGTCTACGGCCTGCTGGAACCCGGCCCGGTGGTGCTGGTGACCACGGCCCGCAAGGGACGCGCCAACGTCATGACCATGTCGTGGCACACCATGATGGAATTCGAGCCGCCGCTCGTCGGCTGTGTCATCAGCGGGCGCAACGCCTCGTTCGAGACGCTGCGGGCGACGAAGGAGTGCGCCATCAACATTCCCACGCGCGAACTGGCGAAGCAGGTCGTCGGCGTCGGCAACTGCTCGGGCCTCAAGGTCGACAAGTTTGCCCGCTTCGGCCTGACGCCGGTCGACGCCGCCGAGATCGGCGCGCCGCTGATTGAGGAATGCTACGCGAACCTCGAATGCCGGGTGGCCGATACGCGGCTGGTGAACCGCTACAACTTCTTCATCCTGGAGGTCGTCAAGGCGTGGGTCGACACGGCCATCAAGCAGCCGCAGACGCTGCACCATCGCGGCAACGGCGTGTTCACCGTCGACGGCGAGACGCTCCGGCTGCGCTCCAACATGAAATAGCGGCCGTCGCGCGCTGCGCCCGGGCTTCCCGGCCCCGGGCGACGGCCGGAATACGGGAACAGGCTGTTCAAGCGGAAGGAGACATCATGAGCATCGCAAAAACCATCGAGATCACGGCAGGTTCCGAGAAGAGCTTCGACGACGCGATCAAGCAGGGCGTCGCCAAGGCGTCCGCGACGCTGGAAAACGTCACCGGCGCGTGGGTCATGGACCAGAGCGTCAAGGTGAAGAAGGGCAAGATCGCCGAATACACGGTGCGGATGAAGCTGACCTTCGTCCTGAAATAAGCCTGTCCGGGCCGCCGCACGCCGGTGGCGCTGGTGGAATGAGGGCGGGCGCTTTCAGCCACCCGGCCCGGGACGCATAATGCGCGCTGCGCAGCGCGCCGCTCCCGCGGCCACCCGAGTTCATGTCCAACGTCCCCTACTGGCGCCTGTCCGGTTTCTATTTCTTCTACTTCGCCTTCGTCGGCGCGATGTCGCCGTTCTGGGGGCTGTATCTGCGCTCGCTGGCCTTCGACGCCTTCCAGATCGGGGTGCTGATGTCGCTGCTGCAGGTGATGCGCATCTTCGCGCCGAACATCTGGGGACACATCGCCGACCGCTCCGGCCGCCGCACGGCGATCGTGCAGCTGGCAGCGCTCGGCAGCGTGCTGGCATTCGCCGGCGTGTTTCTCGGCAGCGGCTTCTGGTGGCTGTTCGTCGTGATGGCGGCGCTGAGCTTCTTCTGGAGTGCCTCCCTGCCGCTGGTCGAGGCGATGACGCTGTCGCACCTGGGCGACCGCACCGACGCCTACGGCCGCATCCGCCTGTGGGGGTCGATCGGCTTCATCGTCATGGTGGTGGGGCTGGGCTATGCCTTCGACCAGGTGTCGATCGGCTGGCTGCCCTGGGCGGTGCTGGCCGTGATGCTCGGCATCGCGGCGTTCGCGCGGGTGATCCCCGAGGCGGACATCCTCGCCCATGCGAACGACCCCCACTCGATCTGGGAGGTCGTGAAGCGGCCCGAGGTGGCGTCGCTGCTCGTCGCGTGCCTGTTGATGGCGGTCACGCACGGTCCTTACTACACCTTCTATTCCATCTATCTGGTCGACCACGGCTACGACAAGTCGACGGTCGGCTGGCTGTGGGCGCTCGGCGTCATCTGCGAGATCGGCATCTTCCTCGTCATCCCGCGCATCTTCGCGCGCGTGACGGCGCGCCGGCTGATCCTGGCGAGCTTTGCGCTGGCCGTCGTGCGCTTCCTGCTGATCGCCTGGGGGGTCGAGTCGCCCTGGCTGGTGTGGGGCGCGCAGACGCTGCATGCCTTCACCTTCGGGACCTACCATGCCGCCGCCGTGGCGCTGATCCATCATCACTTCCGCGGCCGCCACCAGGCCCGGGGCCAGGCGCTCTACACCAGCCTGTCCTACGGCGTCGGCGGCACCATCGGCGGGCTGGCGAGCGGCCTGAGCTGGGAGACGCCGGGGCCGGCCTGGACCTTCACGTTCGCTGCCGGGAGTGCGGCGCTGGCCTGGCTCGTCTACGCCGCGTGGGGGAAAACAAAATCCGTGCCTGCCCCCTCCAAGCTATGAAATAATTGACCTTTCGCTCCCTTATGCCTGCTCGTATGCCCGGCCAGACCCTGTTCCAGAAATTGTGGGATGCCCACGTCGTCCACGTCGAACCCGACGGCACCACCCTGCTGTACATCGACCGCCACCTGGTGCACGAAGTCACCAGCCCGCAGGCGTTCGAGGGGCTGAAGCTCGCCGGCCGCAAGCCGCGCCGCACCGACGCCGCGATCGCGGTGCCCGACCACAACGTGCCGACGACCGACCGCTCGCAGGGTATCGCCGACCCCGTGTCGCGCCTGCAGGTCGAGACGCTCGACGCCAACTGCGCCGAATTCGGCATCACCGAATTCGGGATGAACGACGTCCGCCAGGGCATCGTCCACGTGATCGGGCCCGAGGAGGGGCTGACCCTGCCGGGCATGACGGTCGTGTGCGGCGACTCGCACACCTCGACGCACGGTGCCTTCGGTGCGCTGGCGTTCGGCATCGGCACCTCCGAGGTCGAGCACGTGCTGGCGACCCAGTGCCTCTGGCAGAAACCTTCGAAGACCATGCTGGTCAGGGTCGACGGCGTGCTGGGGCGCGGCGTGACCGCGAAGGACATCGCCCTCGCGGTCATCGGCGAGATCGGCACCGCCGGCGGAACCGGCTACGCGATCGAGTTCGGCGGCTCGGCGATCCGGGCGCTGTCGATGGAAGGCCGCATGACGCTGTGCAACATGGCGATCGAGGCGGGCGCGCGCGCCGGCATGGTCGCGGTCGACCAGACCACGATCGACTACGTGCAGGGCCGTCCCTATGCACCCAACGGCGACGCCTGGGACAAGGCCGTGGCGTGGTGGAACACGCTGCATTCGGACGCCGACGCGAAATTCGACCGCGTGGTCGAACTGGACGCCGCCGCGATCGAGCCGGAGGTCACCTGGGGCACGTCGCCCGAGATGGTGACGACCATCGGCGGCCGTGTGCCTAATCCGGCCGACGCGCCGAGCGAGGTCAAGCGCCACGACTGGACGCGTGCGCTCGAATACATGGGCCTTGCCGCCGGCACGCCGATCGCCGAGATCGCGGTCGACAAGGTCTTCATCGGCTCGTGCACCAATTCGCGGATCGAGGACCTGCGCGAAGCGGCCGCGGTGGCCAGGGGCCGCAAGGTCGCCCCCAACGTCAAGCTGGCGATGGTGGTGCCCGGCTCGGGACTGGTGAAGCGGCAGGCCGAGGCCGAGGGCCTGGACCGGATCTTCGTCGAGGCGGGTTTCGAATGGCGCGAGCCGGGCTGCTCGATGTGCCTGGCGATGAACGCGGACCGGCTGGAGCCGGGCGAGCGCTGTGCGTCGACGTCGAACCGCAACTTCGAGGGGCGCCAGGGGCAGGGCGGGCGGACCCATCTGGTCAGCCCGGCGATGGCCGCCGCGGCCGCCGTCACCGGGCATTTCGTGGACGTTCGCAAGTTGTAAGGAGACAGTCGATGAAGAAGGTTTTCATGCTGGTTCTGCTGGGCTGTCTGGGCGCGCAGTTCGCCTGTGCGGACGAGGGCGTCGCGCAAAAGGTCGGCAACGGCATCAAGCAAGGCGGCGAGGCCGCCGCGCACGGCATCGAGAAGGGTGCCGCCGCGACCGGCCGCGGCGTCACGAAAGCCGTCGAAGCCACCGAACGCGGCGTGAAGCGCGCCGCCGAGGCGACCGAGCGCGGCGTGAAGAAGGGCGCCGAGGCGACCGGCAAGGGCCTGCAGAAGGCGGGCGAGTGGGTCGAAGAGAAAGTCGACTCGGGCGACAGGAAGTAGGGAAAGGCAAGCAATGCAGAAATTCACCGTGCTGGACGGACTGGTCGTGCCGCTGGACCGCGCCAACGTCGACACCGACGCGATCATCCCCAAGCAGTTCCTGAAATCGATCAAGCGTGCCGGCTTCGGCCCGAATCTTTTCGACGAGTGGCGCTATCTCGACCACGGCGAACCGGGCATGGATCCCGCCAGCCGCAAGCCGAATCCGGAGTTCGTCCTGAATTTTCCGCGTTACCGGGGCGCCAGCGTGCTGCTGGCGCGCGACAACTTCGGCTGCGGATCGAGCCGCGAACATGCGCCGTGGGCGCTGGAAGACTATGGCATCCGCGCGATCATCGCGCCGAGCTTCGCCGACATCTTCTACAACAACTGCTTCAAGAACGGCATCCTCCCCATCGTGCTCGACGCGGTGGTGGTCGACCGTCTGTTCCGCGAATGCGACGCGAGTGAGGGCTATCGCCTCAACATCGACCTCGACAAGCAGACCGTGACGACGCCGGGCGGCGAAGCGCTGAAATTCGAAGTCGACGGCGGGCGCAAGCATCGCCTGCTGAACGGGCTCGACGACATCGGCCTGACCTTGCTGCAGGCCGACAAGATCAAGGCCTATGAAGAGCGGCGCCGGGTCGAGGCGCCGTGGCTGTTTGCGTGATCAAGGGGTGAGCGCGAAGGGACTGGACGGACGGACCTTGCCGCACCCCAAATGAAAAAGAATGGTTTGAGAACATGAAGATTGCAGTCTTGCCGGGTGACGGCATTGGTCCCGAAATCGTCGCGCAGGCGGTGAAGGTGCTGGAGGCCCTCAGGGCCGACGGCGCGAAACTCGAAATGGAGACCGCGCCGATCGGCGGTGCCGGCTACGACGCGGCGGGCGATCCGCTGCCGGAGGCGACGCTGACGCTCGCGCGCGAAGCCGACGCGGTGCTGCTCGGCGCCGTCGGCGGCCCGCAGTACGACACGCTCGACCGCCCGCTGCGCCCCGAGCGCGGCCTCTTGCGCATCCGCAAGGAGCTGAACCTGTTCGCCAACCTGCGGCCGGCGCTGCTGTACCCGGAACTCGCGGGCGCCTCGTCGCTGAAGCCTGAAGTGGTCTCCGGCCTCGATATCATGATCGTGCGCGAGCTGACCGGCGACGTCTATTTCGGCCAGCCGCGCGGCATCGAGGTGCGGCCGAGCCCAACGGGGGGGAGCGAACGCGTCGGCTTCAACACAATGCTGTATTCGGAGTCGGAAGTGCGCCGCGTCGCGCACGTCGCGTTCGGCATCGCGATGAAGCGCGGCAGGAAGCTGTGCTCGGTCGAGAAGGCCAACGTGCTCGAATGTTCCGAGCTGTGGAAGGAAGTGATGATCGAGGTGTCGAAGGACTACCCGGAGGTCGAGCTCTCGCACATGTACGTCGACAACGCGGCGATGCAGCTGATCCGCGCGCCGAAGCAGTTCGACACCATCGTGACCGGCAACATCTTCGGCGACATCCTGTCGGACGCCGCCTCGATGCTGTCGGGCTCGATCGGCATGCTGCCGTCGGCGTCCCTGGATGCGCACGACAAGGGCATGTACGAGCCGATCCACGGCTCCGCGCCCGACATCGCCGGCAGGAACCTGGCGAATCCGCTGGCGACCATCCTTTCGGCGGCGATGATGTACCGCTACACCTTCGCCGACCTCGCGACCGCCGACCGCATCGAGAACGCGGTCAAGAAGGTGATCGCGCAGGGCTTGCGCACCGGCGACATATGGACCGAGGGCACGCGCAAGGTGTCGTGCAGCGAGATGGGCGATGCGGTGGTCGCGGCGCTCTAGGATTTAGGAACCAGGGACTAGGCGTTAGGGTTGGAGCGGGCTGTGCCCGCGCAATACTCGGATAACGCGGCCCGAAGGCCGCTCGTTCCCTCGCCCCTAAATCCTGGCCCCTAGCCCCTCACAAAGGAGAAACGAAATGATGAAAGTAGGCTTGATCGGCTGGCGCGGCATGGTGGGTTCCGTGCTGATGGGGCGCATGAAGGAAGAGCGCGATTTCGACCACATCGACCCGGTGTTCTTCACGACGTCGAACGTCGGCGGCAAGGGGCCGGACATCGGCCGCGACGTGCCGCCGCTGAAGGATGCCAACAGCATCGACGAACTGAAGGCCTGCGACACCCTCATCAGTTGCCAGGGCGGCGATTACACGAAGGAGGTCTATCCCAAGCTGCGCGCCGCCGGCTGGAACGGCTACTGGATCGACGCCGCCTCGGCGCTCAGGATGAAGGACGAGGCGATCATCATCCTCGATCCGGTCAACAAGAAGGTGATCCAGGACGGCATCGCCGGCGGTGTCAAGACCTATGTCGGCGGCAACTGCACGGTGTCGCTGATGCTGATGGCGATGGGCGGGCTGTTCGACGCGGGCCTGGTCGAGTGGGTATCGCCGATGACCTACCAGGCGGCCTCCGGCGCCGGCGCGCGCAACATGCGCGAACTGATCCAGCAGATGGGCGCGGTGCATGGCGAGGTGAAGACGCTGCTCGAGGATCCGGCGTCCGCCATCCTCGAGATCGACAGGAAAGTGGCCGATTTCATCCGTTCCGACCGTTATCCGACCGAGGCCTGGCCGGTGCCGCTGGCCGGCAACCTGATCCCGTGGATCGACGTTGCGCTCGAATCCGGGCAGTCGAAGGAAGAGTGGAAGGCGCAGGTCGAGGCGAACAAGATTATGGGCAGGACCGGCAGTCCGATTCCGATCGACGGCCTCTGCGTGCGCGTCGGCGCGATGCGCTGCCACTCGCAGGCGCTCACCATCAAACTGACCCGGGACGTGCCGCTCGAGGACATCCACAGCCTGATCGCCGCGCACAACCAGTGGGTCAAGGTGGTGCCGAACGACCGCGAGATCTCCATGCGCGAGCTCACGCCGGCGGCCGTGACGGGCACGCTGACCGTGCCGATCGGCCGCATGCGCAAGCTCAACATGGGTCCCCAGTATCTCACCGCATTCACCGTCGGCGACCAACTGCTGTGGGGTGCCGCCGAACCCCTGCGCCGCATGCTGCGCATCCTGCTCGAAGCCTGAACCGCGGGCGCGTCGGCCGGGCTGCGTGGTCTGGTGCGATTGTTGCACTAAAGATTGCGCCTGCCGAGCCGTCAATAGTGGCGTCAAGGATTCAACAGCCCCGCCGCGCGGGGGGATTAGGGAGATACGGGATGAAATTGAAGCGCTTCACCACCCACCTGGTGGCTGCCGGCTTGATCGCCATGCCGCTGATGGGGCACGCCGCCGGGCTGGGCAAGCTGTCGGTCAGTTCGGCGCTGGGGCAGCCGCTGACGGCGGAAATCGAGGTGTTCGCCGCCGACAAGGCCGAGCTCGACAGCCTGTCGGCCAGCCTGGCATCGGGCCAGGCGTTCCGCGATGCGCATGTCGAATTCGCTCCCGTGCTCTCCACCCTGCGTTTTTCGGTCGAGAAAAAGCCGAGCGGCAAGGCCGTTCTGAAGGTCACCTCGAGCGGTCCGGTCAACGATCCCTTCATCGACATGCTGGTCGAACTGAACTGGGGCGCCGGTCGGCTGGTGCGAGAATACACGGTGCTGCTCGATCCGCCGGGCATGGCCGCCAAGCAGACCGTGGCGCCCGCGCCCGCTGTCGCCGCCCCGGCGATCGGCGCGAAACCAGCGGCACAGCCGAGCCCGGCTGCGCCGGCAGCGGCCGCGCCCAAAGCCGCTGCGGCCGCGCCGGCCGCCAAGCCTGCGCCGAGCGGCGCCGCCCCCGACCACATCACCGTCAAGCGCGGCGATACGCTGGCCGCCATCGCCCACCGCGTCCGTCCGGAAGGGGTGAGCCTGGAGCAGACCCTGGTGGGGCTGTACCGTGACAATACCCAGTCGTTCGACGGCAACATGAACCGCCTCAAGGCCGGCAAGACCCTGGCCGTGCCGTCGTCCGAGAAACTGGCGGCCATTCCGCAGACCGACGCGGTGCACGAACTCCGGCTGCAAGCGGAAGACTGGCGCGCCTACCGGCAGCGCCTCGCGGCTGCGGTGAGCGCCGCCCCCGCAGCCAAGGCCGCGCCCGGCCAGGCTGCGAGCGGCAAGATCACGCCCAAGGTGGAAGACCACGCGAAGCCGGCGCCCGAGGCGCAGAAGGATGTGCTGAAGCTGTCGAAGGGTGCGCCGGCTGCTGCCGGTGGCGCGGGGACCGACGCCGCGCGCGCGCTCCAGGAGAAGCTGCGCGCCCAGGAAGAAGACGCGACCGCGCGCGAGAAAGCGCTGCAGGAATCGCAGCAGCGCGTCGCGGCCCTGGAAAAGCAGGTCCAGGACATGCAGAAGCTGGTCGCGATGAAGGAAAAGGCTCAGGCCGAACCTGCCGCCGCCGCGCCCCCGGCGCCGCCCAAGCCGGCCGCCGCTGCACCTGCGCCCAAGCCGGCTCCGGCACCGACGGTTGCCAAGCCAGTGCCGGCGCCGGCGACCCCGGGGGTGAGCGCGCCGCCGGCCGCCCCGGAGCCGTCCACGAACTGGTACGACCCCTTGCTCGCCGACCCGCTCTATTGGGGCGGCGGCGTCGCTGCGCTGGGCCTGGGCGGCGTGCTCTGGTGGATGATGGCCGGCGGTCGCCGCCGCAAGCCCGCGAACACCGGACTCGACGACAGCATCATGACCGGCGGCGACGTGCGCCCGAACACGGTCATCGGCGCGGCATCGGGGGGGGCCGTGAATACCGGCGACACGTCCTTCCTGACCGACTTCAGCCAGGCGGGGCTGGGCACCATCGACACCCACGACGTCGACCCGATCGCCGAAGCCGAGGTCTACATGGCCTACGGCCGCGACGCCCAGGCCGAGGAGATCCTCAAGGAAGCGATCGGCAAGAATCCGGACCGGCACGAGATTCGCGTCAAGCTGCTGGAAATCTATGCGGCGCGCCGCAACACGAGCGCGTTCGAGTCGGTTGCAGGGGAACTCTATGCCGCCCTCGGCACGAAGGAGAGCCCGCTGTGGGACAAGGCCTGCGAGATGGGCCGCAGCATCGATCCGACCAACCCGCTGTACGGCGGCGTCCAGGCCGGCGCGTCGCCGGCTGCGACCGTGGCCGCGACGGCGGCAGTGGCTGGCGGTGCGGTGGCCTTTGCGAGCGAACCCGCTGCGGCGGAGCCGGTTGTCGAGGCTGCGCCGGTGGCGGAAGCCGAGCCCGCAGCCGAGCCGGAGCCGGTGGCCGACACGGCGCCGCTCGAGTTCGAGTCCGCCGGGCATGGCCTCAATTTCGACGCCGCGGCCGAGCCGGAGAAGGCCCCCGAGGCGCCTGCCGCAGGCTATGTGGAAATGGATACGCAGGGCCTGAACTTCGACCTGCCCGACCTCGACCTGCCTCCGGTGGAGGACGACACCCTGAAGCTCGACCTTGGGCTGGAAGACGACAACGGCCCGGACAGCAAGTTCGACTTCAGCGGGCTGGATCTCGACCTCGGCGAGTCCGGCGACAGCGAACTCGAACTCGACGAAGTGGGCACCAAGCTCGATCTCGCCCGCGCCTACGTGGAAATGGGCGACAAGGAAGGCGCGCGCGAGATTCTCAACGAGGTGCTCGCGGAGGGCAGCCAGAAGCAGAAATCCGATGCCCAGGGGATGTTGAGCGCGCTTGGCTGACTGTCCACACCCGGCTGCCCGCATCCTCGTGTGGTGCGGGTGGGCAGTGGCGGTTGAGCGCGCTGTCCCGTCGCAGCTTCCTTTCCTGGCCGCCGCATTCGTGGCGGCCTTTCTGTTTGCGCCCGTTCGCCAGGAAACCTGGCGGCTGCTGCGGCGCACCCGCTGGCTGATGGCGGTGCTGCTCCTCACCTACGCCTACACGCTGCCCGGCACGCCGCTGTGGCCGCCGCTGGAGTGGGCGAGCCCGACGATCGAAGGCCTCGCCCAGGGCGGGCTTCGCGTGGCGCGCCTGGCGCTGATGCTCGCCGGGCTGGCGGTGCTGCTCGCCACCACCGCGCGCGCGCGGCTGATCTACGGCCTCTACGGGCTGGCGCGGCCGCTCGCGTGGATCGGCTTCGACCGCCGTGCCTTCGCGGTCCGTCTGGGCCTGACGCTGGACTACGTCGAGCATGCGCCCAAGCCCGCCCGCTGGCTGGACGCGCTGCGCGCGCCGCTGCCGGAGGCGGCGATGCCGGCGACCTACACGCTCGCGACCGAACGCTGGCGAGCCTGCGACAGCGCCGTCATACTGGCGGCCTTGATCGGAGTGTGGGCCGTGCTGGCATGGGTATGAGAATCGCGGTGGGGCTGGAATATTGCGGCGCGGGCTTCTGCGGCTGGCAATCGCAGCCCCAGGGCTGCGGCGTGCAGGATGCGCTGGAAGCGGCGGTGGCGGCGATCGCCGGCGACCGGACGGTCGTCACCGCGGCCGGACGCACCGACACCGGCGTGCACGCAGCCTTCCAGGTGGCGCATTTCGACGTGTCGGTGGAACGCCCGCTCAGCGCCTGGGTGCGCGGCGTCAACAGCCACCTGCCGGCCGGCGTGGCGGTGCTGTGGGCGCGCGAGGTCGGCGAGGATTTCCACGCGCGCTTCGCGGCCACGCAGCGGGGCTACCGCTATGTGCTGCTGAACCATCCCGTGCGTCCGGCGCTCAACCACGGGCTGGTCGGCTGGCATCACCGCCCGCTGGACGCCGACGCGATGAACCGCGCGGCGCTGCACCTGATCGGCCGGCACGACTTTTCCGCCTTCCGCGCCGCCGAATGCCAGGCGAAATCGCCGGTCAAGGAATTGCGCCGCGCCCACGTCGAGCGGCGCGGCGATTATCTGCTGTGCGACTTCCAGGCCGACGGCTTCCTGCATCACATGGTGCGCAACCTGATGGGCAGCCTGATCCAGGTCGGCGCCGGGGTGCGGCCACCGGAATGGATGGCCGAACTGCGGGCGAGCCGCGACCGCACCCGTGCGGCGCCGACCTTCGACGCGGCAGGGCTTTATCTCACGCACATCCGGTATCCTGCGCACTTTGCCCTGCCGGAAGGCTCCGACCGGTGGCCCTTCGCAACATGAGCGTGCGCGTAAAGATCTGCGGCATCACCCGCACCGAGGACCTGCATGCCGCCTGCGCGGCGGGCGCGGACGCGCTCGGCTTCGTGTTCTACGACAAGAGTCCGCGCCACGTGTCGGCCGCGGCCGCGGCCGCGCTGCTGCGCGAGATGCCGCCCTTCGTGCAATCGGTCGGCCTGTTCGTCGATGCCGACCCGGCCTTCGTCGAAGCGGTGCTGCAGGTCGCGCCGCTCGACCTGCTGCAGTTCCATGGCGACGAGACGCCGGCAGACTGTGCGCGCCACGGCCGGCCTTACCTCAAGGCGATCCGGGTCAATCCGGACACGGATTTGCTAAAATGCGCGGCTGACTTCGAGGCCGCGCGCGGCCTGCTGCTCGATGCCTTCGTCCCCGGCGTGCCGGGCGGTACCGGCGAGCGTTTCGACTGGAGCCTGATCCCGCGCGAACTGCCGCTGCCGGTCATCCTCTCGGGCGGGCTCGACCCCGGCAACGTTGCCGAGGCGGTGCGCACGGTGCGGCCGTGGGCGGTCGACGTATCGTCCGGCGTGGAGGCCTCGAAGGGCATCAAGGACGCGCTGAAGGTAGCGCAATTCATTGCACGAGCGAAAGCATCATGAAGCTGACTGATCTTCCCGATTCCCGCGGCCACTTCGGTCCCTACGGCGGCATCTTCGTCGCCGAAACCCTGATGGCGGCCCTGGAAGAGCTGCGCGTCGAATACGACCGTGCGCGCAACGATCCCGCCTTCATCGCCGAGTTCGAATACGAGCTCAAGCACTACGTCGGCCGGCCCAGCCCCGTCTACCATGCCAAGCGCCTGTCCGAAGCCTATGGCGGCGCGCAGATCTTCCTCAAGCGCGAGGACCTCAACCACACCGGCGCGCACAAGATCAACAACACCATCGGCCAGGCGCTGCTCGCCCGCCGCATGGGCAAGAAGCGTGTCATCGCCGAGACCGGCGCCGGCCAGCACGGCGTCGCCTCGGCGACCGTTGCCGCGCGCTACGGCATGGAATGCGTCGTCTACATGGGCGCCGAGGACGTCGCGCGTCAGGCGCCCAACGTGTTCCGCATGAAGCTCCTCGGCGCCACGGTGGTGCCGGTCTCGTCGGGCTCGAAGACGCTGAAGGATGCGCTGAACGAGGCGATGCGCGACTGGGTCACGAACGTCGAATCGACCTTCTACATCCTCGGCACGGCCGCCGGACCGCACCCGTACCCGATGCTGGTGCGCGACTTCCAGTGCGTGATCGGCCGCGAGGCCATCGTCCAGATGCCCGAGCTGACCGGCCGCCAGCCCGACGCGGTCGTCGCCTGCGTCGGTGGCGGCTCCAACGCCATCGGCATCTTCCACCCCTACATCCCGTACGAGAACGTGCGCCTGATCGGCGTCGAGGCGGGCGGCTCGGGGGTGGCAAGCGGCAAGCACGCGGCGCCGCTGAATGCCGGCACGCCGGGCGTGCTGCACGGCTTTCGCAGCTACCTGATGCAGGACGAGAACGGCCAGATCATCGAGACCCACTCGATCTCGGCCGGCCTCGACTACCCCGGCGTCGGGCCCGAGCACAGCTACCTCAAGGACGCCGGCCGCGCCGAGTACGTCGCGATCAACGACGACGAGGCGCTCGCGGCCTTCCAGGACCTGTGCCGGTACGAGGGCATCATCCCCGCGCTCGAATCGAGCCATGCCGTCGCGCAGGCGAAGAAGCTCGCGCCGACCATGCAGAAGGACCAGGCGATCCTGGTCAACCTCTCGGGGCGGGGCGACAAGGACATCAACACCGTGGCCAAGCTCCTGGGGATCGCGCTGTAAGCGGGTCCGCCACGATTCCAGAGACCTCATCATGAGCCGTATCGGCCAGACCTTCACCGCCCTCAAGGCGCAGAACAAGAAAGCCCTGATCCCCTTCATCACCGCGGGCGACCCCGGCAAGGGCCTCACCGTGCCGCTGATGCACGCGCTGGTCGAATCCGGTGCCGACATCATCGAGCTCGGCGTGCCGTTCTCCGACCCGATGGCCGACGGGCCGGTGATCCAGCGCGCATCCGAGCGCGCACTCGCCAACAAGGTCGGCTTGAAGGACGTGCTGGCGATGGTGGCGGAATTCCGCAAATCCAACACGACCACGCCCGTGGTGCTGATGGGCTACGCCAACCCGGTCGAGCACATGGGCTACGAAGCCTTCGCGCAGGCGGCGAGCGCGGCTGGCGTCGACGGCGTGCTGACCGTCGACATCCCGCCCGAGGAGTCCGCGGGCGTGGCCGACGTGTTCAAGGCGCATGGTCTCGACCCGATCTTCCTGCTGTCGCCGACCACGCCCGAATCGCGCATCGAGCAGGTGGCGGCCGTCGCCGGCGGCTTCATCTACTACGTCTCGCTGAAGGGCGTGACCGGATCGGCCAACCTCGACACCGACGAGGTCGCGCGCAGGATCGCGATGGTGCGCGCGCATTGCAGCCTGCCGGTGGGCGTCGGCTTCGGCATCCGCGACGCTGCGACCGCCGAGGCGGTGGCGCGCCTCGCCGATGCCGTCGTGGTCGGCAGCCGCATCGTCGGCGAGATCGAAAGTGCGCCCGAAGGCGAATGCGCCAACCGGGTCAGGCATCTGCTGGCCGACCTGCGCCGCGGCGTCGATGCGGCAAGCAAGTGAATGAACGTCGGGGGTGCGTTCCACCCTCTCCCTGCCCTTTCCCGTCGCGGGAGAGGCGGACAGAGCTAGGACAATTTCTATGAGCTGGTTCCAGAAAATCCTGCCGCCGAAGATCAAGCGGCGTGCCCAGGCCTCGAAGACGGTGCCCGAGGGGTTGTGGTCGAAGTGCCCGGCCTGCAACGAGGTGCTGTATCGCGCCGATCTCGAGAGCAACCTCGAGGTGTGCCCCAAGTGCGGCCACCATCATCGCATCGGCGCACGTCGCCGCCTGTCGATGCTGCTCGATGCGGAAGGCCAGCACGAGATCGGCGCCCACATCACCCCGCTCGACCCGTTGAAGTTCAAGGACAGCAAGAAATATCCGGAGCGCCTCAAGGAAGCGCAGGCGGGCACCTCGGAGACCGACGCCCTGGTCGTGATCGGCGGCACCGTCAAGGCGGTGCCGGTGGTCGCGGCGGCGTTCGAGTTCAAATTCATGGGCGGTTCGATGGGCTCGGTCGTCGGCGAACGCTTCGCCCTTGGCGTCGAGGCCGCGATCGAATCGAATTCCGCCTTCGTGTGCTTCTCCGCCAGCGGCGGCGCGCGCATGCAGGAAGGTCTCTTCTCGCTGATGCAGATGGCCAAGACCTCCGCTGCGCTGACCCAGCTCTCGCGTCATCGGCTGCCGTTCGTGTCGGTGCTGACCGATCCCACCATGGGCGGCGTCTCGGCGAGCTTCGCCATGCTCGGCGACCTCATCGTCGCCGAGCCCAACGCGCTGATCGGCTTCGCCGGCCCGCGCGTGATCGAGCAGACGGTGCGCGAGACGCTGCCGGAAGGCTTCCAGCGCGCCGAGTTCCTGCAGGAGAAGGGCGCCATCGACCGCATCATCGATCGCCGCCGGATGCGCGACGAACTCGCCGCCACGCTGGCGATGATGATGGGGCGCCCTGCGCTGGCCGCCTGACCCCGTTGTCCGGAAACGCGATCGGAACACGAAGGGCAGCGGGGCAACCGGCTGCCCTTCGCGCTTGAGGAAAAACGTGGCCGATACCCCATCCGCTCTGGACGCCTGGCTGGCGCGTCTGGAGCAGCTGCACCCGAGCACGATCGAGCTGGGCCTCGACCGCGTGCGCCGGGTCAAGGATGCGCTCGGGCTCGCGCCCGCCTTTCCGCTGATCGTCGTCGGCGGCACCAACGGCAAGGGGTCGACCTGCGCCTATCTCGAAGCGGTGCTCGGCGCGGCCGGTTACCGGACCGGGCTCTACACGTCGCCGCACTTGCTGCGCTACAACGAGCGCGTGCGGATTGCGGGGCGCGAGGCGGACGACGCCGACCTGGTCGCCGCATTCGAACGGATCGACGTGGCACGCGGCGACACGTCGCTGACGTATTTCGAGTTCGGTACGCTGGGCGCCATGCTGCAGTTCATCGATGCTGGCGTCGACGTCGCGATCCTCGAGGTCGGACTCGGCGGCCGCCTTGACGCGGTGAACGTCTTCGACGCCGACGCCGCGATCGTGACCAGCGTCGACCTCGACCACATCGAATACCTCGGCGATACCCGCGAGCAAATCGGTTTCGAGAAGGCCGGCATCTACCGCGCGGGACGGCCTGCCATCTGCGCCGATCCGGTGCCGCCGGCAAGCCTGCTGGAACAGGCCGGGCGGATCGGCGCCGGCCTGCGCTGCTACGGGCGCGAGTTCGCCGCCCGCCGCGAGGGCGGACGCTGGCGCTACGAGGGTGTCGACGCGACCTGGCCGGCGTTGCCGCTGCCGGCCATGCCCGGGCCCTTCCAGCTGCGCAACGCGGCGGCCGCGCTGGCCGCGCTCGAGGCGCTGGCCGCGCGCCTGCCGGTCGGCGAGGCGGCGATTCGCGCGGGGCTGGCGGAGGCGCGCGTCGCCGGCCGCTTTCAGCGCGTCGCGTGCGCACCGGAGGTGATCCTCGACGTGGCGCACAATCCGGAGGCCGCGCGCGCGCTCGCCGCCGCCTTGCGCGAACAGCCGGCCAAGGGGCGCACGCTCGCCGTCGTCGGCATGCTGGCCGACAAGGACGCCGCAGGCGTGGTGGCAGCCCTGCGCGACGCGATCGACGCCTGGTGGGCGTGCACGCCGGATTCGCCACGCGCGCGGGACGCCGCCACGCTCGCCGCGATCGTGCGCGACGCGACCGGCGCGGCCGAAGTGAGCGTGCAGCCGGATGTGTGGCGGGCGCTCGCGGAGGCGCGGGGCGCCGCGCGCGAAGATGATAGAATTCTCGTCTTCGGTTCGTTCTACACCGTTGCCGCCGTGCTCGATCATGCCGCCACCCAGCAGTGAAAATGACCTCAAACGCCTCGCCAGGCGCCGCCTGATCGGGGCAGTCGCGCTGACCCTGGTGGCGGTGATCCTGCTGCCGCTGATGCTGGAAGACGAGCCGCCCCCGACGAGCACGCTGGCGGTCCGCATGACCGCCGCGCCTGCAGCGCCCGGGCCGTCTGCAGAGGCGGCAGCGCAGCCGCCCCGCGTCGACGCCGCTGCCGCGCCGACGCCCGCGGTGCGCCCCGAACCCGTCGCGCCGGTGCCCAGACCCCTGCCGACGCACGACACGGCCAAGGCCGGTGAGGACGCGGCGAAGTCCGCTCGCGAAATCGCCAAGTCCGCGCGCGAGAGCGCCAAACCCGCCCGCGAGACCGCCAAGCCGGCCAGCCACGAACCCGCCGGGTCCGACGCAGCCAAGCCCGTACCGAAGCCTGCCGAGCCGGCTGCCCGCGAGGCGGCGGCGCACGCTGGCGCGTTCGTCGTGCAGCTGGCGGCGCTTTCCGACGGCGCCAAGGCGCGCGAACTCAAGGCACGCGCCGCGCTCGCCGGTGTGCCTGTCTATACGGACACCGTCGGCAGCCTCACGCGCGTGCGCGTCGGACCCTATGCGACGCGCGAGGCGGCGGTCGCCGCCGCCGGCCGGCTCGCCGAGAACGGCCTGGCCGGCCAGGTGGTCGCGCGATGAGCGCGCTCGATCTCATCGTCTTGCTGGTGCTGGTGCTGGCGGTCGTGCGCGGCCTGATGCGCGGCATGGTCGACACGCTGTTCTCGCTGGCGGCATGGTTCCTCGCATTCGTGCTGGGCAAGTGGGGCGCGGTCGTCGCGGCACCGCTGCTGCCGGTGGGAATCGAGAGCCCGGGCATCCGCTATTTCGCGGCCTTCGCGGTGATCTTTCTGGTCGTCCTGATCGCGGTCCTGCTGCTCGGGCATCTCTTCGCCTCGCTGGTGAAGGCGGCGGGACTGGGTGGCGCCGACACGGTGCTGGGCGGGGTGCTCGGGCTGGCCAAGGGGCTGGTGATCCTGGTCGGCCTGACCCTGGCCGCCGGCCTGACGTCCTTGCCGCGGACGGACTTCTGGAAGCACGCCCGCGTGTCGGGCAGCCTGCAGGCGATGGCCCAGCGTGCCTTGCCGCTGGTGCCGGCCGACGTCGCGAAATACATTCGCTTTGAGTAATTTTATGGATGGGTGCACAGCATGTGCGGGGTAATCGGAGTCGTCGCCAATACGGCGGTCAACCAGCTGCTCTATGACGGGCTGATGGTGCTGCAGCATCGCGGCCAGGATGCGGCCGGCATCGTGACCGCGGAGGGAAACCGCTTTCACATGCACAAGGGGCAGGGGCTTGCGCGGGACGTCTTCCGCACGCGCGACATGCGCAACCTGCTCGGCGACATGGGCGTGGCGCACGTGCGCTATCCGACCGCGGGCAGCGCGTCGTCGTCCGCCGAGTCGCAGCCGTTCTACGTCAATTCGCCCTACGGCATCGTGCTGGGCCACAACGGCAACCTCACCAATACGCAGGAGCTGAAGGAGTCGCTGTTCCGCACCGACCTGCGCCACGTCAACACGAACTCCGACTCCGAGGTGCTGCTGAACGTGCTCGCGCACGAACTGCAGGTGCGCGCCGAAGGACGCCAGCTGAGCCTGGACACGATCTTCGGCGCGGTCGCGGGCGTGCACGCGCGCTGCAGGGGCGCCTATGCGGTGGTGGCCTTCATCGCCGGCTACGGTCTCCTGGCGTTCCGCGATCCGCACGGCATCCGCCCGCTGGTGATCGGCGTCAACGAGCAGGTGACGCCGCACGAATACATCATCGCCTCGGAGAGCGTGGCAATCGATACGCTGGGGTTCCGGCTGCTGCGCGACGTCGCACCGGGCGAGGCCGTGTTCATCGATTACCAGCGCACGCTGCACAGCCGCGTCTGCAGCGACCATGCGGTGCTCAACCCGTGCATCTTCGAATATGTCTACCTGGCGCGCCCGGATTCGGTGATGGACGGCGTCTCGGTCTACAGCACGCGGCTGGCGATGGGCGTGTCGCTGGCGGAGAAGATCGAGCGCGAATTCGCGCATCTGAGGATCGACGTGGTGATCCCGATCCCCGACACCAGCCGCCCGTCCGCGCTGCAGCTGGCGAACCGCCTCGACGTGCCGTACCGCGAGGGCTTCATCAAGAACCGCTACATCGGCCGCACCTTCATCATGCCCGGCCAGGCGCTGCGCAAGAAGTCGGTGCGGCAGAAGCTCAACGCCATCGGCGAGGAGTTCAAGGGCCGCAACGTGCTGCTGGTCGACGACTCCATCGTGCGCGGCACGACCAGCCGCGAGATCGTGCAGATGGCGCGCGACGCCGGCGCCGCCCAGGTGTATTTCGCCTCGGCCTCGCCGCCGGTGCGCTTCTCCAACGTCTACGGCATCGACATGCCGACGCGCAACGAGCTGATCGCCAACGGCCGCAGCGACGAGGAGATCGCGCGCGAAATCGGCTGCGACGCGCTGATCTACCAGGACCTCGACGCCATGGTGGCGGCGGTGCGTGCGGGCAATCCGGCCATCCTCGACTTCGATACCTCGTGCTTCGACGGCCGCTACATCACCGGCGACGTCACGCCGGAGTATCTCGCCTACGTCGAGGCGGTGCGCAATGGCGAGACGCCGCCGCCGTCGGCGCTGTCGACCCAGCAGCTCGACCTCAACCTGGCGACGGGGGCTTGACCCGCGCCCGTTGCCCGGCTTAGAGTGACACCAGCGCCGATTTGAACCACAGCTTGCGGGCGCTTGATAAATGCGGCTAAAGCGTCCAGGGGAACCCCGAACCGCGAAAGCCGTTCGGGGTTTTTGCTTTTGGAGACCGGGATGAACGACGAATACGACATCGAAACGCTGGCGGTGCGCGCCGGCACCGTGCGCAGCCAGTTCAACGAACACTCGGAGGCGATGTTCCTCACTTCCAGCTTCGTCTTCGGCAGCGCGGCCGAGGCGGCGGCGCGCTTCAAGGGCGAACAGGCGGGCCCGATCTACGCCCGCTTCACCAACCCGACGGTGCAGATGATGGAGGCGCGGCTGGCCGCGCTCGAAGGCGCCGAGCGCTGCGTGGCGTTCGCGTCGGGCATGGCGGCGATCCTGGCCACCGTGATGGGCCTGATGAAGGCGGGCGAGCACGTCGTCGCGTCGCGCTCGATCTTCGGCTCGACCGTGCAGCTCTTTTCCAACATCCTCGGCCGCTTCGGCATCGAGACGACCTACGTGTCGCCGACCGACCCGGCCGAGTGGCGTGCGGCGGTCAGGCCGAACACGAAGCTCTTCTTCGTCGAGTCGCCGTCCAATCCGCTGACCGAAGTCAGCGACATTCGCGCCCTCGCCGCCATCGCGCACGAGGCGGGTGCGTGGCTCGCGGTCGACAACTGCTTCTGTTCGCCGGCGCTGCAGAAGCCGCTCGAACTCGGTGCCGACATCGTGATCCATTCGGCGACCAAGTATCTCGACGGGCAGGGCAGGGTGCTGGGCGGGGCGGTGCTCGGCAGCCAGGCGCTGATGGAGGGGGTCTACACCTTCCTGCGCACCGCCGGGCCGACGCTCTCCGCGTTCAACGCCTGGGTGATCCTGAAGGGGATGGAAACGCTGTCGCTGCGCATGGACGCGCATTCGCGGAACGCGCTGGCGCTGGCGCAATGGCTGGAAGCGCAGCCGCAGGTCGCGCGCGTGCTCTACCCCGGGCTGCCCTCGCATCCGCAGCACGACCTGGCGATGGCGCAGCAGAAGACCGGCGGCGGCATCGTCGCATTCGAGCTGAGGGGGGGCCAGCCGGCGGCGTGGAAGCTGATCGATGCGACGAAGCTGCTGTCGATCACGGCCAACCTCGGCGATACCAAGACCACCATCACGCATCCGGCGACGACCACGCACAGCCGCATGACGCCCGAGCAGCGTGCGGCCGCGGGCATCGGGGACGGCCTGGTGCGCATCGCGGTGGGCCTGGAAGCGGTCGCGGACATCGAGGCCGATCTGGCGCGGGGGCTGGCGAATTGAGGCCGCTCTGGGCGCACTTCCTGCAGGGGGTCGCATGGCTGGCTGCCGCGGGCGGGGCGCAGGCCGCCGACATGATCGTGCTGCAATACGTCGACCAGGATCCGGGCGGCCCGCCCTATCCGACGCGCATCCTGGTGACGCCGGATTTCCTGCGCATGGACAGCGGGGAGGACGCCGGCGACTTCACGCTGCTGGACCGGCGCCGGCACGTCGCGATCAACGTCATGCACGAAAGCCGGCTGGCGATGGTGTTCGCGCCCGGCCTGTTGCCGCCGAAGCCTGCCGACTGGGATGCGCGGATCGACGCCGGCGAGCCGGTGCGCGGCGGCCGCCGCTACACGCTCACGCTCAAGGGGCTCGTCTGCAGCGAAGGCATCGCGGCCCGGTACGCCATGGACGCGGCTCGCGCGATGGGCGAGTTGAAGGCGGTGCTCGCGGCGACGCAGTACCGGGTATGGAAGGCGACGCCGCCCGACCTGCAGCATGACTGCGATCTGGCGAACCACGTGTGGGAGTCGGGGACGACGCTCCGCCTCGGCCTGCCGCTGGAAGAACGCGACTTCACCGGACGTACGCGCCGGCTCGAGCACGAAGGCCGCGAGCCGCTCGATCCCGCGCTGTTCCGCGTCCCGGAAGGAATGGCGCAGATCGACGCGCCGTCATAAATCGTCGACCCTGAGCGCGCAGCCGCCCGCATCGCAGACGACGTAGCCCCAGCGGGCATACCAGTCCGGCACGACCCAGCGCTCGCAGGCGCGGTCGTCGATCGGGTGCACGTGCTGTCCGGGGCGATGGGTATGGCCGTGGATCAGGCGGCCGACCCGTTGTTCGCGCAGCACCCGTTCGACTTCCGCCGGGTTCACGTCCATGATCGCGGCGGCCTTCTGCGCCTTGGCGGCTTCGCTGCCGGCGCGCGCCTGGCGCGCCAGGCGCCGGCGGAGCCAGCGGGGCAGGCGGCGCAGCAGCGCGCGCGTCAGCGGGTGGCGCACCCTGCGGCGGAAATCCTGGTAGGCGAGGTCGTCGGTGCAAAGCGTGTCGCCGTGCATCAGCAGCGTCGGCACGCCGTACAGGTCGACGCGGGTCGGATCGGCGAGCAGCGTCATGCCCGCGCGCGCGGCGTAGCGCTCGGCGAGCATGAAGTCGCGGTTGCCGTGCATGAAGTAGACCGGGGTGCCGGCCTCGACCCGTGCCCGGAGCCGGCGTGCCGTCTCGGCGGCCACCTGCTCGTCGTGGTCGTCGCCGATCCAGGCTTCGAACAGGTCGCCGAGGATGTAGAGCGCGTCCGCGCCCGCCGCCTCCTCCTCGAGAAAGCGAAAAAAACGCCCGGTCGCAGCCGGGCGTTCGTCGGTCAGGTGCAGGTCGGCAACGAAGAAGGTGCGACCTGCGCCTGCTTGGGCAGCCGCGCTCACCGCGTCAGACGATCTCGGCCTTGGTGATCACGATGTCCTCGAGCGGCACATCCTGATGGCCGGCGCGGTTGCCGGTCTTGACCTTCCTGATCGCGTCGACCACGTCCATGCCCTCGACCACCTTGCCGAACACGGCATAGCCGTAGCCCTGCGGCGTCGGTGCGGTGAAATTGAGGAAGCTGTTGTTGGCGACGTTGATGAAGAACTGCGCAGTCGCCGAATTGGGGTTGGGGGTGCGTGCCATCGCGATGGTGTAGGCCTCGTTCTTGAGGCCGTTGGATGCCTCGTTCTCGACGGGCGCGCGGGTCGCCTTCTGCGTCATGCCAGGCTCCATGCCGCCGCCCTGGATCATGAAGCCGTCGATCACGCGGTGGAAGATCGTGCCGTCGTAGAAGCCGTCGCGCACGTACTGCAGGAAGTTTTCCACCGTCTTCGGCGCTTTCTCGGCGTCGAGTTCGAGGGTGATGGTGCCGTGATTCGTATGCAGCTTGACCATGGAGTGTCCTAGGAAGGTTGACGGGGAGGGTGGCCGGCGGAGCGCGGCCTCATTTCTTCGGCGCGGACTTGATGGCCTGGCCGCCGAGCAGGTTCCGGATCAGCTTGAGCTTGGCCGGCGCCGTGGTGTTCTTGGCGTCGAGGGTCTGCACCTTGTCGTATTCGATCGCCGCCATCTTGGCATAGATGTCGCCGAGGTTCTCGTGTGCCGTGGCGTAGTCCGGATGCGTGCGGATCGCCATCTCGAGCGCGTTGCGGGCCGCTTCGTATTTCCCTTGCGCGGCGTACAGCACCGCCAGGTTGTTGTAGGGTTCGGGCAGTTCCGGGTAGTCGCCGGTCAGGGCGCTGAGCACCTCGATCGCATCGTTGGTCTTGCCGAGGTCGGCGAGGATCAGGCCCTTCAGGAAGCGCGCCTGAGCATCCTTCGGGTTCTTGGCCAGGTAGCGGTTGGCGTGATCGAGCGCGGCGGCGAGTTCGCCCTTGCGGAACTGCAGGTTGATGTCCTGGATCTCGTCGCCCAGCGCGGGAACGCTGACGAGCACGACGCTGACGACGGCGGCGGCAAGGAAACGTGACAGGGCCATGTGATATGCTCGGATCATCTAGGGAAGCCGGCATTCTAACAACATCGACCCGCCTGAGACAGTCGGTGCGCCGCTTCAGTCCGCGCCAGATATTTGCCCCCGATCCGCTCGCATCATGCTGCACATCACCAACTCGCTCACGCGCACCAAGGAAGAATTCGTCCCGCTCACGCCCGGCGTCGTCCGCATGTACGTCTGCGGCATGACCGTGTACGACCTCTGTCACCTGGGCCATGCGCGCGTATTCGTGGTGTTCGACATGGTCGCGCGCTGGCTGCGCGCCAGCGGCTACCGGGTCGACTACGTGCGCAACATCACCGACATCGACGACAAGATCATCAGGCGGGCGCACGAGAACGGCGAGACGCCGGCCGCGCTGACGGAGCGCTTTATCGCCGCGATGCACGAGGACGAACGCGCGCTCGGCGTGCTGCCGCCCGACCACGAGCCGCGCGCCACCCGCTACGTCGCGCAGATGCTCGCCATGATCGGGCAGCTGATCGCCAACGGCCTGGCCTACCCGGCGCCCAACGGCGACGTCTACTACAGCGTGCGCGGCTTTCCGCAATACGGCCGCCTGTCGGGCAAGAGCCTCGACGAACTGCGTGCCGGCGAGCGCGTCGAGGTCGATCCGAACAAGCGCGACCCGATGGATTTCGTGCTGTGGAAGGCCGCCAAGCCGGGCGAGCCGGCGTGGGAGTCGCCGTGGGGGCCGGGCCGCCCCGGCTGGCACATCGAGTGCTCGGCGATGAGCGCCGAGCTGCTCGGACGGCATTTCGACATCCATGGCGGCGGCCAGGACCTGCAGTTCCCGCATCACGAGAACGAGATCGCCCAGTCCGAGGGCGCGCACGGCTGCACCTTCGTCAACTACTGGCTGCACAACGGCTTCGTGCGGGTCGACAACGAGAAGATGTCGAAGTCGCTCGGCAACTTCTTCACCATCCGCGAGGTGCTCGAGAAATACGACCCGGAGGTCGTGCGCTTCTTCATCCTGCGCGCGCACTACCGCAGCCCGCTGAATTATTCGGACGCCCATCTCGACGACGCCAAGGTCGCGCTGACCCGGCTCTACACGGCGCTGAAGGGCGTCCCCGCCACCGGCGCCGCGCCCGACTGGGATCAGCCTGCGGCGCAGCGCTTCCGCGCCGCGATGGACGACGACTTCAACACGCCCGAGGCACTGGCCGTGCTGTTCGAGCTCGCGGGCGAGGCCAACCGCGGCGATGCCGGCGCGGCGCCGGCGCTGCGCAGCCTTGGGGGCGTGCTCGGCCTGCTGCAGCGCGACGCCGCCGAGTTCCTGCAGGGAGGAAGCGCCGCTGGTGGCTTGTCCGAAGCCGAGATCGAAGCCCTGATCGCGGCCCGCCAGGCGGCGCGCAAGGCGAAGGACTTCGCCGAGTCGGACCGCATCCGCGACGCCCTGACCGCCGCCGGGATCGTGCTCGAAGACGGTCCCGGCGGAACCACCTGGCGTCGTGCCTGAGGGGCGGGGTCCGCGATGAGTTATCCGGCGCTGGTGCGGGTCGGTGCCGTCGGCTGGGCGCATCCGGAATGGCGCGGGCGCTTCTATCCCGAGGACTTGCCCGACGACTGGATGTTGTCCTATTACAACACGCAGTTCCAGGCCGTCTACCTGCCCGCGGCGGTCTGGCAGGCCGCGTCCGCGGCGACCTGGGCGCGGTGGCTCGACGACACGCTGGACGGATTCTGCTTTCTGCTGGAACCCGGCGGCGGCGAGCATGCCCAACCGGTGTCGGAGCGCGTCCTGCTGGCCACGCCGGCCTGGGCGGCCGAACACGTGTGGTGGCTGGACGTGCGCCCCGACCTGCGCGCGCTGGCCGCCCGCATCACGCAGCAGGCGGCGACCGGCGCGCCGCTCTTCGTGCTCAGCAGCAGCGGCGACCTCGGACGCATGGACGAGGCGAAGACGCTGGCGCAGGTGATGGGCTACTGAATGGGGCGCCGGCTGCCCGGCAGGCCGCGCCCGCGCTTGCATGCGCCGAGGCGCATGCATAGACTACTCGGTCTACCGGCGGGGCCGGGGGCGGGCGGCCATCATGGCGGCTCGGAAACAATAAAGGCTGGCTACTTGCAGAACGACAATCTGGTCGAAATCCGGGACGCGGTGTTCGGCTACGGCGCCCGGCCGGTCCTGAAGGGCATCAACCTGACCGCGAAGCGGGGGCAGGTCGTCGCCATCATGGGGAGCAGCGGGTGCGGCAAGACCACGCTGCTGCGCCTCATCGGCGGCCAGGTGAGGGCGCGCGAAGGCACGGTGCGCGTGGCGGGCGAGACGCTCGGCGAACTCGATCGCGCCGGCCTGTACCGCCTGCGCCGCAGGATGGGGATGCTGTTCCAGTTCGGCGCGCTGTTCACCGACATGTCGGTGTTCGACAATGTCGCGTTCCAGCTACGCGAGCACACCGACCTGCCGGAAGACGCGATCCGCGACCTCGTGCTGATGAAGCTGCACGCGGTCGGGCTGCGCGGCGCCGCGCGGCTGATGCCGGCCGAACTCTCCGGCGGGATGGCGCGCCGCGTGGCGCTTGCCCGCGCGATCGCGCTCGATCCCATGTTGGTGATGTACGACGAGCCGTTCGCCGGCCTCGACCCCATCTCGCTGGGCGTGACCGGCAACCTGATCCGGCGCCTGACCGACACGCTGGGGCTGACTTCGCTGGTGGTCACCCACGACGTGCAGGAATCGCTGAAGATCGTCGATTATGTGTATTTCGTCTCGGAGGGCGTGATCGTGGCCGAGGGCAGCGCGGACGAGATCCGCGCCTCCGGACTGCCGTACGTGCACCAGTTCGTGCACGGCGAATCCGACGGGCCGGTGCCGTTCCATTATCCTGCGCCGCCCTACGTCGAGGATCTTCAGCTGGGAGCGCTGCATGCTTAGGCAGGCGATTGAAAATCTGGGGCATCGCACGATCCAGGGTGTCTGGCGCATCGGCTTCGCCGCGCGCTTCTTCCTGGCGACGCTGCTGCATTCGGGCACGGCGTTCCGCCGCTTCGGGCTCACGGTGCGCGAGATCTACTTCACCGGCGTGCTCTCGCTCATCATCATCGTGGTGTCGGGGCTGTTCGTCGGCATGGTGCTCGGCCTGCAGGGCTACGAGACGCTGCAGCGCTACGGCTCGGAATCGGCGCTGGGCACGCTGGTGGCGCTGTCGCTGGTGCGCGAGCTGGGGCCGGTGCTGGCGGGCCTCCTGTTCGCCAGCCGGGCCGGATCCGCGATCACCGCGGAAATCGGCCTGATGAAGGCGACCGAGCAGTTGTCGGCGATGGAGATGATGGCCGTCGACCCGATCGCCCGCGTGGTCGCCCCGCGCTTCTGGGCAGGGGTGATCTCGATGCCGCTGCTGGCCGCGCTGTTCTCGGCGCTCGGCATCTTCGGCGGCTACCTCGTCGGGGTGCAGCTGATCGGCGTCGACGAGGGCACGTTCTGGTCGCAGATGCAGAGCTCGGTCGATTTCGACCAGGACATCCTCAACGGCGTCATCAAGAGCGTGGTGTTCGCCGTCGCGGTCACCACCATCGCGCTGTTCGAAGGGTATGATGCGCCCCCGACCGCCGAAGGCGTGTCCGGCGCCACCACGCGGACCGTGGTGACGTCCAGCCTGGTCGTGCTGGCGCTGGATTTCGTGTTGACCGCATTCATGTTCCGGGGACTGAACTGACAAATGAACAAGACCATACTGGATTTGTGGGTAGGCCTCTTCGTCGTCGCGGGCATCGTCGCGCTGCTGTTCCTGGCGCTCAAGGTCGGCAGCATGAGCACCGTAAACGCAACCGACAGCTACGAGGTGGTGGCGCGCTTCGAGAACATCGGCGGCTTGAAGCCGCGCGCGCCGGTGAAAAGCGCCGGGGTGGTCGTCGGACGCGTGGCCGACATCCGCTTCGACAACAAGGACTATCAGGCCGCGGTCACGCTCCGGCTGGACAAGCGTTATGCTTTCCCCAAGGACACCTCCGCGGCCATCATGACCTCCGGGCTGCTGGGCGAGCAGTATGTCGCCCTGGAGCCGGGAGGGGATGGCACGATGCTGAAGGACCATGACCGCATCACGATCACGCAGGATGCCGTGGTGCTGGAAAACCTGATCGGCCAATTCTTGTACGGCAAGGCTCAAGAAGGAGCACCCAAATGACTCTCAACGCACTGACCCGCACTCTTTTGGCCGCCGGCATGCTGCTGACGGCCCTGCCCGGCCGCGCCGACACCGTCAACCTGCAGCAGGCCGTCGAGATGAGCCTCGCCGCCGATCCGCGCATCAAGGAGCGCGAGCAGGTCGTCGAAGCCGCACGCGCCATGGTGAAGGAAGTGCAGGGCAACGCCGGCTGGCGGCTCAGCGCCAACGCCTTCATCGGCCTGGCACCGAAGGTGGAGGGCGGCTTCTACCAGAACGGCGCCTATTCCGGCGTCACGCCCCGCAGCGACGGCGACACGCTCCACGGCGTGTCCGACTGGACCCATCTCGACTTCGCGCTGGTCAAGCCGCTCTTCACCTTCGGCAAGATCGAGCACTATGGCGATGCCGCGCAAGGCAACGTCGACGTCAAGCAGGGCGAGGTCAGGCAGGCGCGCACCGCTACCGTATACGACACCAAGCGCGCCTATTACGGCTATCTCACGGCGCGTGACACCCGCGTTTTCCTGGAGGACATGCAGACACGCCTGAACGACGCCATCGGCTCGGTCGAGCGCAATCTCAAGGCGGAAAGCGGCGAGTCCAGGCAGTCCGACCTGTATGCGCTGCAGACCGCCCGCGGGCTCCTCGCCAAGTACGTGAACCAGGCGCGTGCAATCGAGAAGATCAGCCTCGACGGCCTCAAGGTTCTGACCGGCGTCGGCCTCAAGGGCGAGCTGAGCGTCGCCGACGAGCATATCGCCCCGCTGCCCTTCCCGCAGGTCGACCTGGACGAGCTCCAGGCGAAGGCGCTGCAGGAGCGCCCCGAAATGCAGGAGCTCGAGGCCGGCCTGCGCGCACGCCGCGCGCTGGTGGCCGCCAAGAAGGCCGACCGCATGCCCGACGTATACGCCGGCGTGGTCGGGCAGCTCAACTATGCCTCGCAGCGCGACCGCCTCGACAACCCCTACGTCTACGACCCCTTCAACAACGCCGGCCTCACCCCGGTGGTCGGCGTGAAGTGGGATACCGTGTTCGGCGCCAGCCAGGCGCGCGTCGATCAGGCCCAGGCCGAACTGGAGGCGCTCAACCACAAGAAGGCGTTCGCGGTGGCGGGGATTCCCTTCGAAGTCGGCGAGGCCTATGCCAACGCGCAGGCCAACTACAACGCCCAGCGCGAACTGGGCGACGGCGCGACGGCGGCACGTCGCTGGATGGTCGCGTCGCTGGCCGACTTCTCGGCGGGTCTGCAAAGTGCCGACAAGGTCGCCGAGGCGATCAAGAACTACGTTCTCGTGCAGACCGAATACCTGCGGACGATGAACGACTACAACATGAACGTCGCGCAGCTGGCGCGGCTGACGGGTCAACTCAAATAGGAAACCGGTGGCTGCCCGCTGGCCGCGGGCCCCGCACCTCCCTTCTTTCAGACAGGAATCCAGTTATGTTGCGTATCCTTCTTCTGCTACTTGCGATGCTGGGCGTCGCCGCGGCCCCGGCGCAGGCGGCGGACACGCCGCCCGATGTGCTGGCGCGGACCACCACGCAGGAGGTGCTTGCCATCCTCAAGAAGGACAAGGACATCCGCGGCGGCGACATGAGCAAGGTCTACCAGCTCGTGGAGGCCAAGATCCTGCCGAATTTCGACTTCAACCGCATGACGCAGCTGGCGGTCGGCAAGCACTGGCCGCGCGCGACCGCCAAGCAGAAGCAGGCGCTCGTCACCGAGTTCCGCAACCTGCTGGTGCGGACCTACTCCGCCTCGCTGACGGCGTTCACCAACCAGAGCGTCGAATTCAAGCCCCTGGCGATGAAGCCGGGCGACACGGACGTGACGGTGCGCTCCCAGATCATCCAGCCGGGCGGGCAGCCGATTCCGATCGATTACAGCATGTACCAGACCAGCTTCGGCTGGAAGGTCTACGACGTCACCATCGACGGCGTCAGCCTGGTCACCAACTATCGCACCTCGTTCGCCGCCACCATCCGCCAGAGCGGCATCGACGGCCTGATCAAGACGCTGGCGGACAAGTCTGCTCATGTGGCCCCCGCGCCGGCGGCCCGCTCCGGCTCGTGATCGCGTGTGACGAAGCGACCTGCCGCATCGCCGGCGCGGTGACGGTCGACAGCGTCGGGAACCTGCTGCGGGCGCTTCAGCCCCACCTCGCGAAGGGCGTGTCGACGCTCGACTTCGGCGCGGTGGAGGCCGTCGACTCGGCGGCGCTGGCGCTGATCTTCAGTGCCATGCGACAGGCAAGCCAGGCCGGCCGCACGCTGAGCTGCACCGGCCTGCCGCCGAGCTTCACCACGCTCGCCGAACTCTACGGCGTGGCCGACCTGTTGCCGGCATGAGCGAGGCGACGCCCGCGATTCACATCGGCGACCTGCGCAAGCGCTTCCGCACCACCCAGGCGCTCGACGGCGTCTCGCTCGATATACGGCAAGGCGAGTTCTTCGGCCTCCTCGGGCCCAACGGCGCCGGCAAGACGACGCTCATTTCCATCCTCGCCGGGCTGACGCGCGCCGACGCGGGGCAGGCCGCGGTCATGGGGCACGACGTGGTGCGCGACTACCGCCAGGCGCGCCGCGCGCTCGGCGTGGTGCCGCAGGAACTCGTCTACGATCCCTTCTTCAACGTGCGCGAGACGCTGCGCATCCAGTCCGGCTATTTCGGTCTCAGGCACAACGAGGCCTGGATCGACGAGATCATGCATCACCTCGACCTGGCCCGGCACGCTGACAAGAACACGCAGAGCCTGTCCGGCGGCATGAAGCGCCGCCTGCTGGTGGCGCAGGCGCTGGTGCACAAGCCGCCGGTCATCGTGCTCGACGAGCCGACCGCCGGCGTCGACGTCGACCTGCGCCGTTCGCTGTGGGAATTCATCAGCCGCCTCAACGGTGAGGGGCACACCGTCCTGCTGACCACGCACTACCTCGAGGAGGCCGAGGCCCTGTGCGGCCGCATCGCGATGCTGAAGAGCGGCCGCATCGTCGCCTGCGATACGACGCGCAACCTGCTGCAGCTGACCAACGAGCACTGCGCGCAGCTGCGGCTCGATGCCGAAAGCATCCCGGCCGCCTGGCAGGGGCGCCTCGCGCGTGACGCCGACGGCTGCTGGCGAATCAATTTCGGCGACTACGCCGAGCTCGAGGCGCTGCTCGCCGACCTGCGCGGCGGCGGCATCCGCGTGCTCGAGATGCACCTGCAGGAGCCGGATCTGGAGGATGTCTTCACCGACATCATGAAACGGACATGAGCGGGTTATCGGCGCTGTTCCACAAGGAGCTGCTGCGCTTCTGGAAGGTGGTGGTGCAGACCGTCGTCGCCCCGGTGGTGACGGCGCTGCTCTACCTGCTGATCTTCTCGCACGTGCTGGAGGCGCACGTCCAGGTCTATCCCGGCGTGTCCTACACCAGCTTCCTGGTGCCGGGCCTGGTCATGATGAGCATGCTGCAGAACGCGTTCTCGAACAGCTCGTCCAGCCTCATCCAGTCGAAGATGCAGGGCAACATCGTCTTCGTGCTGCTGCCGCCGCTGTCCTACCTGGAGTTCTTCCTCGCCTACCTAGGCGCGGCGGTGATCCGCGGCCTGATTGTGGGCCTCGGCGTGTGGGCGGTGACGCTGTGGTACGCGCCGTTCCAGCTGCCGCATCCGCTCTGGATGCTGGCGTATGCGCTGCTGGCCTGCGCGATCATGGCAGCGGTCGGCATCATCGCCGGCATCTGGGCGGAGAAATACGACCAGCTGGCGGCCTTCCAGAACTTCCTGATCCTGCCGCTGACCTTCCTCTCCGGGGTCTTCTACTCGATCCATTCGCTGCCGCCGTTCTGGCAGGCCGTGTCGCGCGTGAATCCCGTGTTCTACCTGATCGACGGCTTCCGCTATGCCTTCGTCGGCCAGTCCGATACCGACCCCGGGCTCGGCCTGCTGGTCGCCGGGGCCTGCTTTGTGGCAATATCCGCCCTCACTCTGGCGCTTCTGCGAAGCGGCTACAAACTCAGGCACTAGCGCCTCCCGGCTCATGGGGGCGCATCGAATCAAGCGAGGCAACGAACCCATGGTTACCCCCGACGACATCAAAGGCTGGATCACCGAGAAGCTGCCCTGCGACTACATCGAACTGGACGGCGACGGCCAGCATTTCCAGGCGGTGATCGTCAGCGCCGCCTTCACCGGCAAGAACATGATCCAGCAGCACCGCCTGGTCTACGACGCGCTCGGTACCCGCATGCATGCGCAGATCCACGCGCTGTCGATGAAGACCTATACGCCCGACGACTGGGCCAAGCGCTAGGCCTTCATGGATTCCCTGCTCATCCACGGCGGCAACCCGCTTGCCGGCGACGTCCGCATTTCGGGCGCCAAGAATGCCGCGCTGCCGATCCTGACGGCGAGCCTGCTCACCGCCGAACCGCTGAAGCTCGGCAACGTGCCGCACCTCAAGGACATCAGCACGATGCTGGCGCTGCTCGGCCACATGGGCGTGCGCGTCACGCTCGACGACCGCAACCAGGTCACGCTCTCCGGCGAATCGATTCCGCACAAGGAAGCGCCCTACGAGATGGTGAAGACCATGCGCGCCGCGATCCTCGTGCTGGGGCCGACGCTGGCACGCTTCGGCGAGGCGCGCGTCTCCCTGCCGGGCGGCTGCGCGATCGGCTCGCGCCCGGTCGACCTGCACATCAAGGGCCTGCAGGCGATGGGTGCCGACATCGCCATCGAGCACGGCTACATCCACGCGCGCTGCAAGCGCCTCAAGGGCGCGCGCATCATGATGGACGTGGTGACCGTGACCGGCACCGAGAACCTGATGATGGCCGCCGCGCTGGCCGAAGGCACGACCGTGCTGGAGAACGCCGCGCGCGAGCCCGAGGTCGTCGACCTGGCGCGCTGCCTGATTGCCATGGGGGCGAAGATCGAGGGCGCGGGCAGCGACGTCATCACCGTCCACGGCGTCGACCGGCTGCACGGCGCCGACTATTCGGTGATGGCCGACCGCATCGAGACCGGCACCTTCCTCGTCGCCGCCGCGATGACCGGCGGCCGCGTGCGCACGACACATACGCAGCCCGACACGCTCGATGCGGTGATCGCCAAGCTGCGCGAGGCGGGCGCCCGGGTGAGCGTGGGCGATGACTGGATCGAGATCGAATCGGACGGCA